>JADHWM010000018.1 GCA_016783485.1 Candidatus Bathyarchaeota archaeon
GCATCGGAACCTGAACAAACCGCCCCACGACGAAAAGAACCTGAAACCCCTCCCGATCACCATCGAATCATGTCAAAAGGAGCACTTATTCATACCCAAAATACGCCCCACCAGGAGTGTACTCCACAAGCCACAGAGGTTCCATTCATGCAGAACAGAGGTTATCCAGTACCAATGCAATACTAAAATAAACCAGAAAACCCCGCCAAACAACGAAAGGACCGAGAAAACAACCCCAAACACACACCCCCAAAACAGGGGGATACACCCACACCCCCCCACGCACGAGGAAGACCGACGAGCCTCAGCCCGCCCCCGGATCCCCCTCCGCCCCCACACCGGGGAACACCAGCCTCACCACGTCCCCGTCCTCCAGCCCCAACGCCTCCCGCAGACCCACCGGAGCGATCACCTCCATCACCGACAGATCATACCCCGTCCGATCCGCCACGATCAACGCCCCCTCCACCACCCCACCCACCACCACCCGATAACAACGAGCACCCCCGAAAGCCCGATCCTCGACCCTGAACCCCTCCAACACCACCGCCGGCCAACCCTCCAACACCCGCCTCGACTCCAGATAATCACCCACCAACCGCACATTCAACGTCCCCGGAAACGGATCGAACCCCAACAACTCCCGGATCTGATCCCGATAACCGGTCTGGGAGATGTAATACCTCCCCTGGAACATGCCGCTGAAGACCGCCCCCTCGAACACCAGCTCCCCGGCGCCCCCCTCAAGCCCCTCCCTCAACCGGAAAAAGACCTCCTCGAGCCTTCCCAACCCCTCCCCCGTGACCCTGACAACGCTCCCCCCCGCACCCCCACGCCTCACCACCAACCCCAACCCCTCCAACAAACGCAACCGCCGAGACGCAGACTGCTGAGACACACCCATCAACCCCGCGAGCTCCCCCGTCGAGACCCGCACCCCCCTCACCCCCGCACCCAGCCTCAACAGCTCATACAACGTGAACCAGAGAAACGGCTTCAGAGACAAACAATCAACCAAACAAAGAAACGGGTAGGAGGATAAAAGGTCAACCCAAAAACAGGTAGATCATCCCTTCGCCACAGCCACGGGCACGGACATCATCACCTTACGCCCGATCCCCAGCCTGTGACTTACATCCGCCACCCTATGGACGTCCTTATAGCTCTCAGGACTCTCCTCCTCCACCACCCGCCCACTCGCCGCCTTCACCACGATCCCCTTACGCTTCAACTGCTGAACGATGCTCTTAGCATCGAACTGCCTACGGGCACCCGTCCTCGACATCACCCGCCCCGCACCGTGAGCCGTACTCGCAAAGGAGATCTCCTCCCCCCGATCCGTCCCCACAAGCAGATAGCTCGCCGTCCCCATCGTCCCCACCAGGAGCACTGGCTGACCCACCGACTTATAGTCCGAGGGCAGATCATCCCTCCCAGGACCGAACGCCCGGGAAGCCCCTTTACGGTGCACCATGAGATTCATCCGCCTCCCATCCACCTCGTGCTCCTCCTTCTTCGCGGTATTATGAGTCATCCCATACACCAGATTCATCCCCATCTCATCCGCAGACCGCCCCAGCACCTCCTCGAAAGCCTGCCGCACGCGATGCATGATGATATGCCTATTCAGGAACGCCCAGTTAATCGCGCAGCTCATCGCCTCGTAATAGTCATCCGCCTCCCGGCTACCCAGGGGGGCGCACCCCAGCTCCCGCACAGGAATACGGATCCCATGATCCCTCACAGCCCGATCCATCACACGGATATAATCCGAGGCCACCTGATGCCCGAAACCCCTAGAACCCGTATGAATCCAGACAACGATCTGATCCCGATCCGATACACCGAACGCCTTCGCCGTCCCCTCATCATACACATCCCTCACGCGAGCGATCTCCAGGAAATGGTTACCCGCCCCCAGCGTCCCCAACTGGGTCGAGCCCCGCTTCATCGCTCTAGGCGAGACTTTCTCCGGATTCGCCTCCGCCATGCAGCCCCCCTCCTCCATATGCTCGGAGTCACCGGCCCAGCCGAACCCCTTACCGATAGCCCAGTCCACCCCCTCGGAGACCGCTCTCGCAAGCTCACGATCAGAGAGACGAATATCACTCCCCACCCCAACTCCACAGGGAACCAGTTGAAAGATCCTCTCGATGAGCTCCCGGGCCACGGGCTTAACCTCCCCGTAAGTGAGATCGGAGCGCATCAACCTGACGCCACAATTAATATCATAACCCACGCCCCCCGGCGTGATGACCCCCTCATCCTCATCGAAGCCAGCCACCCCGCCGATAGGGAAACCATACCCCTGATGCCCATCCGGCAACGTGATGCCGTACTTCTGGATCCCCGGGAGCTGAGTGATATTAATCCCCTGATACAAAGTCTCATCCCTCTTCATACCCTCAAGGAGAGTCTCGTCAGCATAGATCCTAGCGGGAACCCTCATATACCGGTTATACTCCACCGGCACCTCCCAAGTGAGGTCGTCAATCTTCTTAATAGGAACGTCCATAATGACCAAAACCGATATCCTCCGAGAGAATAATAAGACTTTTTTGGCATAGACACCAATAATAATCATAGCGATGCGGCTCAGAATAGTAAGAAGAATCCCCTTCACTGAGGTCACCGACAGAGTAAAACAATACGAAAAACAATTCGGAGCAAGCCTCGACGACGTCTCAAACAAATTCGCGGAAAAAGCCCTCGACCAAGAGGCTTTCGACGACTACGTAGAATGGATGGCCATGGAACACGCTCTCGGGGCCTACGTCGAAGGCGAGGCATTCGACTACCTCACCGAAGACATCCTCGACCTGGGACCCAAAGACCTCTCAAAGCTCACTCCGAAGAGGCTCGAACTCCTAGACCAAATGTCGAGGCACAACGCCGACTCCATAAACGAGCTCGCATCGAGCATCGGGAGAGACGTCAAAAACGTCTACAACGACCTCAAGATCCTCGAGAGTCTCGGACTGATCGAGCTCATGAAGGATGGACGCCGGATGATCCCAGACCTCCTGGTGAAAGAGATCACATTCCTGACCTGGTGATCCAGATGTACAAAGATTAAATGTCCTCCACATAGTTCTAATGAGGCATCTGGAAATGACCGAGACACAAGATCACGCGATGGCGGATCAGCTACTCATCAACGGGAAGATAGTGACGGTCGACCCCGAATTCAGCATCCTCGAAGCCGTGGCAGTTAAAGACGGTAAGATCCTCGCCGTGGGCACAACCTCCGAGATGAAAACCTGGAAAGGATCAGGGACCGAAATGATCGACTTAGCGGGAAAAATGGTCCTCCCCGGGCTGATAGACTCACACCTCCACATGGTGGGAACTGGGATAGCCCTCTCCCAGATCAACTGCAGGACGCCGCCGATAAAATCGATATCAGACCTAGCCGACGCCGTGAGGGAGAAAGCCTCGGATGTGAAACCCGGAGAGTGGATCCTGGGGAGGGGATGGGACCAAGCCAAACTGTCGGACCACAGGGACCCGAATAGATGGGACCTCGACGAGACGTCCCCCGAGAACCCCGTATGGCTGACCAGGACCTGTGGCCACATCTCAGTGGTGAACAGCAGAGCCCTGGAGATCGCCGGAGTCAGCAAGGACACCCCCCAGCCCGTAGGAGGCCACATCGTGAAAGACGAGAACGGCGAACCCACAGGACTGCTCCAAGAGGGGCCCGCCATGGATCCGGTACGGCAGCACATCCCACCCCAGGACCTGGAGCAGACAGCAGAAGCAATCAAGCTGGCCTCCAACGCATTCAGCGAGGTCGGGATAACTGGGGTCATCGAGGCCGGCATAGAGCCCCTGGACATGAGAGCCTACCAGAAGGTCGCCACCGAGGGGAAGCTCACAGTCAGAGTCAATATGATGCTCCGGGGGAGGGTGACGGGCGAATCGGCGGAGGAGAGCGCCGCCAGGATAATGGGCTTCCCAATGACCACGGGATACGGCGACGACCTGCTGAGATTCCTGGGGCTCAAGCTCCTGATAGACGGCGGCGTCGGGGGGCGCACAGCCCTCCTCAGGGAGCCCTACGAGGACGACCCCGACAACTGCGGGATACTCACCATGCCCGAGGAAGACCTACAGAAACGGGTGGATGCCGGGAACCTCGCGGGTATGATGGTGGGGGTCCACTGCGCCGGAGGCAAAGCCATGGACATCGTCCTCAACGCATTCGAGGAGACCGACAAGCTCAAGCCCATCAAAGGGAGAAGATTCGCCATCATCCACGCCTACCAGCCCACAGAACAGAACTTCGAGACCTGCAGACGCCTGGGGATCACCGTCGCCTCCCAACCCAGCTTCCTCTACTACCTCGGGGAGAGCTACTACGAGAACGTGGGCCACGAGAGATCCGAGTGGCTCAAGCCCCACAGGGCCTGGATAGACAATGGCATCATCGTGGCCTCGGGAACTGACTCCCCCGTAACGCCCTATCCCCCATTCCCGAGCCTCTGGGCCTCCATCGCCCGGAGAACCGAGGTGAACAACGTCCAGATGGGCACCGAACAATGCATCACCAGAGAGGAAGCCATCAGGCTCTACACCATCAACGGCGCCTACCACACATTCGAGGAAACCATCAAAGGTAGCATCGAGCCAGGAAAACACGCAGATATGATAGTCGTAGACAGGGACATCCTCACCTGTCCCCTGGACGACATCAAGGAAACCAAGGTGCTCCGAACAATCCTCGGAGGAAAAACCGTCTACGAGGCCTGACCCTAGCCCTTCACCTGTGATCCTCGGGCGTGTCATGGGTCCTGATGGGCGTGATCACCAGACCCCCGTCCCTCACGGCCCAGGTCCTCAAACCATCGTACTCGATCCCATTATCCTCCAGCAGGCGCAATGCATCCTCCTCCTTACCCTCAGGAACATACAGGAAGAACTTCTTCACCCGCCTCCCAACCGCCGCACTGTCCGAGAGAAGTCTCCACTTCTCCACCTGAGCCTCCGTCACGGTGTCCTCCCCCTCGACCTCACCGATCTCCTGAATATCCGTGTTCGCTCTCGTGATCACAATGCTCGGGTAAACAAACCCAGACGGTCCCGAGACTCCCCTGACCCTCCTCCCGGAGTCATTCGTGATAGTGACATAATCCTCGCTCCAGTTCGTCTGATCCACGAAAGGGAACCGTGTAGCCGCAATGATCCTGATAACCCTGTTCCTGATCTCCGCCCTCGACACCAAACAGTTCACAACCCTATCTCGTCGCTAACCGACTGCATCGCCTCGATGCTCAACGTGAGGAACGTATTCAGGTCGAGCCCTATCTCCTCGCACCTCATGATATTCTCCCTGCTCACGTTACGCGCGAAAGACTTATCCTTCATCCTGCTCCTCAGGCTCTTCGGCTTCATGCCCTCAAGTCTGGTCGGCCTCACAAGAGCACCGGCAACGATCATCCCCGAGATGGCGTCCGCCGAAAATAGGCTGATCTCAATCCTGCTCTCAGCCTCCACCCCTGTCATCGGGTTATGAGCCCTGATGGCCTTTAGACCCTCCTCGGGCAAATAATCCGCTACCATCACAGCAGACAGGAGGCCGTGTCTGGGGAAGTCATCGCTGGTCCTCTCGTAGTCGACATCGTGGAGCATCCCCACGGCCTCCCAAAGGGCTGGTTCCTCACCGAAATGATTCGCCATCCCCTTCATGATCGCTGAGACCGCAATCATGTGATTCACGAGATTCCTGTTCTTAACGTGCTTCTTCACGAGACCCAGAGATTCCTCCCGAGAGATCATACCTGAGAATTCGTAGCTAGACCCGTTTAAGCCTTAGGGCCCTGCATATCCTTAAATAGAAACTAAAATCCCTTTCTAAGAATCTCGGGAGGACCTTAATTGGAAACAGGTAAAACGGAGAAAGCTGCATCGATCCTCAGCTACGGTCTCCTCGTGATGACCCTCACACACGCCCTGACCCACGTCTTTCAGAGGATGCCCTCCGCCCTCTTCCCAATCCTGATGAGGCCTGAGGAGTTCAATCTCACCCTACAACAGATCGGCATCATCGCCGCCATACCGCCCCTCTGCTCGGCCCTCCTATCCATACCCATGGGCCTCCTCTCGGACCGATACGGAGCGAGAAAGATGGTCTTCGCAAGCATGGCGGTCTCGGCCCTAGGAGCCCTGATAGCGAGCCAAGCATCCAGCCCAATGATGTTCATAATAGCCATAAGCCTCCTCTCCATCAACACCACCATCTACCATCCAGCCGCCTACAGCTTCACCACCAAGCTCGTGAACCCGAGCGACAGACCAAAAACCCTAGGGATACATGGTGCCGGCGGCACTTTCGGGATGGCCATCGGACCCATCTCCCTGAGCATTTTAATGGGGCTCATGGCTTTCAGGTGGCAGCAAATCTACCTCTTCTGGCTCATCCCAGTTATCCTGGGAGCCATCGCTGTTTTCGGTATAAAAACTGAGCCAACCGAAGACGCCCAGATGACACCCGCCACCCAAACAGCGAGCGAGGAAAAACAAAACATCAGGAGCATGTTAACGACCAGCCTACTCCTGTTCCTAGTCTTCGTGGGGATTAGAACCATCGGTAGATCCATGGTCGAATCGTTTCTCCCCATCTACATGGTTAACAATAAGGGAATCAGCGCTGATCTCACTAACATCATCTACGGGAGCAACACACTGATGGGGCTGGTCGCCGCACCATTAGGTGGCGTCATAGCCTCCCGTTTCGGGGAAAAGAGATGGCTCATCGGAGTCCTAGTTTTATCTTATATCTGTCTAGGTCTCGCCTTCGTGATTCCCAACACCATCGCATTCACTGCACTGTATCTAATCTCAGGTTTCTTCAACTTCCTCGGGATGGCGGCAAACTCCTCCATCGTCGCCAAGCTATCACCAACCAGCCAAAGGGGACTCGGGTACGCCCTGTTCTTCCTACCGGGTAGTCTGATGGGTGCTGTAGCTCCCGTTATAGCAGCATTCATCGGCGAAGTCTTTGGAATCTCCAGCATCTTCTACGCTTCAATAATAGTCTATGTGGCTGGCCTATTCGTACTCCAGTTCGGAGTCAAAATAAAGACACCCTAAATATGAGGGTTCCAAACGTAACTGGAACACACACAAAGGTCTATTACTATCTCCAGAAGATCCAGGATCTTAATCCTTAGAATAGAGAATTTCTCCATTCACCATCGTCATGCACACGAGGACGTCTTTTATCTCCTCTGAGGGAACCTCGACAAGGTCTTTTTCGAGCACCGTTATGTCGGCGAGTTTCCCTGGCTCGATGCTCCCCTTTATATCATCCTCGAAAGCCGAATAGGCGGCGTCTAGGGTGAAACATTTCACAGCCTCTTCCACCGAGATCCTGCTGTCCTTGATATAGTGGTTGACAGCTGAGTGGATCCCGTAGAGGGGATGGAAGGGCATCCCATCGGAGCCGAAAGGGACCCGTATCCCCTCGTCGAGGAGTGTCCTGAACGGGTTGTTCTGTCTCAGCCGTCTCTTGCCTAAACGGGCCTCGTATAGGCTGTCGGGTCCGCTCCACTCCCCCACGAAATTGGGCTGCATCGAGGCTACGATCCCCAGCCTGCTGATCCTTTCTATCTGGTCCGTTGAGAGGAGCTCACAGTGTTCTATTCTGTGACGGTGGTCTTTTCGAGGAGAGCTTTTTAGGGCCGCCTCGATGGCGTTTATGACGAGGTCGATGCCGTGGTCGCCGATAGCGTGGATTGCCAGTTGGGAGCCCTGATCGTGGATCATCTGGACTTGCTTGTTGAGTTCCTCATCGGTCATCAAAGTGAGCCCCTTAGTGGACGGGTCGTCCTCGTAAGGCTCGTAGAGGGCTGCAGTCCTCGCCCCCAAAGAGCCATCCATTAATATCTTGGCTGGGCCTAGGCGCAACATCTCGTTTCCGAAGCCGGATTGTAGGCCAACCGATCCAATAGACACTGCAAGGTCGCCTCGCCACATTACGTTGACACGTACCTTCATTACCCCCTCTTCTAGAGCGGTCTGATAGGCCATGATGCCGAACTCGCCAAGCCCTGCGTCATGGATCCCTGTGCATCCGAGGCTCAGAGCGTGTTCATTGGCCAGTTTGAGCCCCTCTAGCGCGAGTTCCGCTGTCTTCTCGGGGATGAAGGGGCTGATGAGTTGCCCTGCGTCCCTGAGCACTCCCGTTGGCTCCCTCTCCGGACTCTTGTCGACCCGGCCACCCGGGGGATTGGGCGTGTCTTTAATGATGCCCGCGATTTCCATGGCCTTGGAGTTGAGGGTTATCATGTGGCCGCACACACGGGTCAACACAACAGGATGGTCCGGGGAGAAGGGGTCCAAGTCCCATTTGTTAATGTAACGTCTGTCCTCCCATTTGCTGTCGTCCCATCCCCTCCCCAGAACCCATTCGCCCTTTTTCGTCTGAGACAACTTATCCATGATCTCATTTTGGGCTTCTTTGATGGACTTAGTCTGGCTGAGGTCGACTGTCCTCATCATCCTCATTCCCATCTCGAGGAAATGGAGGTGGGCGTCGATGAGCCCGGGGATCACAGTCTTGCCAGTGATATCGATGGTCTCCGTGCCCTCGGGAACCTCAATTTGGCCACGTTCACCTACGGCTACAATCCGCTCGGCCTCAATAACTACAACGCTATCTCGGGTTGGAGGGCGGCCAGTTCCATCGAATAGAGTGCCACCCACAAACGCCTTTGATCTGGTTTCCGGAGACAATGCGCTCCCGTGAATCACCAAAAATCGGTGATTTAAACGTTGCTGGCATCTATGAGAAGTGTCAATCATTCTTTGATTCTTGTTGGATGATACAAAACGCACATGTTGAGGAACTAGAGGTTGGATATCTCACTGATCTTCGACCGGATCTCGAGAGCTCTGGATGCAAATATCCTCCTGAACTCCTCCATCTCGCTCTCGCTGATCTCCTGCCTCGCCCTAGCCTTGACATCGACCAGAGCAGTGATCACATTGTTCCAGACCGCCCCAAACAATGCACTCTCGACGGAGCCGATCACGCCCTGTTCCTTATAGAGCCTTAAGATCTGATACTTCTTCCTCAGGCTCTCCTCGTCGATGTTGATATCGATGATCTTCTCGACGCTTCCTCTCAGGGCGGGCTCCATCTCGATCGCTCATCTTCATAGAAGCATTGCTTCGGTATTTGGGATTTTCTCTGTTATCATATTTTTTAACTCGGTTTCACTCCGGTGGCGCTCGTACAACAGAGAATCATTCTTCGACTCTGAGAATCGCAATCGGGTAATGATCGACGAGCCTCAGCATTTCCCAAGTGACATCGGTCAATCCTACCCCGAGGCTCCGGGCCATGTCCCAAACGGTCCTTCCTGCTCCATGCCCTCTCGCTCTGTGAGAGACATTTGCGAGCGTTAGCAAGAAATCAGGATTTCGGACGGCCCCTGATACAGCTAGTGGGGTGGATCTTGCGGTGAAGTCGAGTTTTCGACCTAACAGGAAAGTCAGGAAACCCCCTTTGTGGATGATCCCCGGGATCGGGACTCTCCGGGGAGCCATGTGAAGGTTTCTTTTGGAGTATGTCGTGTCTCCGTCAACGATAATAGTTGATAGATGTTTACCAATGGCCTCTAAGGCACTATGGATTGAGTCCGCGATTAATTTTGGATCCTCAAGGGGGAGGCAGACATAGGAATAAGGTAGGTTGCTTGCGTCGATCCCTCCCTCCGAGTAGTGCCTTAGAGCCTGAAGGAGCCCGACATGCTCGAGTGCTACTTGTTTATGGGCGGCACCCTCGTTGAGTGGGTAGTTTTTCAATCTTGCTTTGGTGTGCTCCCTGAGCTTGGCGAGCTTCCCGAAGGGGCCTCCCCATAGGCGTCTCATCCAGAATGAAACTAGGAGTTTGGCAAGCCACCCCGGTTTTATATGGGATTCGTCGATGAGGTTACCCATGGCTGTGGAGATGGCTTTCTCAGATATAGTGACGATATCGCCGTCTTGGAGAATTTCTTTGACCGCTTCGACAATCTCGTGGACATGGTCTGTGCCTGGTGGCCAGTATCTGGTCTTGACCTTGATGGCAGTGATCTTCAATGGGCGTCCTCGACGGGTTCTTTCCTCCCCTATCTCAGCTTTGAGGGTTAAAACGATTGAGATGGCTCAGAAGTTGTAGCGTGTCTTCAAGCTTTCTTTGAGTTTGTGCAATGCTATGACAGCGGGTGAGCTATCATCGTGGTCTATGGGGGCTATACCGAGCATGTCGGCCTCGACAACTTCTTCATCGTAGGGAATGTAGGCTGCGACCTCGACGCCTAGTTCCCTCATCTTCTCCTCAATGAAGAGACGCTCCCTCTCTGAGCGGACCTTGTTCCCGACAGCGAGGACTTCCTGGACCTCAATCTCCTTAGCGAGCTTGAGGACTCTCTTCACTGTCTCCACGGACTTCATCCGGGGCTCGATAACTGCGAGCATCGTGTCCATCCTCCTCGCTGTGCCCCGGCCAAGGTGCTCGAGACCCGCCACCATGTCCATGACGAGGACGTCTTTCCTCTGGATCAGTAGGTGCTGGACGAGGACTCTCAGGAGGGCATTGGAGGGGCACATGCAGCCGGCGCCCCCATCCTTCACTGTGCCCATGATGAGGAGCTGGACGCCGTCGGGGCCCACGACCCCGAATTTCTCGACGATGTCACTCACCTTCGGAGTTAGCCTGAAGACCTTACTGTAGGATTTTCCCGGGGTGACCCCAGTCTTTTCCTCGATGAGCGCCTCGTTCTCTGAGAGGGGGATAATTGTTTCTGCGATTTCGGAGGGGATCCCCAGAGATGATGCTGTGTTGATGTTTGGATCAGCGTCGACAGCTAGGACGTTGTAGCCATCCCTAGCCAACAGCCTAGCTAAGGTCCCGGAGATGAAGGTTTTCCCGACCCCTCCTTTCCCTGCAACTGCGATCTTCAATTCGTTCACACTTTCAACCGGTTAAGCCGAGTTTTTTTGCGAGTTTTCCAATTGCCTCGTAGGCGGGGGAGTCATCAGGGATCTCAAGCAACGGTTTACCTACTAGGTTGAAGGTCATCACGTTCTCGTCCAAGGGTATGATGCCACCATACTCCAACCCTATGTCGTCTGCGGACTTTTGTAGGAGCTCCTCCATTTCCGGGGTGAATCGGTTGCCCACGAGATAGATGTGCTTGACGTCGATGTGCACCTCGTCGACGAGCTCCTTGATCCTCCTGGCGGTCTCGAAACCCATTCTCGAGGGATCAGTGACGATGATCATGGAGTCGACATCCCTGTCGGTCCTCCTACTCAAGTGCTCCAGACCCGCCTCCATGTCCAAGAACGCCACCTCGTAGTTCCTCGTTAGTGTATCCAGGATCCTTGTGAGTACATTATTGACGAAGCAATAGCATCCCTCTCCCTCAGACCGACCCATCGCGAGGAGGTCGAAGCGGTCCTCTTCGACGAGGGTCTGGAAGACGTTTGCCTCAAGTACCTCCTTTTTAGATAGGGTTGGTGAGAGCGTGCCGGCCTCGATCTTATCCTTTAGCTCCTTCGAGGACTGGCCTACCGTCCGTTGGAGCTCCACCCCTAGGACATCAGGGAGGTTAGTGGCAGGGTCAGCGTCCACGACAAGGGAGATCTTCTCTGTGTTCTGGATCAGCCATTTAAGGAGTAGAGCCGTGACTGTGGTCTTGCCTGTGCCTCCTTTACCTGAGATCGAAATGACTAGCTTCTCTGCCATCAATGAACCTCAGAAGTCATCGAAGAAAAAGGTTGGGAAAATCATTCGGTCTCGGGGGGCCAGTTGTCCTCAACGAATTTAGCTGCCCCCGAGGAGTCTAGGGGCCCAACAGATACGGTCCACCCGGAGGTCTCCTGGATCTCCCCGCTCAGGCGAGCCGCCCTCCCGGGGATGATGAGGTGCCTATGCTCCACCAAATCACCTACCTCGAAGGTAACCAGTGCTTCGGCGACGGTGTCCGCGGTCATTTTTCTTCCAGCCACTGCGCTTTCCACCGAGAGTCCTTCACTGTCCACGACCACGAGGTAGCAGTCCAGCTTAGCTCCCTCGATGTCTGAGGCGACTGTGTAGTATGTCAGAGCGAAATTTGTGGTGAGGAGGACTGGTGAGCCTTTGTCTGGGTTCCCATAGTTGAAGACCCCTGCCTCGACGGAGACGGGTTTCCGCGGGTCGGTGTAGAGGTTCTGCCTTAGGAATACGAGGGGTAGCAGCGACCATCCGCTCACGCTGTGCACCACGAGGATGTCAGAGTACCTGGTGATGAGCGCGGAGGCGAGCATCGCCTCGTTCCACTCGTTGATCAGGGGATCATCCGCCTTTTCGGTCCAGGCCGCGATAGGCGCGCCTAACAGGGGGAAGCCCAGATAGTCCTCCTCCTCGTTGATGGCATCCCAGCGGAGGATCGTAAAGTTGTCCAGTGTCTTGCTTATCCCTTCGTCCCACTGGGTTCCCGGGTCGAGGACGATGTCTACAACCCCGTACTCCGTGAGAGTCCTTGCTAGGCTTTTGAGGGCATCGAGGTCAAAGGGAGCAGATGCGACGAGGGGGCAGTTGTACATGAGGGCTAGGTCCGCCATCTCCATCCAGTTGTCCTTCGTGGCGGCATAGATGAGGGGCCTCTTATTCCCCACGGCGGATAATGCCTGCTCCATGACATCAGGGGTTAGGGCGCAGAGAAGCAGGGGCATCTCGGTTAGATCAGCTGCCTTCCGCGCGGCTGCTTCGAACTTGGCTGGGTCGTTGGAGGTGGATCTTAGGGCGATCATGTCGAGGGTGAGCTGCATTCCGATGTACTCATACTCGAACTCGTCGGCGATCTTGATTCGGGCCTCAAACTCTTCCGGGGGCATCTCGTCACTCAGATCGATGGCGATGGAGGGGAGGTTGAAATAGGTGAACTCGTGGCGATAGAGAACGTATTCACCACCCAATGTGACAGCCTTGTCCCCCGTGCCCACCTCTACCGCTTTCACAGCGGGCTTGAGTAGCATCCAGAGCTTGTTGTAGGCCTCGGTATACTTGGGCTCCAGTAGGGGCGGACATTCCTGGAGCGTTGCCTCACGGTTGACCAGCTTCGCCGCGAGGGCCATGCAGTTGCTCTCCCCGCACTCTTTGCAGTTGGTCATGGGGAGCATCTTGTAGACCTCTATCGGGCTCAGTTCCTTTGCCGGCACACCTGCACCTCCTACAGCTTGAGCGAGACCCAGTCCGGGGCCTCGCTCGGCGTTTTACCGCTCATTAGGTTGTTGATCAGTGTCCTCACTGACTGGACAGCAGCAGGGTGCATCATCATGAAGTAGTCCACGCCCGCCAGCAGCAGGGTCTGAGCTGTGATAGTTTCCCAGATGGGCCCCCTGAGTTCCCTGGGCGCCCATTCTGGCCCCATCTTCATCCAGGCCTCCCGGGCGGCCCAAGCGTTTGTGGAGCCCGAGGAGATGGGATGGTTGAGCTCGGGGTCGCCCTTGAGGGCTGCTAGTCTCGACCTCTCCATAACGGTGAACGCGTAGTCGAGCCCGTAGCCCAGGGCTGCCGTGGTGGTGTCCATGACTATGTCCTCCTTGGGGAGGAAGTCGTAAAGCTTCCTGTTTAGCTCCCGTGCCTTATTGACGTCCATGGATGTGAATGCGATGACCGTATGGCCATTCTCCTTGACGACCTTGGCGGTGGCCTCGATGTCCATGTCCAGGGTCACGGAGTTGAAGAGGATCCTCTCCCCCGCCGTGGCCTCGGCGATGACCTTGAAGACTTCTAGGTCCTTTTTAGGATCCCCGCAGCCTCCTACGGCGATAGGTACGTCGACGGCCTCGAGCACGTCCTCCACCGTTTTAAGAGCTGATTTCGGGGATGCGTCCTCGATGAGCGAGTCGATCGTCAACATGTGGAGATTGATCATATCAGCGTCGAACTTCTCGACGCACAGCTTGGCCCACTCGGCCGGGTCATCCACGACTTCACGGAAGTGCATCTTGACAGCCTTCGCCAGGGGTACCTTCCCCCAGTCGAAGACATCCATCGCTAAGACGGGTATGTTCGGAGTCTTCGCCTGGAAATTGTAGAATGCGGGCGCGGTCTCGCCACCGATGACAAATGATCTGCCCCTGGTTCCTCCGTCGGCTTTCGTGGCTCCGAGCTTAACCTCGACGACTTTCCCACGATATTCCCCTGGAGGGATCCCGACTTGGGCCTCTAGGAGCTGGGTCGGTTTCACAGTCGTGACAATCTGCTGGAATGGGATTACCGCTGGGGCACTAATCACCATCCCTGGGGAGAGCCTGAGCTCCAGCTCGTCGAAGCTGAGCTCGACGTCCTCGAACTCTATCTGCTGGAACTTCGCTAGAGCTTCCAGGAGGTCGAGGCTTATCGGGAGGTTCTCTTTCTTTTTATCCACCATCGAGGACTATCTCCTTTTGTCGGCCTTTATGATCATCTTCTCGGCTTTGATCTTGGCGTTCTTCAGTATGATGGTGAAGCCCATGCCCGAAGGGATCCCCTGAATGGGGAAGGCAGAAGCCGGCATTTCAAGGGTGGGCACTGTGATCTCTCCAATCTCGGTGGGGGCAAACCCAGGCTCCTCGCTCCATCTTTCCACGATGGGATGATTCTTTTCCATGAGCCAGGATTTCAGTTGGTGGAGATCCGCGACGTCAGACTCGGTCGCGATCGTGGGGACGATTTCAGGTGGTAAAAAGTCCTGGATTCGCTCCTTTATATCCTGGGGCATCCAGACTACTCGGCCCCAGCCTCCGTCCGCATCGAGGAACTTTAGGCTCCTCATGTACTCGATGGAGAGGCCGTGGAATCCGTCCACCTGCCTGCCACCAGCGGTGAGGTCGGAGATCGTCACGAAGTTGAGTCCGTTGACTGTCTGCCCTTTGAAGTTTCGGTGGACGACGCCGAATCCGTCGACCTCGGGGATGAAAAATGCGCATCCCTCGAAACAGCCGCAGCTAGTGTGGGGATACCCGAAGGTTGTGTAAAGTTGTACTCTCTCTATCTCGCCGAGGGATTTCTCTTGGATGACCTTGTTGACGCCCACATACTCACCCGTCTTGGCGTCTATGACCTCACCTTTGGGGATCTCGAAGACCGGTCCTTTCGGGTCCACCTTGGCGGTGGCTTTACCGTCGAACCAGCTGATTGCCCCGCAGTTGGCGTATCTTTGGGGGGTGATGACGCAGAGGTGGGTGGGGGCGAAGCTTTGGCAGAGGCTGCATCCGTAGAAGACATCGACGTCGTCGTCGCTCATGCCCCTTGCCTTCGCATCCCGTGCCTCATATATCTCGAGGGCTTTGCTGTACCATTCCTTTACGAGGTCGGGCTCGGTGATGAAGGTCAGCTGGATCTTCTCGATGAAGGACAGCTCGCTCTTGAAGAGCCGCTTCAGGACCTCGCCCATGTGTTTGAAGCTGGTGAAACCTTTATCGAAGGACTTTTTACTGATCCTCATCTGGATGTCGTAGCGCTGATTGAGGTGCATGAAGCCCTCTATATAGTTGCAGTATTCGTGGAGTCGGCGCTCAACGACGCCCTCGAGGTCTTTCTCGACCTCCTTTCCGGCGACCTCAATGATGAGACCGAAGGGCGTATTCGTCCTCTCGGGGAAATCAGATATATCTTGGCCGATTATGATGACCTTTCCGTCCTCGATCTCATCCATCCCTCTGGCCTGGACCAGCTCGAATTTATACTCCTCTCTTGGGCCGCCCAGCTCGATGCGCATGTCGCTACCCCTGATTCTTTCACCTTCGTATATTATTCCGACATCTACGGGGATGTCTTCAAACATTGACATCTTAGTTTTCCTCCATTAACGTTGACGCTATTTTATCTAAAACTTCCTTCCACTCGTCCACTTTCATGCTCCCCAGGCTCCAGCTCGCGTTGGGCTGATAGCTCCTAGTGAGCGAGATGGTCCGGAGGTCCATCGCGAAGCTCTTCAGCCCGTTGAGCACCAGCCATTCGAGGTAATAGGGGAAGCCTGCGAAGACAACCAGATCGTACTGCCCCTCACCATCGAAGCCTCCCCAGAGTGGATCTCTGAGACGGTCTCCAAGGTTCATTAAGGAGATGCTGTGGACACCCTGCACATCCCTCTTCAGGAACTCGCTAACCAAGTGACCGGTGGCGGCAACTGTCATTTTCCCGATGAGTCTGATTGCCGTGTCCACGAGGACTCCATCACTCGTCATCGTTTTCGCCGATTCGGATCCCACGACTAGGAGTGGGCGTTTCGCTCTCTTTATCATGGAGGCGACGACCTCTGGCTTGGGGATAATGAAGGCTTTCTTAGGACCGGCGATCTCCGCTGTCTGGCCTAACGTCATTTTCTGGGACATCAAGACCGCCTCCTGACCATCCTGTCGAGGAGTGTCGGATCCGGGATGGCTATCTTCTCCTCCGACCAATCTTTCTCCTCCAACGCAACCATGATCTCGTCCCTCATGGTGAAGGGGACGTCTGTAATCTTCCTCACGTACAGGTGCAGATCGTCAGGCATCGTGCCGTAGTAGCGCTTGTAGAGGTCGATGTAGTGGGTCAACTTTACCGCCCGACCCTTTGCGGTGTCGTTGGGGCGCATCGTGAGCTTGGTTATCATGACTATAGCCTCCTCGACCGTCTCCGCTGCGTAAAACAGGTGTTCCGGGGCGGGGCCCACGTAGACCTCCTCCCCGTCTCTTGCGTTGTAGACGATCCAGTCCTCTTCTTTATCTTTACGGCCTAGGAGCATCCTTCGGTACTTTGCGCCGTGGGGGCCGACGACGACGGGTATGCCAAGCCTCCAGCACCCCGCTGCGATGCTCGCAGCTTTCTGGGACATGGCGCCCCAGGCGACGCCGACGGCGCCGACTCTGTTATAGATGTAGTCTGCGATCTCCTCGTAGTTGCCCCTCAGGTTACGCTTCGCAAAGATGTTGGCGATCTTGATGGCGGCTCCGGTGATGTGGCTGTTTGAGACGCAGCTCCCTACGTTCACGAGGCCCCCAGCGTCGAAGTGGCCCGAATATTTCTCGTAGAGGTTGAGGCCTTCCTCATCCCGGGTCATGGCGATGTTCATGGCCGAGCAGCCCGAGGTTACCACGATGAATCTCCGCTTCAGGAACTCCTCTGTGATTCTGGCTACATCGCCTCCCCCTGCGGGGTAGTTGGCGCAGCCGACCATGGCGACGACTCCTGGAATCTCGCCGAAAACGATGGGCTGACCTACCTCCCTGATCTCGGTGTCTTGGATGGCGCCCCGGCCCACCCTCATCGGGAACTTCTCGAGGAGATTCGCTGGTTCGTTCGCCTTAGTGATCATGGAGATGATTGGTAGATCCACAGGGCATGCGCTCTCGCATCGTGCGCATCCAACGCAGAGATCGTTGAGGGCTGCGAACGGTGAGTAGTCGCCTTCCTTCGCGGCCTGCATCGCTTCCACTATGGGTAGGTTGTTGGGGCAGGCGCGCACACACTCCATACACAGTCTACAGGAGTTAGCCAGCTCGGAGAGTTCATCGAGGCTGAAGGACTTCTTACCAGCTCTCTTAGGGGCTACCTCTAAGACCGTCTTGACGGTGACCTCTCCAACCTTCTTCGGATCAATGATCAGGACGCCATCTACAGCACCCGAGGCCAAATCGCGGACTATCGCATCTGGATCGTCATGAGTCCTATCGGGGAGCCCGAGGCAGCTCTTCTCGCTGGTGGCTATGACGGGGACTCCGAGCTTTCTAGCCTCGATCATGATGTCCGTTCTTAGGCACTGCTCGTCCACCACTATGAGGTCGGGGATACCCGCCCGGATGAATCGGAGTTGCCAAGATATTGGGCCAATGACCTTGGAACGCTTATCGTACCGGCTCATGTCGTGGGCAGTGCAGCAGAGCCCCCCGATCTCCACTTCTCCGAAGAGCTTGTTCTCCATGAGGTAATCGATGATGTCAACGCTGGGGAGCACGTTGTGACCTATACACATGATGACGGGCTTCGAGACGTCGATCGACCCATAACCGAGCTCCGTCATCGGGGCCTCCGGATCTCCCTTGGGGAGCCCCAAGGTCGAGATCTGGGAGATGTCCGCCACCTCCATGGCCACGTGATCGAGCATCCCAGCGTGGAAAGCCTTGGACTCGAAGTCTATGTTATCACCCTCCTGACCGGTGTGAGCAGCTGCCATAAGTTGGACCAGCTGGGTCTCGACATAGTCGAGGGCGTCCTCTAAGTCCCTGAGGGTCTTCGGCCTTATCCCGCAGACGAGGCGTATGTTGGGGGCCTCGACTCCGGTGTTCAATGCCACTTCCAGAGGTGCATTCCTGCCGAACTCCTCGAGTAGGTGGTCAAGCATGTGCCTGGCGTGAGCGGTGTGGGTAGAGGCACCGATGCAGCAGGCGATGAGAACGATTCTCGACTGCTGGCCAGCCATGTCGATGCCACAGGCACCCCTTTTATCGCCGGTTAAGTCACATTTGCCGAAGGTGCAGAGGCAGCAGAGGTCGCAGAAAGGCATGTAGAAGGGCTTGTACCGTTCTAGGAGCTTCCTGTCCCAGTTCCTGAGAGTACCGACGCTCGGGAAAGGCGTTGGCCCCATGGGTTCCTCCCACTCATCATCGAAGATCCTCCCGACTTCGATCTCGAGCCCTTTGAAGGTGCCAATTACCGAGGAAAGCTCGTCAAACTTTAGTTTAAGATCTTTTTTTGACAAATCTACACAACCACTAGCGGATCCTTAAACTCGACATGTTATTCATAATAAAGCTTTTCGCGGGTAACATTTATTGAAACAGAAGAACTTCAGATCTGGAAATGATCGGGAGTCCTGTCTGGATAGGTTTTTTCAGATGAAGTGGGTGATTATCTCCCAACTCTCTTTGAAGAGGCCATGTCTAAACGCATACACTAGGAAATACTTTCCCGAGAACCTCATGACCTCCCTTATCATGTCCCTGTAATCGCCCTGGTAACAGTGGATCTCACAGTTCCTGCAAGTGGGTTTCGGGTCCAGGGGGCAGAGCCTCCTGCGATTCGCTGAGTATTCTATCAGACCGAGGCAGTCTTTGCAGAGGAGAGGCCGGGGGAGTACGCCCAGATCCTGAAGCTTCTCGGAAGGCTCCCAGTGGAACTTTTCAGCTGATCCATGTTTTTTCTCACAGTAGATCTGGATGAATAGGGAGAGGACCTTGACGTCCATGTCTACTTTTTCACTCACAGGGAACCCTCGTTTGCATCGAATCGATACCTAGGCTAAATCGGTATCATTGATATCCCAGATGGCGACTTAAATATCTGCAAAGCCTCTCAGGAAAAGATAATAGATGAATCTTGGATTAAACAATCGGACAGTCTAACCAGGGGTTATTGATGACATGAGCGCCGAGGAGACCAGGGAAGCGGCGTTGAGACACGCCGTTCACAATGCTGTGACCCACGAGGGGGAGGCCCAGCCCGGCCCCGTGATCGCCCGGATCATGGCAGGGTTCCCAGAGATGAGGGGGAGGGCCAAAGAGGTCAACGAGATCGTCAGCCAGGTCGTCTCCGAGGTTAACTCGTGGCCCCGAGAAAGGCAGGTCTCTGTTCTGGAGAAGAGATGGCCGGAGCTACTCGAGAGCAGAAAAAAGACGGAGGAGAGAAAGACCCTCCCGCCACTCAAGAACGTCGAAAGGTTCGAGATCGTCAAGACCAGGTTCGCACCAAACCCCGACGGAGCCCTCCACCTGGGGAGCGCCGAGCCCATCATCTTCTGTGACGAGTACGCAAAGATGTATGATGGGAGGTTCATCCTGAGATTCGAGGACACAAGCCCCGATGTGAAGACCCCCATCACCGAGATCTACGAATGGATCGAGGAGGATCTCGAATGGCTCGGGGTCAAGGTGGATGAGATATATATCCAATCAGATAGGATCGACATCTATTACGAGTACGCAGTGAGGCTCCTCGATATGGGTTCTGCGTACGTCTGCACGTGTGCATCTCAGGCGTTCAAGGAGTTCTACATGGCGAAGGAGGCCTGTCCCTGCAGGTCGAACTCGTCTGAGGAAAACCTCGAGCGTTGGATGAAGATGCTCGACGGGACCTTCAAGAAGGGGGACGCCGTGGTCCGGATCAAGACCGACTTGGAGCACCCGAATCCCGCGGTCAGGGACTGGCCGGCCCTTAGGATCGCCGAGGGCGTCCACCCGAGGCAGGGAGACAAGTACCGGGTCTGGCCATTGTACAATTTCAGCTGCGCCGTCGACGATCACGAGATGAAGGTTTCCCACATCATCAGGGGGAAGGAGCACGAGGTCAACACCACGAGGCAGAGATACCTCTCGGATCACCTCGGCTGGGAGTTCCCGGAGATCATCAACATTGGCCGCCTAGGGCTCGAGGTCGGCGTCCTCAGCAAGTCTAAGATAAGGAGCGGCATCGAGGACGGAAGCTTCACAGGGTGGGACGACCCCCGCGTAGGGACTCTGAGATCCCTCAAGCGGAGGGGGCTCCAGCCCGAGACCATCAGGGAGGTGATGATTCAGGTGGGCCCCAAGCCTATCAACGCCACCCTGAGTTGGGACCATATCGCATCAGTGAACAGGAAGATCATCGAGCCCAGGGCGCGGAGGTTCACCTTCGTCAGGGATCCTGTCAACCTCAAGGTCACGGGCATACTGGGGGAGCATGATGTGAGGCTCCCGAGCCACCCCGATCATCCGGAATGGGGGAGCAGGGACTACTCAGTGAGGGCAGATAAGGGTGAAGCCGAGTTTGTAGTCTCTGGTGAAGACGCGGAGAAAATGAAGGTCGACGGGTTCGCCCGTTTGATGGGGCTCTTCAATATCGAGATCACGCATTTGGGCCCTGGCGGGATTCACGCACGTTTCCACTCCAAGAGCCATCAGGAGGCGAGAGAGCTTGATTTCCCCTTCGTCCACTGGCTACCATCGGGCGTCGGAATCCAAGCTCGGGTCGTGATGCCGGACGCCTCCACGGCACAAGGCCTGGCCGAGGAGGAGTGTCAAGGCCTCAAGGAGGGCTCGATAATCCAGTTCGAAAGGTTCGGTTTCGTCCGGATAGACAGTGAGTCTCCGTTCATGGCTTACTATACACACAGATAATCGATGCGGGCTTGTTTCAGCGTGCGACTTTTTCCCCGGTTATCACAATGTTTAAAAATAGATGTCCAGTTAAGACGTATGCACACTGGAAGGAAATGACATGTCTACAACGGATGTAGATCCTTCGAAGCCTTTCTACGTGAGGTTCGAGGTCCCCAAGGAAGTCGCTGAAGCATCCTACGAGGTGCTGAAAATCGCCACTGAGTCGGGGAAGATTCGAAAGGGAACGAACGAGGCGACGAAGTCGATAGAGAGGGGGAGGGCCCTGTTGGTCCTGTTAGCCGAGAATGTTGAGCCCCCCGAGATAGTTGCACATATCCCGATGCTCTGCGATGAACGGAAGGCCCCATACGTGTACGTCCCCGAGAAGCAGAGGCTAGGACAGTCAGCAGGGCTGCTGGTCGGCTCCGCCGCTGCCGCTATCGAGGACCCGGGTGAGGGCACCGAGCTCCTTAATGAGATCCTCGAGAAGCTCAAGGAGATAATCAAGTAGAAATGTCCCAGCCAACCGATGCCCTGACTCCCGCCACGGTGATCCAGATACTGGGTCGCACGGGGTTGACGGGAGAGGTCATGCAGGTGAGGGTTAGAGTAGAGGATGGCAGGGACAAGGGGCGTATAATCACCCGGAACGTGAAAGGGCCCGTGAGGATCGACGATATACTGCTCCTCAGGGACACCGAGCGGGAAGCTAGGAAGATCAGGTAGGTCGATAGGGATGCCCCAGGTATACAAATGCACCTTCTGCGGTTACGACATCGCCCCCGGGACCGGCATCAACTTCGTTCGGAGAGATGGCAGGATCCTGAGATTCTGTTCGAGTAAATGCAAGAAGAACACGTTGAAGCTCGGGCGTGACCCCCGGAAGCTGAAGTGGACAAAATCCTACGTTAGCAGATAATTGCGCCTCCATGTAAACAACCCTTCAATCCAATCATTCTATTGAATATCAAATATATTTATCAACAAGACGAAGACTTGGAAAGATTATCGTTCAGAGGGTTAGCAGAGGGTTAGTTTTGAAAGTTCTAGGGACCAATATGAGTCTCAGGAAGAAGGGGAACACGGAAAGGATCATCAAAGACATCCTTTTAGGCGCTAGAGGAAAAGGCGTCGAGACGATGAAGACACTGGACCCAGGCAAGGCGGTCGTTACGATCAACTACGAGTGGAACAAGCCCGATGTCCCTTTTTCTTTGAGAGGGGGTTCTTACTGCCCTTAAAAAAATACTTTATACGCTGAGGCTCCCCCTATACGAGGGAGCTTTATCATGAGCAGCGGCATGTGGTCCGAGAAGTATAGGCCCCAGACACTGGACGACATCGTTAACCAACGCGACATCGTGACCAGGCTCAAGACCTTTGTGACCGAAAAAAATATCCCTCATTTGCTCCTAGTCGGACCGGCTGGGGTTGGGAAGACCACGAGCATCCTTGCACTCGCCCAGGACCTCTATGGGCCGAGCTACAGGAACTTTGTCTTGGAGCTCAATGCGAGCGACGAGAGAGGAATCAACGTAATCAGGGACAAGGTCAAGAACTACGCAAGGACCGCTGCCATGGCAAGCTCGGTCAGCTTCAAGATAATCATCTTGGATGAGGCGGATCACCTCACAGGAGACGCACAACACGCCCTCCGGCGAACCATGGAGGTGTACACAAAAACAGCCCGATTCTGCCTCATTGGAAACTACAGTGAGAACATCATAGACCCCATACAGAGCAGGTGCAGCGTTTTCAGGTACGGTTCACTCGATGAAGAGGATATTAAGGACCGCCTCACGCTAATCGCCGAGAAAGAGAATCTCCAAATCGTGAACGAAGGGTTGGGCGCACTGTTTCAAGCCTGTGGTGGGGACCTCAGGAAAGCTATAAACATGCTTCAGGCCGCTTCCGCAAACGGAGAAATCGTAGACGACATCTCAGTGTATAGTCTCTTGGGAAGCATTAGGCCAGACCGTGTGCAGGCCATGATCCAGCTTGCTCTGGATGGCAAGTTCTTGGAGAGTCGAGAGGCGTTGAGAGACATCCTCATCAATCAGGGGTTGGCCCCCGAGGACATTATTAGGATAACATATCGCGAGATCATGAGACACAAGTCTCTGACCGAACAAATGAAGATTAGATTAAGCGATATCATCGGTGAGGTGGATTACCGGCTGACACAAGGCTCCAGACCCGAGATCCAGCTGTCAACCCTCCTCGGACACCTCTCGCTCGTCGGGGACGAGACGAGGTGACCACCCCACAGCCTTGGACCAGCCTCTACAGACCCATAAAGAGAGAGGATTTTGTAGGCAACAAGCAGGCGGTCGAGGAGCTGGAGAAATGGATAAGAAGCTGGCGGAAGAAACCGCCAAAGAAACGAGCCGCCTTCCTGTACGGCCCACCGGGCATCGGCAAGACTTCCGTCGCCCAGGTCTTGGCGAGAGAGCACGACTACAGGCTAGTGGAGATAAACGCGAGCGACACCAGGAATAAGGGAAGCATCGAGGAGACCCTCGGGAAGGCCGTCAAGCAGAATGTCACGCTTTTTGGGCAGAAGCGGATGGTCCTTTTGGACGAGATGGATGGTCTTAGTGGCCAGCAGGACAGGGGAGGAGTCTCTGCGGTCTCTAAGATCATCGACCAGACCACGAACCCGATGATCCTCATAGCGAACACGATTGAGGAGAATATGCAGGACAGGTTCAGGGCCATACTCAAGAAGGTTAAGAGCATCGAGTTCAAGCCCGTCAGCTCCGCTCAGATAGTCTCGAAACTCGAATACATTTCAGAGGACCAGGGCATACAGGTGCATCCAGATGTCCTCATGGAAATCGCCATGAAGAGCAACGGAGACCTCCGATCTGCCACCAACGACCTCGAGACTATAGCTAGCGGAAAGAAGACAGTCTCCCCGGACGACCTAGCGGTCATTGGTCAGAGGGACCGGCTGGACTCCACTCCTAACATACTCCACAAGATATTCACCTCGCATGACTTCCGTGAAGCCCGAAGGACGATCAATCAAAGCATGATCAAATACGACGATCTTTACGAGTGGATATATGAGAACATCCCCATCGTCCTGGATGACCCATACGAGCGCCTTGAGGCACTGGGGGCACTGTCTCGAGCGGACATTTACCAGAAGCGAGCCAAGACAAACGATTACAGGCTGCTCAAGTACTTCTTCGACCTCATGACGGGAGGCATCGCGTTCGCCAGGAAAAACAGCAAAGGTGAGGGATACAGGGATCAGCTCAATGCGGCGATCATGGGTGCTGGGCTCACTCCGAGCCTGATAAGCACGATCAATGTCCCTGAGGGGATCATGGTCAAGCCAAACCGTTGGCTTGGCAAGGAAATATGGGCGAAGCTCAACACCGGCCTTCGTGGACTGGGAGCCAGATGGGTTTACGGCAAGAACGTCTGGATCCTACCTTATTATCGAGAACCCCAAGCCAAGTGGCGTTTCATTCACACATACCACGCCAGGAGACGCATGAATAGCGTCACGAGGCAGCTCGCCGCCAAGACCCATACATCTTCAGCCAAGGCGCGACACGAGATACTGCCCCTCCTCAAACAAATGATACGGAACAACGAGGCGGTATACGACGATCTCTCCACATGGATGCTTGAGACCCCGGATAAGAAGCTCGGCCATCTGAGATACATGTCCTTCGCCAAGAAGCCAAGTGACTTCGTGAGCCTCGAGAATTACTCCGAATACAAGCAACGTGAGATGAAGAAGATGATCGACAATATTACGAAGGAGACCGAGACCGACCTCAGTAACATCGAGAGATGGCTTAACGATGAGAAGAAGAATGCCAAATGGAATATGTGAGGCGAATTCAATTCCATGCTTTTATTAAACTAACCTTCTGAGGTTCAACCAACGGATTCACTAAACGAAGATGACAACGATTTTACTCTTCTTTCTTGCTGAGGCTGAAATAAAGTTCGTCGTACTCCTCCTTGACCTCAGCCAACCTCCCATCGAGTTGAGCCACGAGCTCGGCTATCTCTCCATGGGATTCCCGGGCGTTTTTCACTAGATCGCCCAGGTGCATCATCTTCGCGGGGGTCATGGGAGGCCGATCGGTCTGCTGGTTCTCCCTCAGCTCCAGAATAGTCTGGATGATCTCGGAGGGATCCTCCCGGATGGCCCTGCAGAGGGAGGTGAACTCCGCGATCTCCTCAAGGGCCTTCCTCAGCTCATCTATTGAGGCTCTGGCGGTCCCTTCCTCGGCGCCCTCCTGGGTGAGGGATTCCTTGAAGATGTCGAGGCGCTCGAAGATGCCTGTTACTCTTCGCTGGATTGTGGGGACTTTTTCGGGCTTAAGGATGGTGAGGTATTCCCGGAGCTCCTTGATGAGCTCCCTGACGACGGTGATCCTCTCTCCGGTCTCTTCCCATACCTTCTCCGGGGGGATCCGGTCAACCACGGTTCCTGTCGTGATGTCGATGGCTAGTTCCCGAACAATTGATTCGAGTTCGTTGACCCTTCCTTCGAAACGCTCCAGCATCCCCAGTCCCATTTGACCCTGAACGCCTTCCTCGTTTAAAGACCTTTTCAGGTATCCATGAAAAGGTGTCCGTCAATAGATGTCGGAGGATGTGATGTGCCAGTCGTCATGTAATAGGTCTCCACTCTCGACTTTTGATGCTCGTCCACGAGATCTATTTACCCTAATGGATTTGAATATCATCGTGTATCGGGGATCTGACTCGCGCGCACGGTAATAACCCATCAGGGTCGCCACCATTTGAAGCTCAGGAATCTGATCTCGCCTGAGTCTACCATCGCGATGATGAACGTCTTCCTGACACTGGTTGCGAGTCGACCTGCTTCGACGATCTCCGCCGCTGTGAGCCCTTCCCCTGAGACTTTAACTTTGATGATGTAAGGAGCATGATCAAGCCCCGGACCCTTCTCGTATACCGCAAAGTCGCAGCCGTATTTGATCCCGGGGGTGACAATGAGCCCTCTCTCCCTCAAGTCCCTGTATATCTGATACTTCTCTTCAAAGCCCTCGAGCATCCCAGATGCAGAGTCTCTGAGTTCCTCGAGGCCTACTTCGTTTTCTCCCTCCCCGGAATAGACACTTATCATCTCCTTCTCAAGAAGGTAGATCCCCTCGATTGGATCAAGAATGAGGGGCGCCTCAAAGTCCTCCTTCGGTTTAGGTATCCCAAGGGGTTTACCGTAAAAACCAGTGGCGTAGAGCCTCCGGCTCTCCCTTGGGGACCAGACGACCAGGCGGCCGTCCTTGAGGGCCTCTACTCTGGCGAGGAGGCCGTTCTGGGAGTCCATCTCAGAGGGCGAGGATTCTGATGAGGTCAGCCTCCTCGACGGCGGCATCGACCATCTCCTCGAGCTTCATGGAGACGTCCCGGAGGGTGAGGATGAGGGGCAGCTCCCCCTTACTCGTGATGATTGAGAGATCGAGGCGCCGATAGAGGACATCCACTTTCCGTTCCAGTTCGTCCAACTCCCCGGCTAGGGCGAGGGATCGCTCGGAGTTGAACCCGATGCTGATGAGGCTCTCCCTGAGCTTGACGAGGGCGTCGAAGGCGGCGTCAGCCATGTCCGCGAGGCCTACGCCGATCTGGGAGGGGATCTTCCAGTTCTTCTCCCCGATGTTCTCAAGGCGGACCCCCACCGACTCAGCGTGGTCGATAACCTCGGACTGCTTGGTGATGAGACGGTAGAGGTCTTCCCGATTGAATATAAGAGTCCCCGAGGAGTGGAGCTCCTCCATGATGCGCCGTTTGATTTCTATTGCCTCAGATCGGATTTTCTGGACCTCGTCGATCCTCTCCTGCATGCCCCCGTGCTCGTGTTTCACTAGGTTGTCGATCATCACGAGGACCCTGCGGTAGATCTCGACGACTAGCCTAGCGTGGTCCTGGCACATCATAAGGATATTCCGGAGTGCCCTATCCTCTCTTTCGACTGGGAAAACCAAGTATTGCACCTGAAAGACGATATATTATCTAATTCTCACATGGATTATTAAGCGTTAAAGATCGGCCTCCCTGTTTTCTGAGAATAGTGATATGTGCGAGTGGGTTTACGGGGGATTTCTCCCTTTCAGGGTCATTCACGCTTTTTTTTGCTGCTGGTCCACCAGTCCAGGTAGTCGCTATGGCGTCGTCGCCTCCGGTCTTCGTCGTCCTCCGGCCTCTCGAAGCGACGGTCCTGGGCTTCGGATAGCTGGGCCTCGGTGAACATTGTGCCGCAGCTCTTACAGCTGTGCATCCTGATCTTCCGGTCCCAGACAAGTTCGCCACCGCAATCAGTACAGTATGAAGGCATATTGTCCGAACTGATTTGAGAAGGGAAGGATAAAAAGATTAGTGCCCGAGCGCCGAAATCAGGCGGGTTCGGGGGGAGGGGCTTCGATGAGCCCCTGCTTCATGAGCAACTCGACGATCTTCTGGGTCCTCCCGATGATGTAGTCGGCGTGCTCGTAGAGCTCCTGCTTGCTCAGCTTCTTCCTTGCGAGGCCCTGCTCGATGGCCTTGAGGCCCGTCTCCACCGCCTGGCGGGGGTAGATCTCCCACTCGCTCATGGTGGGGATGATGTATTCTTCGCTAAGCCCCTTGTCCTCGGCGTACTTTGCCAGCTCAGTGGCCGAGGCGATGCACATTTCGTCAGAGATGGTCTTGGCCCTGACGTCGAGGGCGCCTCGGAATATGGCGGGGAAGACGAGACTATTGTTCACTTGGTTGGGGAAGTCGCTGCGTCCCGTGGCGACGATCTTAGCACCAGCTTCCTTGGCCTCCCATGGCCAGATCTCAGGGATGGGGTTGGCGCATGCGAAGACGATGGCGTCGTCCGCCATCACCGAGACCTCTTCTGGCTTGATGATCCCCGGACCCGGTCTGGAGGCGGCGATGACGATGTCGCTTCCCTTCATCGCATCCTTGTTGCCTCCCTCGACCATATCGGGGTTCGTCTTAAGAGCTAGATCCCACTTGTAAGTACCCTTCAAGTCCTCCCTGTTCTGGTGGAGGGCCCCTCGACTGTCCACCATGATTATGTTCTTAGGATCTACGCCTGCGGACTCGAGGACGTAGAAGGTCCTGGTGTTGGCGGATCCACTGCCGATTATGGTGAACTTTGCCTCATTCATCTTCTTGCCGACGACCTTCAGGGCGTTGATCACCCCCGCCAAGATCACGGCGGCGGTACCCTGCTGGTCGTCGTGCCAGACGGGGATGGGCATCTCCTTCCT
Organism: Candidatus Bathyarchaeota archaeon; assembly: GCA_016783485.1. Classification (GTDB taxonomy): domain Archaea; phylum Thermoproteota; class Bathyarchaeia; order TCS64; family TCS64. The sequence goes on from JADHWM010000018.1 coordinate 28,323, forward strand.
GAGGGTATCTAGGATGTGGAAGCACTTGGGCTTTGAAAAGTCCTCGAGATTGATCCCGCCAAAGGTGGGCTCCATCCACTTGACGGCCTGGATGATCTCCTCGGGGTCCTTCGTGGCGAGACAGATGGGGAAGGCGTCAACTCCCCCGAGGTACTTGAATATGAGGGCTTTGCCCTCCATTACGGGCATCCCCGCCTGCCCCCCGATGTCCCCGAGCCCGAGGACCCGGGTCCCGTCGGAGACCACACCGACGTAGTTCCACTTGCTCGTCTGCTCGAAGGCCTGATCTATGTCCTTCTCGATGTCCCGGCAGGACTGGGCGACTCCCGGGGTGTACCAGATGGAGAAGTCTTGGAGGCTCCTGATGGCGCATTTTGGCATCACCTCGACCTTCCCCCTGTAGAACGCATGGTAGGGGGGGGCGATCTTGCTCCACTTGGAGGCCTTTGCGAGAAGATCTTCCTTTTTGACGTTCATATGAGCATCTCTCCCCCAAACAACGACGAATGCATATAAAAGAACTATGAGGAGCCGCCGCTTTAGGCGAGTTTTTCCTTCAGGTTTTTCCTGACATCGTTCTCGAGGGGGCCCTCGTCCTCGATCATGCTGTGGAACGTCTGGAAGACCCTTTCTAGTTTCCTCCAGTCGGGGACGTAGACCCGGCTGAACCACATGCGGACGCTGTCGATGTCGTAGTCCTCGAGCTCCCACTTGTAGTCGTCGGCTCTCTCCTCTGAGAGGATATGGGCGTTTCCGTATGGGCCCTCGTGCTCAGGGGCCTCGAGGAACATGATGCCATCAGCACCGTATGCGAATGCTGTGAGGAGGTGGTCGAGCTTGAGCCTCGCGAGGGACGGCAGGGGGATTATCCTGATGCTGCTCGGGTAGCTGAGCCTAGCCAGCCCGGCGAGGTCGATGGCGGTGTAGGCGACCTGTCTCTCGGCGAAGGCTAGGATCTTGATCTCGCTCTCCGAGGCTTCAAGGGTTCCCTTGATCTGGGCTTTGAGCTGGGCCTCGGTGAGGCCCTGCTGGTCAAGGACGTTGCGAGGGCAGGCGGGGATGCAGGCTCCACAGCCGGTGCACATTATCTCGTTGATCAGGGCCTTCCCGGCCTCGATGGTGATAGCTGACTCGGGGCAGGCCTCGACGCAGTCCCCGCAGGCGTCGCAGGGCTCCGGGTGGGCTAGGTAGGCCTTGTTGGGCTCGATGACCCGCTCTCCTGATAGGAAGTTGACCGCCTTCATGGCGGCTCCCTCGGCCTCGGCGGTGGTGGACTGGATGTCCTTGGGGCCCACGACGGCCCCCGCAGCGAAGATTCCGTCCCGTTTAGTGGCCATGGGGTCGAGCTTCGGGTGGCGCTCTAGGATGAACTGGTCCTCGTCGACGGGCACCCTGAGCATCTCGGTGAGTTTTAGGGTCTCCTCGGAGGTCACAATCGGGGGGCAGAGGACAACGAGGTCCACGGGGTACTCGACCATCCGGTCGATCATCATGTCCTCCCCCCGAATCAGGACCTGCTCCCCATGAGGTACTATCTCGGTCACCTTGCCCTTCAAGAACATGGCGCCCTTCTCCTGGGTGGTTCTGTAGAACTCCTCGTACCTGCGACCGGGGGCTCTCATGTCGATGTAGTGGATCCAGACGTCGATTCCCCGGTCCCTGAGGAGCTGGGTCTGCTTCAGGGCGTATAGGCAGCAGACTCGGCTGCAGTAGGCTTTTCCCACCTCGGTGTCCCTCGAGCCGGCGCAAAGGACGAAGGTGACACTCTTCGCCTCTCTCCCCGTCTCCGGAACGACGACCATGCTGCCGGTGGGACCGTTTACGTCGAGGATGCGCTCCATCTCGAGGCTCGTCACGACGTTGGGGTACTTTCCGTAGCCGTAGTTGGCGAGGCTCCCGATATCGTAGAGCTCGAAGCCCGTGGCCATGACGATGGCACCCACGTTGAGCTCCAGCTCGGAGCCCTGGTCGAAGGGGTCGATGCACTTCCGGGGGCAGATCTCCGAGCACTTTAAGCACTTGGTGCAGGCGTCGAAGTCGATGGTGTATACGCTGGGGACTGCCTGGGGGAAGGGCATATAGACCGCCTTCCGGGTGCTCAGACCCTCGTTGAACTCATCGGGAACCTCCACGGGGCAGACCCTAACGCAGGCCCCGCAGCTGATGCACTCCTCCACGTTGACGCCCCTCCGCTTGAGCCTCACCTTGACCTTGAAATCCCCTGGAACCCCCGTGACCTCCGAGACCTCGGCGTAGGTGATGAGGTTGATGTTCCTGTTCCTGTTGACCTGAGCCATTTTTGGGGTGAGGATGCACTGGCTGCAGTCCAGGGTGGGAAAGACCTTGGGAAACTGTATCATGTGTCCCCCGATGCTGGCGTTCTTCTCGACGAGATGGACCTTGAGGCCGCTCTCAGCCATCCGGAGGCTCGTGGTGATCCCGGCGACCCCGCCCCCGATGACCAGAACCTCCCCAACGACATCCATGCTCTTGGACTCGAGGGCCACCGATTCCTTGACCCTGGAGATGGCTCCCCGGATGAGGTCGAGGGCTTTGCGGGTAGCTCCCTCGTGGTCGTCCTTGTGGACCCAGCTGCACTGCTCCCGAATGTTCACTATCTCCAAAAGGGCCGGGTTGAGGCCAGCTTCCTCGAGGCCCTCCTTGAAGGTCTCCCAGTGCATATTGGGGGTGCAGCAAGCGAGGATGACCCTGTCGAGGTTCCTCTTCTCCACCATGTCTTTGATGTTCTCGACGGAGGGGCTCGAGCAGAGGTAGAGCTCCTCCCTGACGTAGGCGACTTCGCCCCTCAGGCTCTTGGCTACGCTGGGGACCTCCACGACGTCCCCTATGTTTCCTCCACACTCGCAGACCCAGACGCCTATCCTAAGGTCTTTTCCCATCAGTATCACGTCTACAGCAGTTTGATCTGATGTTCCAGCGTCTTCTTTCCCCGGTATTCCGGGAGCAGGATCGGTGCCTTCCTGTCGGTCTCGATCCCCGCCTCATCGAGCCACTTTTCGTATCGGTCTAGGTGGCTCAGGGTGAGCCCTCCGAGTTCCACGTTCTTGACATGCTCGGCGGCGAATACGCCCGCCCTCCTCCCGAAGACGTAGAGTTCGAGCTGGCTGTTCCCCATGAGCCTGTTCTTCCCGTGGACCCCCCCGGTGACCTCGCCGGCGGCGAAGAGGCCGGGGACGTTGGTTTCGCATCGGGCGTTGATCTCGACCCCGCCGTTCTGGTAGTGGAGGGTGGGGAAGACGAGCATGGGCTCCTTTCGGATGTCGATTCCGAACTTGTTGAAGTTCCTGAGCATCGAGGCGAACTCCCTCTCGATGGTCCCATCCCCGTTGATGACATCGATTAAGGGGGTGTCGAGCCAGATGCCCCGCATCCCCGTGGGGGTCACGATGCCTTTCTCCCGCCCGTAGCACTCTCTGATGAGGGCCGAGGCTTCCACGTCCCTGGTCTCCAGCGGGTAGACGAAGAGCTCCCCATCGATGTTGAGGGGTTGCGCTCCTCGAGCCCTCAGCTTCTCGGTGCAGAGCTGCCCTACTATCTGCTCGGGGAAGGCGGCTCCCGTCGGGTGGAACTGTGTGGAGTCGAGGTCCCTGAGATTCGCTCCAGCGTGATAGGCCATGACGACTCCATCGTTGGTGGAACCATAATGGTTGGTTGTCTCAAATCCCTGGATATGCAGCCGACCGAAGCCACCGGTGGCGAGGACCGTGACCTTGGCCCTGCAGATGAGGTACTCATCATGATCCATGTCGTAGAGGACGGCGCCGGCGACCTGCCCCTTGTCGTCCATGATGAACTCTACGGCGGATGTGAGCTCCACGAAGGGGATCTCCCTGCTCAGGAATTCGTCGATGAGGACCCGGGTGATCTCGAGGCCCGTGTAGTCCTTGCAGCTGAGCATCCTCTTCCTGCTGGTCCCTCCTCCGGGAGCAAGCTGCATGGTCCCATCTTCGAGCTTGTCGTACATGACGCCGAACTCCTCGTGCCACCTGATGACGTCCGGCCCCTCCTTGACCAACAGCTCCGCGAGCTCAGGCTTGTTCTCATAGTGACCCCCGCCTATCACGTCAAGGTAGTGGATCGCGGGGTTGTCGTCGGGGGCGACGGCGGCCTGGATTCCGCCTTGGCTCATCTTGGAGTTGGCGTCCCCGAGCCTCAACTTCTGGACCATGAGAATCTTCTCCGTGGGGATACCCTTCTCCTGGGCCAAGAAGGCGGCGCTTAACCCTGCGCCCCCCGCCCCGATGATGAGGACGTCGACGTCGTAGTCGATGTTGGAGAGGTCGATTTCTCCAGGCTTGATGATCGTGTGAGCCTCGAGGTTGTCCGCGACCTCGTGGGGCACCAGCATCCCCTTGCTGGGGCCTATCTTGAGGGCACGCTTCTGGTCGCTTTTGAAGTCGGGGTGCCAGTCCTGCAGGACCTTCTCCTTCTCGTCGGCGGTCATCTCGGGGAGGGCTTTGCCCACCCTGTCGGGTCTAGTCTTCTCCACTAGGCGGAGGGATTCCTGCATACTCTCCGGGTATCCACTCATGTGATCACAACCTCTTCTCCCTTGTCTCGTATCGCTCCTTGAGCGCCTCCCTGTCTAGGGATTGCAGCTCCGCGATCTCGGCGTCGAACTTGCCCTCCTCGACCTCCTTCACCTTCTCCAGGACGTGCTCCGCGGGGCCGTCGACATATTTGCTGTAGAGCCTCCGGGCGAGCTGTGCGATGTTGTAGGGCACTATCTCGGCGGGGCACCTAACGGCGCAGAGGCCACAGCTGATGCAGTCGAAGCTGAGCCTCGCAGCCTCGGATACGTCTCCCCTCAGGGCGGCCTGGACGTAGTCCATCACCATGATATCCTGGGGGCATGCCTTGGTACATGTGTTGCAGCTGAGGCAGCGGCTTATCTCGGGGTAGTGCACCATGAAGGCGTTGGCGTCGGCCCGGAGATCGTTGATGTCGTAGGTCTTCTTCTCCGCGGGGCTGAAGGGGATCTGGGCGATGTACATATCGTTCTCCACCATCTTCTGACAGGCGAGGGCGCCGAGGAGCTTGTAGCTCCCCTTAGTGCGGTATATGGTGGCGCACGCGCCACAGTATCCCCCGCGGCAGCCGGAGCCTCGCCTGAACTGGTGGCCGGCGTACTCCATGGCTTTCATGATGGTGAGGTCCCCGGGGACCTCGTGGCTCTTGCCCATAACGTGGATGGTAACCATCTTAGACTCGTTATTTTCCATGATCATCTCTCCATTATCAATCCCTTCTCCGCCAGGAGCGGCCTGGGGTCGGGGGTGTTCTCGTCGAACGCTGTCGCCTCCTCGTTAAGGCCGAAGGCGAGGGCCATAAGCTGTGTGTAATAAACAACGGGGATGGAGC
>JADHWM010000079.1 GCA_016783485.1 Candidatus Bathyarchaeota archaeon
CCCTGTCCGCGCTTGGATGACTACGGGGATCTGGAAGCGTTTATCGCTGCAAGAGTCAGATGGAGGATTCAACGGGTAGAAGGCATCCGAGATGACGCTGAGATTGAGCTGGCGGACCTCAAAGACCGTTTGAGTAGCGGATGAATCGTGGGCGCGTCAGGAGCGGATATGAGGCGGATGCCCCGGACGATAGGCATTATCAAGAACCATCGCTCGCGCTACCATGGGAAAAATGAAAAAACATCAGAAAACTTGATTCGACTATAAACTCCTGGCCGCCTCTCGGCGTCTGAGCTTATCTAGAACCTTCTTGGCGGCCTGTGCTTGGCGAAGCACTCACGGCAGTAAACCGGCCTGCCCTCTGTCGGCTTGAAGGGGACCTCGGCCTCCTTCCCGCAATCAGAGCAGATGACCTTGGTCATCTCACGCGGGCCGCGGTCGTATCCACCGCGCCTCTCTCTATAATCCAATACTTTCACTCCTATTCTGTGTGTATGCTCAGAACGCCTCGCGGTATTCCCCGCACACTGCACACGCAGGCGCGGTCCTCCCTTTTAAACCATTTTACTCATCGCCCGCTAGAAAAAGGTAAAACCAATAGAGTCGCGCGCTCGAACTTCCCCCCCAGCAATAACGCAGCAAACAGCATCAAAACAGGACTCCCCCACAACCTAAAGCAAAAAGAAAACACGACAATCCAAACGAAACCCGACCCCACGGGGAGAGGGGCCACCCACCATCCGCCCTGGGCTACAACCAATCGACGAGGAGAAACGATACCCGGAACAACCTCACGTCCTCGTGTACGCTATCTTACCGTCGATGATGGTCGTGTCCACCTTGATCTCCCTGAGCCTCTCAGGGGGGACAGTGAATGGGTCCTCACTCAGGACCACGAGATCCGCGAGCTTCCCCGGCTCGATGGAGCCCTTGACGTCCTCCTCGAACTCCAGGTAGGCGGCGTTAATCGTGAACATCTTCAATGCCTCCGTGACGGGGATCGCCTCCGGGGGATTCACCTCGATGCCACGCTCCGTCCTCCTCAGGATCGCCGTCCCCATGTCCCTGAGGGGAGCAGAGGGCTCCAGGTTAGGGCCGTCCGAACCGCTCACCAGGAGCATCCCCTCCTCGTGCATGCTCTTGAGGGGGAAGGCGTGCTCCTGGGACCTCACGGGGCCAAGGGTGACGTGGACCCCGTCCCCGAAGGAGCCGATAAAGTTGATGTTGGGCATCGCGATGAGCCCCAACCCCCTGAGCCTGCGCCTCCTCTCCGGGGTGAAGAACCAGTCCCCGGCGTGCTCCATCCTGTGCCTGAGCTCCCTCTCCGGGGCCGTCTTCAGGGCCTCCTCGAAGGCGTCCAGGACCATATCCAGGTCCCGGTCCCCCATGGCGTGGACGGCGCACTGGAGCCCCCCCTCGTGAGCCCGGGAGATGAGGGAGACGAGATCCGGATAGGGGATCCGGATGACCCCCGAGTTCTCGGGCTCGTCGCTGTAGGGCTCGTAGAGGGCGGCGTTGCTCCCGGACATCCCTCCCCCGACGCTCATCTTCACCCCGGCGATCTTGAGCCACCCGTCCCCGAAGTTGGACTGGATCCCCAGGGCGAGAAGGTGGCCCAGCTCAATCCGGGACTCCCAGACCCGGACCAGGAGCCGAACCCTGAGGGGAAGCTCTCCCCGGGCCAGGAGCTCCTGGTAGGGCCTGATCTCCTCGGGGCTCCTCACGATGTCGTGGACCGTGGTCACCCCCTCCTCGAGGCACCGGCGCCCCTCCAGCCTGATGGCCTCGAGGCGATCCTCCTGCGAATACGGGGACCAGAACCTGGTGACGAGGTGGGAAGACGCCTCCCTGAGGACCCCCGTGGGCTCCCCATTCACATCCTTGACGATGTGCCCCCCCAGAGGGTCAGGAGTCTCCCCGGTGATGCCTGCCAGCTCCAGAGCCCTGGAGTTCACCACCTTGATGTGGGGGCCGAAGTGGAGAAAGACCGGGTGATCGGGGGCGACGGCGTCAATCTCCCACCTGGTGGGCCACCTCTTCTCAGCGAACTTGACGTGGGCGAACCTGATGTTGCCCCCCCTGAGCCACTCCCCCTTCGGGGTCTCGGCCGCCTTCGCCCTAATCACGTCGAAGACGTCCTCGATGGACGTGCTGGGGATCCTGAACTCCCTGAGGGCGCTGAGCCCGGCACCCACCATGTGGAGATGGGGGTCCGTGAGGCCGGGAATGACGGTCCTCCCCCCGAGATCGATGACCTCCGTCTCCTCCCCGATGAGCCCCGAGACGTCCTCGTCCCCCCCGACGACCACTATCCTGTTACCCTTCGCCGCCACCGCCTGTGCCACGGTGTCATCCGGGTCGACGGTCACGATCTTCCCGTTCCTGAGAACCAGATCAGCACTCAATACTTCAGGCATCATCAGATGAACAATCCTACCACGTTCTTGATGATGGATCAATGAGGGTTGCCCGTTTATGTTTTTGGAGTCTGCAGGGCGCTGTGATGGGGTGGCTTGGAGCCCGCCCATTATTACTAATTATACCTAATTATTCTGAAAATGTATTAATATTTAGTTATTTTCCAATGTAATGATGCCCCTCCCTAAGCCATACCCCCCCAACGAGATCGACTACCAGGACTGGGACGACCTCTCCGACAACTACGCCGGGAAGGCCGCCACCCTCATAGTCGACGCCGGGGGGAAAGGAGACCACTCGACCATCCAGGAAGCCGTGGACGCCCTCCCCAGCACATCGGCGGGGGAGGTCCTCGTCAAAGGCGGGACCTACACCCTCACCCGGGCCGTGCTCATCGAAAACCGGGAGGACCTGGTCATCAGGGGCGTCGGGAAGGCAACGGAACTCAAAGTCGCGAACAAGGTCCAGGAACTCATCGCCACCGACGCCGCGAGCGGCCAGAAGAACGTGATCGTCGCCGACGGCTCCAGCTTAGCAGTTGGTCAGCACGTCTGCGTGCGGGATGACTCGGCTTTCGAGGTGAACCGGATCACATCCATCAACGGGAACACCCTCACGATGGAGGACAACCTCGCGAGCCAATACGACGTCTCGGACAACGGGCGGGTCTACACCTGTCACAGCGCGATATACATCACCGGATCCTCGAAACGGATCAGGATCCATAACCTCCTCGTCGAGGGGAATCGGGCGAACCAGGAGTTCAGCAGGGAGGGCTACTTCCCCGACGAGCACCAGGGCGACGGGATCAGGCTCAGCGCGGCGACTGAGAGCTGCGTCGTCGAGGGCTGCTGGATCAAGTCCGCGGCGGGCCACGGGATCTGCGCCGGGGGAGTCGGCCACCGCTTCGCCCACAACGAGTGCTGGGACAACGAGTACGACGGCGTCAACGTGGAGCCCGGCTGCGACAGGGTCCTGGTGCTGGGGAACCACTGCCACGACCAGAACTCGTGGAACGGAATCCAGGTGGGCTACGGCAACAACGGCATCGGTACAGTCTCCGTCATCGGGAACCACTGCCACGGTAACAGGCAGGGCATCGCGGCCCAGGGCGGGGCCAACGTGGAGATCGTGGGGAACGTCCTCCAGGACAACGTCGAGGACGGCATCGAGATCTGGAGCATGGACCGCTTCGTCATCTCCGGGAACGTCATCTCTGGAGCCGACGACGTCAGCGACATGACCGGCGCCGGCATCCACGTAGAGCAGGTGAGCAGCGTCGGCCTAATCACCGGGAACCTGATCGAACTCTGCGCCGGCCACGGGATCCACCTCCAGGACGCCGCGTACGTCACCGTCACCGGAAACACGATCCGGAAGGTCACCAAACACGGCGTCAACCTGAGCGGAGACAGCGCACGGGACTGCGTCATCTCCGGGAACACCGTCATCGGGGCCGACCAGGGGGACACCGCGACCTACAACGGGATAGCCGTCGCGGGGGACCGGTGCTGCATCACCGGGAACCGGCTCGACGACTGCGACAAATACGCCATACACATCACCTCGGCCTCGGACAGGACCCTCTGCCTCGGGAACCACTGCTACCAGTATACCGGGGTCCCTGTGGGCGCGATCCTGGACGAGGGGACCAACACCACCATCGACCACAACGTCACGGCGTGATCATGATGAGTTTCACATACGGCCAGTTCGGGACGGGCTTCCTAAAGACCAGACCCCCAGCCCAAGCCCTGAGGCTCCACGAGCTCCTCGAGACCCGGGGCCGGGACATCACCATCATACAGCTCACCGAGACCGGCACCGACGCCTACGGGCAGCCGGTCCACACGGAGAGTAGCTACACGGAGAAAGCCTTCCTCGGCATCAAGGGCCGGGAACGGGATCTGCCCCCCGGCGCCACCAAAACTGGCCAGATTCGATTGTTCATGGTTCCATGGGCCGCTATGGGGGAGGCAGGATTCGAGGTGGAGGTGGACGGAGTCCGCTACCGCGTCACCGGGGTCACGGAGACGGAGGCCTACCTCGAGGTGGAGGGGGAGAGGAAGGCTTGACAGATCCCAAGATAGCCCTCCTGGTTCTCCTCGAGGAGAACTGGGCCCTCGACTTCGAGCCCAAGTTCAGCACCGACTGGTACGAGGCCGGGGAGAGGCTCCCCCAGGTGGTGGTGAGCCAGGTCCTGACGAGGCCCCGATACCTGGGGTTCAGCGAGGATCACCCCGCTGCGAGGCGCCGGTTCGACGGTGTCTACGCCGTGGACGTCTGGAGCAAGGGGGACCAGGAGGCGAGGTGGAGGATGCTCAGGGAGGCGGACAGGATCCTCCACGAGAGATGCGAGGAGCCGGGGGAAGGTCTCGAGTGGATAGAGGCCTCGAGCTGGAGGGACATCGACGAGGGGGACGCCCATCCCCGGCTTTATCGGAGCCGGTTGACGGTGGAGGTTCTCTACTACCGATGAGAATGGGAGCGCGGTGATGTTACGCGTTGTCCGCAAGGATCGACGACCGGCTGGATGTAGCCAGGACAATCCTGGACGCCCTGGAGAGAGAGCCAGCCCGCTGGACGCCGCTGACCAGGTTGGCACTGAAGCACACGACGCCGTGGAAAGCCCAGGCGGCCTTAGAGTGGCTTCTCAGGAAGGGCTACGTCGAGCGCCCATTGAGGGGAGTCTACGAAATCACCGAGCGGGGAACACACCTGCTGAGGGTTCTTCGCCCCTAGGGATCCGCCTCTCCCTCTCCACGTATTCGCTTGGCTCAATGCCCTCCCAGACGTCTCCGTGGAGTTCCAAGGTATAGTCCGTGAAGCTCTCTGGCCTGACCCGCATGGCTATGTCTCCCCTAGGAGGCTCACGATGAGTTCGTCCCCCTTCTCCAGCTTGAACCTTTCACTGATCCCCTTCGGGATGACGACTCGGTACCTGATGCTCAGACGGATTACTTCGGTCAACGGGAAGCCTCCATTGATTTTTGCCCAAGGCGCATTATTCCTTATTTGAAAAAAGTGATGCGTTCCATGAAAACGTTGAATGAGGAATCCTCTTGTCGTCCCCGAACGATCCCCCCTCGACCCCTTCAACAGGTTTTTATTTACCCAATTTATTGGGTAAACCGTGGGCTGTCGTGGCGGAGACCACATATCACAAAGACAAGTTGTACCTGCCGAGGGAGGTCAAAGAGAAACTCGGTCTGACGGAAGGAGACCGCCTGCTCATCGACGTTGTGGACCGGGGCGAGGCGCGCCTCCGAGTCCTGAGAAGGGCAGAGGCCGGGACGAGATTGCTGAAGAGGCTCGAGGACCCCCCAGACCTGGGGAGGATTATAGGCGGGCTGACAAGGAGGGAGATATACGAGGACCATCCTTGACACGAATATCCTAGTCCACGCTTACAACCTCTCCTCCCCCCATCACCGGAGAGCGAGCGGCATCCTCAAGGAGGCCCTGAGAGGGGAGATCGAGGGCGTGGTGTCTCCTCAGATCCTGTGTGAATTATTCGCGGTCATCACGGACAAACGGAGAGTCGAACACCCCACGAGTTCGCAGGAAGCCGCCGAGATCTGCTTGGACCTCCTCGAATGCCTCGAGATCGAGAAGGTCAACCCCACCCTCGCCGCTGCAAGAGAGGCCTTCGGCCTCGCCGATGAGCTCGAGCTGACAGGCGCCGATATCTTCGACTGTTTCATGGCAGCCACCGCAAAGGAGAACGGCATCGAAGCGATCTACACGGAGAACACGAGGGACTTCGAGATCTATAGTTTCCTGAGCGTCCTCAACCCCCTTGGGAGCGATCCGCTGACGTAACGGCCATCCGGATAGAGTGACTGAGACATAGGGACACCCTAGAGACGGGATTAAAACAACATCGTGATTTTATCCTCGTCATTAAATGATCAACATTTAATGAGTATAATAGTATTACACACCTTAAAATAGGTTATAAACGAGTAGAAGAAGATAATCATCAGAAAATAACTATAGAAAGAGGGGGCTACATGGTCAGGTACAAGGGGAAGGATCAGATCGAGTTCGGGTACAAGGACTACTCTGAGGCGAGCTACGGAGGGAGCCCCGGGGCAACCCCCACCACCCTATATCGGGTAGGCCACGTCTCGGAGATGACGCCCATGTACGACCCGGAGCTCTCAAGGGTCTTCGTACTGAGGGATTCAGCTACTCCCGCGCCCCTCGCGCTCGCGAGGCGCCGCGAGAACGTGGGGCTACGGATCAGCTGGCTCCAGGGGACCCTGGGCACCTACTGGCAGACCCCGATGCTCGCCGGGGACAACTTCTTCGCGGAGGCGAAGATCTACAGGGACGGCTCCAACCAGCTCTACGTCTACTGGACGGGACTCAAGGCTGACGTCCTGAGCGTCCGGTGCGGCGTCGGGGAGCCCCTCACGTGGTCGGCGGAGATGGTCGGCAAGACGGTGGACACCAAGGTTACGACGATCCACAGCTACGGGGCCTCCCCTGGGGACCCCTGGGAGTGGAGCGACGCCTACGTCGAGATCAGCCCCGACGACTCCGGCTGGAGCACCGTCCCCGATGTCACCGACTGGGAGTTCCGGGTCGACAACCGGCTCAAACCCAACTTCGTCTTCAACGACGCGGGCTCCAAACAGCTCGCCAGCCTCGAAGAGATGGAGCGCCTCGTCTCCGCCAGGCTCACCATGAACCTCCAGGACGACACCTACCTCGGCTACCTCCTGGACCAGGCGGAGCTCTACCTCAGGCTCAACCTCCCCGACTCGAGGTGGCTCAAGCTCAACAAGGGGAAGTTCAGGCTCGTGGAGCCGGTGCTCAAGCCGGAGGACCTGATTGCGTGCCGCCTCGAGTTCGAGGGCCGATGGCTCACACATGGATTCTAACTTGTGTGAAAGGGCATATGAGAGTCAGAAGCCAATTTTTTTCGGGATTATTTATAGATCGCTTTTCTTGACCCGATTTTCAGGAACACTATCCGACTTGTAGAGACATCGATCATGTACACGATCCTATGAGAACCCAATCTCCATCTATGTAGGCCCGCAAGTTCTCCTCTCAGCTTGACGCCTTTGAAAGGGTCAACAATTATCTCATTGATAGCGTCCAAGGCCCTCTCTCTGATGTCTGCTTCCAGTCTCCTCAGCTCTCTCAGAAATCTATGTGTGAGGGCTGCTTCGAAGGCCATTCGCCTCACTCTACGAGCTTTCGGATCTCCTCTGCGTTCCGTGTAATTGAGAAGTCTCCTTTCTCATACTCCTTTTCGGCTTCTCTTATCTCCTTGAGGCCATCCTTGTCCGAGAGCTCCTCAAGGGTGGCGAGGATCTCCTCTATCTTGGCCAGGCCCTCCCGAAGCTCTGTCAATAGCTCCGTTGGTATGCTGACGTACTCGGTCAAAAACTTCGCCTGCTTCTTCTCATCGTTCCCTCACTTAAATAGAGTGTCGATCGGTGGGGACGGTTGAGCACGCCTCCGTGGTGTGGATGATGTGGATAATCCCTAATTTTGTAGAAAATGTATTAATAATTACTATGATTTACAAAATTATGAGAGTAACCATGAACCACGAAGTCGAGATCATGGGTCACCGGCTGATGTTCAGGACCTGGACCTACGGGATGAAGCAGGAGGCCCTCCGGGAGGCCACCCGGTGGCGGAGGGACCCCGGGGGCGGCCTCGAGCCCGACGTAGATCCCTGGACCCTAAACGACGTGATGCTGGTCCAGACCGTCGTGGAGTGGGACCTCGTGGACGGGAACGGGCGGCCCCTGCCGATAACGGTTGAGAGCATCCACGGCCTGGAGCCCCCGGAGCTGGTGGAGGAGATGATCGCCGTGACCCAGAGGATCAACGGTGTGAGCGTGGCCGAGCGAAAAAAATAGTCGCGGCAGTGAAGCGCGGGAAGCCTGAGCCGCTCCTGGACGACGTCGCCATCTGCGTCAACATGGGGTGGACCCACGGAGAGCTCCGAGAGCAGCCCTCGAGGTTCATCGAGAGGCTCAGGGTCTACCTGGACGCGCTAGGGGACGCCCAGGAGGGGGAGCGGAGGCGCCTCGAGGGCGAGCTCGACAGGATGAGGAGAGGAATGAGGGGATGAAGGTGTCTAAGATGGTCCGTCTGGAGGACCTGGGCCACGAGCTCCGGCTCTTACCCCAGAAGGTCTCGGAGGCCACCGCGAACGTGCTCCGTCTGCCCTGG
>JADHWM010000080.1 GCA_016783485.1 Candidatus Bathyarchaeota archaeon
TCGACGTGGCATTCATCGGGCCGGAAGCCCCCCTCGCCGCAGGCGTCACAGACGCCTTGAACGAGATGGAGATACCCGTGGTCGGTCCCACGAGGGCGGCGGCCAGGCTAGAGTGGAGCAAGGCCTACACCCGGGAGTTTCTGGACGAGCACGGGATCGCCGGGAACCCCGATTTCGCCGTGTGCAGGAACAAGGCCGAGGTCCAGGAGTTCGTCTCCGACCATCCGGACGTTGCGGCGAAGCCCGATGTCCTCACCGGGGGGAAGGGGGTCAAGATCACGGGGGAGCACCTCCATGGAGCCCGGGATGTCGTAGACTATTCAATGGAGCGGATCGCGGTGGACGGGCTAATCGTCCTGGAGGAGAAGCTCTCCGGGAACGAGTTCACACTCCAGGCCTTCACAGACGGGAGCAGGGTCGAGGTGATGCCCCTCGTCAGGGACTACAAGAGGGCCTACGACGGAGACACCGGCCCCAACACCGGGAGCATGGGGAGCTACAGCTGCCCCGACCATGGCCTCCCCATGATCTCCCCGGAAAGCGTCCGGAAGGGGGTCAGGATCATGGAGGAGACGGTCCGGAGGCTCATGGGAATCGGCACCGCCTTCAAGGGGACCCTCTACGGCGGCTTCATGGAGACCGAAGAAGGGGTCTACCTCATCGAGTACAACTGCAGGTTCGGGGACCCCGAGGCCATGAACGTCCTCTCCCTCCTCGAGGACCCCCTCCTAGACATCGGCTGGGGGATAATCGACGGAAAGCTCCGGAAGCCCTCCTTCGAGAGGAAGGCGACCGTCTGCGTCTACTTGGTCCCCGAGGGATACCCCGTCGATCCTAAGAGGAACCGTGACGTATCCATCACGGCACCCGGTGACTCTGAGCTGTACTTCGCCTCCGTCCACGAGGAGAACGGGACTATCACGACCACGGGGAGCCGCGCCATCGCCCTCCTCGCGAAAGGCGACACAGTCGAAGAGGCAGGAGAAAAAGTGTATCGGGATATACCCCAGATCCGGGGCGACCTCTTCTACAGGACCGACATCGGGAAATTAGTCTAGACCGGGAGCGGGCGTAGAGGTTATTAATCGAAGCCACGACAAATATGCAGAACATACGGGGGATGTCTGGTGAGCGAAGACGAGGGGAAGCTGGCGGAGCTCGAGGCGATACTCTACGCCTCCGGTCGCCCCGTCTCCCTCACATCTCTCGTGGCCTACCTGAGGCTCGGCTCCGAGATGGAGGTCATAGCCCTCATCCGAGAACTCTCGGAGGCCTATGACAGGGATGGGAGCCCCCTCGAGATTAGCGAGGTGACAGGGGAGAGGGTGGTCCTCCAGCTCAAGCCCAACTTCAACAAGCAGGCCCGCCGCTTCTCCATGAAACCGATCCTCACCGCGGGGCCATTGAGGACCCTCAGCTACGTGGCGTACAACCAGCCCGTGGAGCAGAGGGAGGTCTCTGACGCCCGGGGAAGCCAGGCCTACAAGCACCTGAGAGCCCTGGAGAACATGGGGCTCATCTCCAGGAAGAAGGACGGTCGCAGCACCATCATCAGCACCACCCCCGACTTTGCCGACTACCTGGGGCTCAGCCCGGACCGCACCTCCATGAGGCGCCAGCTCAGGAGCATCTTCAGGCGCCTCGAGGTCCAGGAGATCGAGCGATAGCCTTCGTAACATCTTTTAACCGCCGGCGGGAACCCTCACCTGAGGATAAATCATGGCCAAGTACATTCTCCTCTCCACCCTCACGGAGAGTGGCAGGGAGACCCTCAAGAAGAACCCGGAGCGGATCAAGGAGGTCAACGAGGAGCTCAAGGAGCACGGCGTCGAGGTCCTGAAGCAGTGGGCAGTCCTGGGCCCCTACGACTTCGTGAACCTCGTGGAGGCCCCCGACAACGAGGCGATCTTCAAGCTATCCGTGGAGCTTGGGAGCCGGGGCACCATCGAGATCACCAGCATGCCGGCTATCACCATAGATGAACTGATAAAGTCTCTAAAGTCCTAGCCCCTCTTTTTTTCTTGAAGGGTCGAGTATCCCTTTCACAGGTTCTGAACTCGTAGCCCGCTGTGCTTGCGATGGGCGCATATGGGGCAGGAGAGGTGTCCACCGTGGCCGTGGGGGTAGTCTTCGACGATCCCGTGCTCGGGGCACTTGAAGGCGTAGAACGGGATGCTGGCCCTCCATCCGGGCCTTTTTTGGTGGCCCACGTAGGCGTATCCCCTGGTCCGTATCATGAATCGTTTGAACAGTGAAAGCTCCTCAGGACTATTCGCGCTCATGCCTGTCTAATTGTTAATGATAGAGGAAACTTATAATCTGATTGGTGTGATGCTTCAGACGCACATTTTATGGACCGAGTGCGGCGCTTCTTCCGATAAACTATTTTAGACATGATGTCAGACAGTTTGAGGTTCAAGATGGCTGATAGCTCGGGCGGGAGGAGTGCCCTTGGCGTTTTCGAGAGATATCTGGCGGTCTGGGTGGGGCTCTGTATGGTTGCTGGATTGGTTCTCTCCCAGTTCTTCCCCGCCCTGAGCCTGGCCATAGACGCCTGGCAGATAGGGGGCATCTCAGTTCCCATCGGCATCTGCCTCTTCCTGATGATGTATCCGGCTCTCCTGAACCTGCAGGTCTCGGAACTCAGGAAGCTGATGGTTAACCCGAAGCCTATCTTCCTCACGATCCTCTCCAACTGGGTCCTGGCGCCCCTGGTAACCGCATTCCTGGCCTACTTATTCCTTGGGGGACGGGATCAGCTCATCGTCTCCCTGATCCTGCTGGGCTCGAGCCCGTGCACGGCGATGGTGCTGGTGTGGGGGGATCTGGCGGAGGGGAATCAGGAGCAGAACGTCATCAATACGAGCCTCAACACGGTGACCATCATGTTCCTGTACGCACCGATGGTGTCTATCCTGACGGGGATCAGGAACATCCCGATGGATCGGTGGACGCTGTTGGCCTCGGTGTTCGTCTTCATCGGGGTACCCATGATTCTGGGGTACCTATCGAAGAGGTATATCGTGGGGTCCAGGGGGGAGGCGTGGTTCCATGGGGTCTACAGGCCGCTGGTGGGGCGGGTCTCCATGATTGCGCTGCTCACCACCCTCATCGTGCTCTTCTCGTTGAACGGCGACGTCTTGATCCAGAATCCCGGGGAGATGGTGCTCGTCTCGATCCCATTGATCCTGGGCTTCGTGATCGTCGTCGGTGTCAACCTCTTGGCCACGAGGGTGATGGGCCTGGCGTACCCGGAGGCGATCATCTCGGTGATCATCGGCTCCTCGAGCCACTTCGAGATCGCTATCGCGACGGCCATCAGTCTCTACGGGTTGGGGTCCCAGGCGGCGCTAGGGACGACGATGGGGCTTTTCTGGGAGGTCCCCATCATGCTGGGTTTGGTCTACTTGGGTAAGAGGCTCAATGTGAGGGGCTTCTGGAAGGCCCGGCAGTAGCTTGA
Source organism: Candidatus Bathyarchaeota archaeon (assembly GCA_016783485.1). Taxonomy (GTDB): domain Archaea; phylum Thermoproteota; class Bathyarchaeia; order TCS64; family TCS64. The sequence goes on from JADHWM010000080.1 coordinate 3,461, forward strand.
AGCCTCATGCGAAACGATAAGAACAGAACAAGCCCAATTATACTCGAGGAACGTTGTGGGATTATCTCATTAAGAACGGATTCGTGGTGGATGGGACCGGTGCGCCCTGGTACAAGGCCGACGTGGCTATAGCCGGGGACAGGATCGAGGATATCAACGCTGGGCTCCCCGTGTCAGGGGCTGACACTGTCATCGAAGCGAAGGGGTTGGTGGTCTCGCCGGGGTTCATCGATATGCACAGTCACTCCGAGCTCCCTTTCATCGCCTACCCGACGGCGGACTCGATGGTGCACCAGGGGGTCACCACCCAGTTCACTTGCCAGTGCGGGACCAGCGGTAGCGGCCCCCTCAAGGGGGAGGCGTTGAAGGCGGTCCAGGGGAGGGCGAAAGACTGGGGAGTCGATGTGGACTGGGTTACCCTCTCAGAGTATATGGAGAGGTTCGAGAGGCAGGGGTGCAGCATCAATGGGGCCTTCCAGGTGGGCCACGGGACGGTGCGGCTCTGCGTCATGGGCTGGGAGAACCGGGCCCCCGCTAAAAGCGAGATGGAGGAGATGAAGGGCCTCGTGGCTCAGACCATGGAGGAGGGGGCCTTCGGGATCTCCACGGGGCTCATGTACACCCCAGGGAACTATGCGGACACCGAGGAGATCGTGGAGCTGTGCAAGGTTGTGGGGGAATACGGGGGGATCCACACGAGTCACAGGAGGCGCCGGGGGTGGGTGAACGAGCCCCGGGGCGGGAGGGACTTCATCGCCACCACCATCGACAGCGGTAGGTGGTCCATCCGGGAGGTTATCAAGATCGGTGAGGACGCGGGTATCCCCACCACCTGGACCCACGCCAAGGCCTGCGGTAAGGTGAACTGGGGGGAGGCGCTGGCCGAGTGGCTGGGGGACATCGACTTCGCCCGCCGGAGGGGCGTGGACGTGGGGATCGACGTCTATCCCTGGATCTACCGGGGTGCGGGCTTCTTCGGGTTCCCCAACTGGGCCGAGGAGGGGGGCCGGGAAAGGCTCGTGGAGCGGCTGAAGGACCCTGAGATCGGGGGCCGGATACGGAGCATCTGCAAGTACTATATGGAGACCCTCATCGCAGAGGAGTCCTGGGACGACAGCATCATCCTCTACGCTGGGGAGGGGAACGACGACCTCATCGGGAAGAGCTACGCGGCGGCAGCGGAGATGCGGGGGGTGGAGCCCATCGACCTGGTGATCCAGTCCTTCATCGACGGGGAGCCCATCCGGAGCATCGGGCACGCGATGTCCGAGGACGACCTGAGGACGATACTGAAGCATCCCCTCACCATGGTGAGTACCGACGGCTCGGCGCTGCCCCTGGACTATCCCCGGATGGTGCACCCCAGGAACTTCGGGACATTCCCCAAGATACTGAGGAAGTACGTGAGGCAGGAGAGGCTGATGCCCCTGGAGGAGGCGATCAAGAAGATGACCTCCATGGGAGCCGCCAAGCTGGGGATCATGGACAGGGGCATCCTGAGGCCGGGGTTCAAGGCGGACGTCACAGTCTTCGACCCCCTGAACGTGAGGGAGAGGGCCACCTACTTCGACCCGAAGCAGCTCCCCGAGGGGATAGAGTACGTTCTGGTGAACGGGGTGGTGACCATCGAGCGGGGTGTGCACACGGGGGCCCTCGCGGGGAAGCCCCTGAAGCACAGGTCGGCGAAGGAGTAGCCCCTAGGGGCGCCTTTTTTTTTTTACATTCCTATACCTGGGGTCCTGAACCTCTTCATCCACTCTTCCCTCATCGCGATGCCCTTGTTGTCCGTGAGGAGGTCTGTGCAGAGGACGCCGTCCAGGTGGTCGAGCTCATGCTGGAGGAGCTCGCTCATCCCGTCCGCGAACTCTCTGCTGTGTTTCTCCCCGTTTTCGTCCTGGTAGTCGACGCGTATCTTTCTGTGCCTCTTGATGTTAACGAAGACGGCTCCCTTGAGGCTGAAGCAGCTGTCCCAAACGTCGAAGAGTTCGTCGCTCTTCTCCACGATCTCGGGGTTCACGAGGAAGGATGTGAAATCCGGTGCCTGGATGCGGACCACCCTCTTGAGATATCCGATCTGGGGGGCCGCGATGCCCCTGCCGCTCCCGGTTATATTCTGATGGTTTGTGAGGGTGTTCCTGAGGTCTTCGAGGGTGGGCTGGAGGCCGGGGCCAAAGTCGGTCACGGTCTCGGATTTCTCCCTGAGGAGGGGGTTGCCCACCAATAGCACTTGGCGGATGACCATGTTATCGATATTTTGTCCTTCAGACGTTTTACCCTTTGTGGCTTATGGGTCTACACCAGTTTAGCCGCTTCTCAGGAGATCCGTCAGCTCGTTCACGTTGGATAGCCTGTCCAGTCGCCTGATCAACGCAAGGGTTTCCTTGGATTTCTCCTCATCGTGCACGAATACCGCGCACTCCATGAACTTCTCCTCGAGCTCGTGGGGCTTCAGGGGCTTCTCGGGGGTGCCCCGGGCGTCGCTGGCCTCCCTCCGTATGATCCTTCCGTCCGTCAGCTCCACCTCGACGATGCTCCTCATCTTCTCCACCCCCATCGCTGCGATCTCCTCGTCGTTGATGGTCTTGACTTTCCTCATCGTGGACTGCATGGCCCGGTCCATCAGCCATTCCATGGAGTATTCCCTGGGCCCTGCCCTCCTCCTCAGGAGGATTGAGGCGAGACCGAACTGGAGACTGAACTTGGCCTGGAGGTCGTCGACGGGGGCGGTGTATCTGAGGGGCTCCAGGATGTTGGGCCCCGCCCTGAGCCTGATCTCTCTGACATCTTTCTCGTGGAGGTCTTCCTCGATGACGATATCCCGCAGAGTGTCCATGGAGGGCTGCCCCAGGGAGCCGCAGGGGTACATCTTGAAGGTCGCACCTGGGTCGACGATGGAGTAAGGCTCCCCCATTTTTCCCATCATCATCTCTGGATCAGAGCCCCCGGCAGTGATCTCCATGAACCCCCACCTACCGTCGAGGGCGCTCATGTTCGCTGTGAAACCCTCCTTCCCGAGGAGGCAGGCGATGACGCCGTTGGAGGCCGCCATCCCAGCGTGGAGGGGCTTCGTCATGGTCCCGAAATTCGCTCTTATCCCCGAGGTCAGGCTGGCAGCGATGCCCAGCGAGGCCTTCAGCGCATCCTCGTTCAGGCCGAACAAGGTGCCCACCGCCGCGTATGCCCCGAATGCCCCTATCGTAGCGGTGGTGTGGAATCCTTTCCAGTAATGGGCGGGTTTGATTGTCTCGGCGAGCTTGCACTCTACCTCGAACCCCGCCACGAAGGCCTCTAGAACCTCCCTGCCCGAGGAGCCCCTCTCCTCACCTACAGCGAGGGCCGCGGCGAGCACGGGCACCGTGGGGTGGGTCATCAACCCGTAAAGTCTGTCGGGGGCCGTGGAGAGCTGGGTGTCGTCGTAGTCGTCGGCGTGCCCGCTGGTCCCGTTGATCAGGGCCGCATCCGGGGTGGGAGCCTTGAATCCGAGACCGATGGCCGTGGACTGTGGGTTCCCCCCTTTCCCTTTGACGAAGGCGGCGACCTTTCTCGCGCACTCCGTCCGGGAGCCTGCGAGCATCACGGCTACACCATCGACGATGTGATCCAGGGCTTTGGCCTTCACATCCTGCGGCATCGTCTTTCCGCTCAGAATGAAGTTCACTACTTCATCGGAAATCTTTGAATCCATTTTTACGTAAACTCACTAGCAATCTTTCTATTTTAGATGCGCGAGCGTGGTATCTGATATTGAATGGCGGCTCACGGGTCCAAGCCGAAGCACGATGTCTCAGTCGTGGAAGACGTCTTCGTCGAGATGAGGGACGGCACACCGCTGGCTACAGACGTCTACCTCCCAGCTGAAGACGGGCGACCCCTGAAGGGCAGGCTCCCCACCGTGCTGGAGCGGACCCCCTACGACAAGGAGAACCCGACCCGGAAAAAGGACGTGGGAGAATGGTTCGCCTCGAGGGGCTACGCCGTGGTGCTCCAGGACTTCCGGGGGCGATTCAAGTCGGAGGGGGAGTTCTACAAGTACGCCGACATGGGGGAGGACGGCTACGACACCACCGAGTGGATAGCCCGCCAGCCCTGGTCCGACGGCAGGATAGGCACCATGGGGACCAGCTTCATGGCCCACTTCCAGCTCGCCCTGGCGTGCATGAACCCTCCTCACCTCACCACCATGGTGGTCAACCAGGGGGGATTCACCGACGCCTACCTCAGCGCGTGCAGGCACATGGGGGCCTTCGAGCTCCGCCAGCTCACCTGGGCCTTCAACTCCGCGGCGAACAGCAGGGAGGCTCTGGCCGACTCGTCCATCCGGGCCGCCCTCGAGGCGGTGAACGTCCCAGACTACCTCGTTCCCGGGAGGGGGCCCCTCAAGAGGGGCGAGAGCCCCCTCAGCCTCGTCCCCAGCTATGAGCGGTTCTACATCGACATGCTCACGGAGGCCCGCTACACGGACTACTGGAGGAAGATTGGGCTCTGCGCCGAGAACTATATCGACCGCATCCCCGATATTCCCGTCCTCCTCCTGGGTGCCTGGTACGACTCCTACACCAGGACCACCAGCGACCTCTACCAAAGCCTATCCAAGAGCAAAAAAGGCCCGGTGAAGCTGATATTTGGCCCGTGGACCCACGGCTGGAAGTCCCTCGAGTCCAGCGTCTCGGGAGACGTCGACCTGGGCCCAGACGCCCCCCTCAGAGGAACGGGGCTGGCGCCCACCCCCAACGACCTCGCCCTGAGATGGTTTGACCGCTGGATGAAGGGAGTCGACAACGGAGCCGACCTGATTCCCCCCGTCAACTACTTCGCGATGGGGGGAGGCCCGGGGTCCATGACCCCCGCGGGCAGGATGAGCCACGGTGGCGAGTGGAGGACGAGCCCGGACTGGCCGCTGCCCGAGACGAGATACACGAGGTTTTACCTGCATCGGGATGGGGGGCTCTCCACTGTGCCCCCGGAATCAGGCACTCCTCACAGTTACTACACCTACGACCCGAAGAACCCCGTGCCCACCATCGGGGGGAACATCTCCTCCGCCCACGGGGTGATGATGCCCGGGGCCTTCGACCAGGTGGAGCGTCCCGACGTCCTCGGCTGCAGGCCGCCCTACATCCCCCTAGCCTC
>JADHWM010000081.1 GCA_016783485.1 Candidatus Bathyarchaeota archaeon
GGCTCATACTCACCACCGAGGAGATAGTGGACACGGAGGAGATCCGGGACCATCCCGACAGGACGGCGGTGCCCTTCTATCTAGTGGACGCCGTCGTCGAGGTCCCCTACGGCAGCCATCCGGGGAACATGCCGGGCCTATACTACTCAGACGAGGAGCACATGGCGGAATGGCTCCGCCTGAGCAGAACCGACGAGGGGGTCGAGGAGTACTTAGACAAGTATATCCGCTCAGTAGGAGCTTTCTCCGAATACATCGAGCTGGTGGGTGGGGTGGAGAAGATGGAGCACCTCAAAAAGCTCGAGAAGCTGGAGGCACCCCTGGAGGCGCCCTGGGCGAGGCGATGAATGTGGAGTACAACCTCACGGAACTCATGGCCTGCGTCTCCTCCCGCCTCCTGGAGGACAATACCTCGGTCCTCGTCGGAACAGGGTTGCCACTCGTCTCGGCGTCCCTCGCCCAGAAGCTCCACGCCCCGAACCTCCTTCTTATCTTCGAGGCCGGGGGCATCGGGGCTCGGATCCCCACCATCCCCATAAGCGTCGGGGACAGCAGGACATGCCACAAGGCCGTTATGGCTGCGAGCATGGACTACGTCATGAGCTGCGCCCAGCTCGGGTTCACGGACTACGCTTTCCTGGGTGCCGCCCAGATGGACATGTACGGCAACCTCAACACCACGGTCATCGGGGATTACGGCGCCCCCAAGGTCCGCCTCCCCGGGAGCGGCGGGGGGAACGACGCCGGATCCCTCTGCAGGAGGACCCTCATATTGATGCGCCACGACAGGCGGCGCTTCGTCGAGAAACTGGATTTCCTCACGACGCCTGGCTTCATCACCGGCCCCGGGGCCCGGGAGAAGGCGGGTCTACCCGCCAACTCGGGGCCCTACAGGGTCATCAGCCAGCTGGGTGTGATGGATTTCGAGCCCGAGACCAAGAGGATGAGGCTCATCTCGGTGCACCCCGGGGTCTCGGTCGAGGAGGTCCTGGAGAACACGGGCTTCGAACTCCTGGTCCACGACGAGGTCACGGAGACCGAGCCCCCCACGCGGGAAGAGCTCGACCTGCTGAGGAACGAGGTGGACTCCGCCGGGATAGTTATCGGGAGATCCTAGGATTTCAGATCCGGTCCATGACCTTATCGGCGAACAGCCTCATCTTCTCGATCTCTTGGCCGTAGTTGAACCGCAGGATGAAGTGGTCGAAGCCGAGACCCACATACTCGCCGATCCTCTCGGCGACGGCCTCGGGGGTGTCCACGATGTTGGGGGGCTGCCTGCTCAGGTACCGTCTGTAGGGGGTGTCCTTCTCGTCCCGTTGGTCCCGGAGTTCCTCCTCCAGCTCCTCGGGGGACTCCTCCATGGTGATCATGAGCCCCGCCGACTTCCTGATGGCATCGTAATCCGTCCCGTATCTCTGGCAGTGCTTCCTGAGGGTCCCTAGCTTATCTTCGAAGAACTCCGGGGGCTGGCTCCAGGCGAAGTTTATGGCGTCGGCGTGCTTCGCTGAGACCTTGAGGGTCTGGTACCCGGTGCCCCCGACCCAGACGGGGATGTGGGGCTTCTGGACGGGGTGGGGGTAGCAGAGGGCGTCCTCGACGCAATAGTACTTGCCCCTGTATGTGGCCTTCTCCTGGGTCCACATCGCCTTGGCGATCTCGATGGTCTCTTCGAGCTGCCTGATGCGAGCCATGGGCTTGGGGAACCCGTAGCCGTAGGCCTCGTACTCCACCACCTTCCAGCCTGCCCCTATCCCGAAGTTGAGGCGGCCCCCGCTGATGTGGTCGAGGCTCGCGGCGATGTTCGCGAGGAGGGCGGGGCTCCTGTAGTTCTGGCCGGCCACCATGGGGCCGAGGCGGAGGGTGGTGGTGTCACAGGCGAGGGCGGTGAGGGTGGTGTAGCACTCAAGGCAGTTGGTCCCGATGTTCTCCTTGGTGAGGAAGAAGTGGTCCGAGACCCAGATGGACTCGAAGCCGAGCCTCTCAGCTTCCAGGGCGATCTCCTTGATGTCATCGTATGTGAAACCGAACTGGGGCTCGATCTGGATACCGAAGTCGAGGTCTGCCATGGTAGCATCATGGGGGGAAACAATAGTTATCGTTGTCGATTACCGCGTCAGGAACTTTGTCCCTTGAATCCGAAACACTCAGATATCCATGCAATGATAGACATCTGTCCCCATCCGGGAAACGAGTGAAAATTCAATGTCAGAGCAGAATCGGGGCGACGGCTTGAGCCCCTTATCGGAACTCATCTCCCTGGAGGATAGGAGAGCCATAATCACCGGGTCCGCCTCTGGGATAGGCCGCGCCATAGCTTTGAGGTTCGCCGAGGCTGGAGCCAGCCTGGTCTTGGTGGACGTCGATATGGAGGGCCTACGATCCCTTGAGACTGAGATGAAGGGAAACACCGCTCCTGAGCTCCATCGCGTGGACCTCTCAGACAAGGCGGAGATAGACCGGTTCTGGGAGAGCCTGGAAGGAGGCCCCCCCGAAATCCTGGTGAACAACGCGGGTATCTACCCTTTCAAGGATTTCCTCGAGGTTGACGAGGAGTTCCTGAGGAGGGTGATGGATGTCAACCTCAGCTCGGTCCTCTGGATGAGCCAGCAGATGATCCGGAGGCGCATCGACCACGGCGGGGTGATCATCAACATCGCCTCCATCGAGGCCCTCCTTCCCTTCATGGATCACCTCTCCCATTACGGAGCCAGCAAGGCGGGGGTCATCGCCCTCTCCCGAGGCCTCGCCAGGGATTATGGGAAGAAAGGGTTCAGGGTGAACGTCCTGGTGCCCGGGGGGATAGTGACACCGGGCACAAAGGGGGTGGCCAAGTCCATCGCGAAGCTGAATCTCGGCTTGGTAATGTCTGGCCTGGAGTTCAGGCAGAGGCTGCCTCTCAGGAGAGCGGGGAAGCCCGATGAGATAGCCCTCATGGCCCTCGTGTTGGCCAGCGATCTCTCCAGCTACGTCCACGGGGCGGTCATTCCTGTCGACGGGGGCTTCCTCTCCGCGTAAATACACGGATGGATGCATACTCTGGGTTGAGGAAGAGGAGAGGTCATCGGTCTCCAAGCCGAGACTCCCCCCATCGACTTTCTTGTAGAACAGATAGGCATTCCCAGCGGGCTGCATCGAGGATGAACTGGTGAACCTGTGAGACGGAAGAAAAGTGCACGGAAACGCCGAAGAACCAAGCCCGGAACCACCCAGGTTGATCCGCGAAGCACTAATCAAGAAGTGAGACAATATATGTTCACTAAAATTAATATCGAGGAACTAAATTGTACGAGTCATTGGAACTTCTGATGAGGTTGGGTAACGGGGTGCTGACTGTCGTCTTCTTCCCCTACCTCTACAACATATATCGGAAGACCAGGCGCCGCTTCTATCTCCTCTGGGGGACGGGATTCCTCCTCTACGGTGGAAACATACTCACCAGAGTGATCCTCCCCCTGATCGGCTTCGAGGCCTCGGTCAACGCTCAGTTGTTCTCCTTCGTGTTATTCCTCGGCGGATTCGTGCTGATAATCACGGGCATCGGGGATCTGGTGAACAAGGCGAGGACGATGCTGCTCTCTGCGCTGGTCATCCCCCTCGTCATAGCGGTCCTCTACTTCACCACCCAACCCTATGTGCTGGGAAGGGCCGTCTCTCTCAGCCCCTTCCTGTTCATCAGCATCAGCCTCTTCTTCATCAGGAGGAGGCACTCTGCGTCCCTCGACCTCTTCGTCGTAGGCTGGGCCATACTGCTCCTGGATAACATCGCCCTCGCGGTGGGAATGATGTCAGGGGTCTTCGTGGAAGTCTTCGCCATATTCGGGAAAGTCGTCATCTTCCTGGGGATGACCTACCCGAGGTTCTCCTTCCTGGTCGATGACTTCAGGAGGTTCCTCATATCGGGCGTCCCGGAAGCATACTCGGAGAGCAGCCGGGATCGCCTCATCCTCGTGAACACCACTTCAGGACAGAGGAGCGGAGAACTCCAGTGGATCAAGGACAGGATAGACGAGAACAAGGCCAAGGCGGTGAGGACCATCCTCATCACGACCTACGATCTCATCTCGGCCGCGGATCTCGCGTCGAACGGGATAGATGAGAAAGACCTCTACCTCGTCAGGTTGCTGACGGGCGGCAGGGGCCCCGTCAGCGTCATGAAGGAGCACGTCGTGACCATCAACGACGACCTGAACGAGCTCGACGTATTCTTCTCGGACATCATGTTTTTCTCCAACGAGAGGAAGATCTCGTGCCAGATCATAGTCTACACGATCTCCGACCTTATCCACACACACGGATGGAAGAGGGTCTACTCCTTCCTGTTATCGAAGATATCCCAGTTGAAGTCCAGCAACGTCCAGGTTTATGGAGTATACTACCCCGAAACCCACACGGAGAAGGCGGATATATCGAAATTCGAGAAAATGGCGGACAAAGTATTATTAATGTAAATTTAACATAATTTAAAGGCGACCATGATGCGAAAAACGATTTTCAGGTCAATTTTACCGCTGCTGAAACGATATTCGACTAATTTTCTCCATGAACAGAATATCGGGTTGAAACTCCAGCAGTCAATGGAGAGGAAAATGAGGATAGCCTCAAAGTCCACGATTGGGAGGGAGTTGGGGATGTCCGGTTCCTCCTCTCCAGAAGAACTCCCCATCACAAACTACGACTTTTACAAGCGGTTCTTCGAAGAACCCCACGAAGGCGACTTCATGTACCACCTCCAGGAGTACGTCAACGTGAGCACCAGCGGGACCATGGGCAGACCCAAGACCTTCCTCCTGCCAAAGTCCGGCCTCCAAGACAACATGAGGAAGACCGGCTTCACATCGATCTGGATCTACAGCCACGACGGAGAGGAGTCCCGGTTCGAGGCGGGGGACGTGGTATACACGAACGTCCCCGGAGGCTCCCATTTGGCCGCCTACAATGCCAGGATCGGGGCCAGGCAGAACACGGGTTTGGTCTCCCAGTGCCCCGATCCTGATCTCCCCTTCCAGCGGAAGGTGGACCACTTCGTCGAGAATTTCGAGAACATCGACATGGCCTACATGACCGTCACGACGCTCATCGACGAGGTCTATCCCCGGATCGGGGAGCCCTTCCACCTGAAGGGCTTCATGACCCAGGACAGCTCGGCCGGGGTCCTGAAGGAGGAGATCAAGGAGATCACCGGGAATTACCCGAAGGTCACATACGGTTCGACGGAGACCCTGGCGTCCACCCTCGCTTCGATTCAACATCCGGGCTGTTTCTTCTTCGACTGGAGGGTCATCTACCCCGAGTTCCTTCCCGAGGATGTCCAAGTTCGCTTCGACGTCCCGCTGGTGTCGGAGCCTCCGGAGACGACCCCGATGATGGACGTACGTGTGGGGGAGAGGTACCAGCTCATCGCCACCCTCTTCAAGACGGACATCACCCGATACGCCATGCCTGACATCCTAGAGTGCGTCTCCAAGGGCGACGACATACTGGGGGTGGAGGCGCCCGTGTTCAGGTACTACTCCAGGGCTGACAACCTCATCGTGCTCCATAACTTCACGAGGATCGCCGAGGACGAGCTGGTGCAGGTTCTCAAGGAGGCCGAGATCCCGTACGTGGACTTCACCGCCAGGAAGGAGCTGGACGGTGCCCGGGAACACATGGCCATGTACATCGAGCTGCTGACCCCCATGAGCGAGGAGGAGATCCTGGGGCGGATCCACGAGAAAATGATGGATTTCGACAAGGACTGGCGGGACTTTACCCACTTCCTGAAATACGCCCCCCTCAAAATCCGGCTCCTGACCCGGGGCACATTCAACAAATATCTGAGGTCGAAACCGGGGATGCCGAGGATCAACAGGATCGGTATGAGAGAGGAGAGGCTTCGGGAGCTCCTGCGGTTCTCATCAGGGGCGTAGGATTCAGGGGGGACGGGCCCTCAGATCAGGACCGGCTCCGCCTGGAACACTGTGAATCCCCGGGAGGTTATCGCGTACCTCCTCGGCTGGTCGTCGTACTTTATTCCCCTCATCTTCTCTATCCGCAGGACCGAGACCATCTGAAAATTCTCTATGTGCTTGGACAGCCTGATGACCCCGTCGGCGAGGAACTCCTCCACCATGAAATCCCGGGAGGAGGACATCTCCGAGGTGATGATCGTGGTGCAGCCTATCCTCCTGAGGCTGGTGAACAGATCCGCTATCATCCTCCTCTTGGCCCCCGCCCGCACTTCCTGCAGGGTCAGGGTCGTGATCGGGTCAATGACGATATTCTTCGCCTCAATGTTCTTGACCGCTTTCTCGATGCCTTCCAAGATCGATGTAACAGAATCCCTGTCCCTCCTGTCCCTGAGCTCGTAAGCTGTAAACAGGAACGATACGCTGTAGAAATCGAGCAGCCGAATCTTATTCTTCACTTCCTTCTCGATTATCTTCCAATCGAAGCCATCGATGTTCTGCCTGATGAGCTCGAGAGGCTCCTCGAGCGTGACGTAGACTCCGGGGTCCCCCTCGTCGGCGGCCGACGCTATAAATTGGAGCGATAGGTTCGTTTTCCCGGCTCCCGGTCCGCCGCTTATCAGGATGACCCTGCCCTGCGGGAAGCCCCCGCCGAGCATCTCATCTAATCCCTTGACTCCACTGGTTACACGTTGCATTTTCTTCTACCCCTCCGCTTCTCACCCGGTGCGGGGCGTAGACTACTTTCTTAGCTATTTACTTAAGAAAGTTACTCTTATTATTATATAAATTAGAAAATTTTGATAAAAGGCTCAGCCTCCGTAAACAAAATGTCGAAAATTAATCGCTATCCTTAATATCTCAACTCTTCTTCATCGGAACTACAGTTCCCGAAGAAACGAGTAAAAAAAGATCGGCCTTCGTTGTTACCCTCTGAGGAACCCGATCTAGGCGCATTTCAACCCCAGAATCCTCCGGGCCTCATCCGGCTTCGCGACCTCGATGTTGAGGGCCTCGGCGATGGTGACGATCCTCTCCACGAGCTGGGCGTTGCTCTCCGCGAGCACCCCCCGCTTCAGGTAGATGTTGTCCTCGAAACCCACCCTGACGTGGCCCCCAAGGGTCATCGCGACCGCCCCCATGGGCAACTCGCTCCGCCCCATGGCGCAGACGCTCCAGGTCCAGTCCTCAGGGATCTGGTCGAGGCTGTAGAGGAGGGCCTTCGGGGTCGGGGAGAACCCTGTGCTCCCGATCATCACGAACTGGATGTGGAGGGGCTCATCGAAGACTCCCTTCTCGGCGAGCATCTTCGCGGTGTTGATCATCCCGGTGTCGTAGATCTCAAGCTCGGGTTTCACCCCGGCCTCCCTCATGTAGCCCGCCCATCGCTCGATGGTGGGCACCTGATTCATGAATGTGCCCGCGAAGGGCCTGACCCAGCTGTTGACGCTCCCCATGTTCATGGAGCTGATCTCCTGGCCCAGGTAGCACCGCTCCCTGATCATCTCGTCCAGGGCCTCGGCGCTGGCCCTCCGTCCTCCCCCTGTGGTGACGTTCAGGATGATGTCGCACCTGTCCCGGATCATCCCGACGTACTCCTTGAGCACGGGGTTGGGGTCCGGGGCTGGCTTCCCGGTGCCAGGCTCCTTGGCGTGGAGGTGGACGATGGAAGCCCCCGCCTCCCAGCACCTCACGGTCTCCTCGGTGATCTCCTCGGCGCTGCAGGGGACGTGGGGGGTCATCTCCCTTGAGACGGGCTCCCCGCCCGTCACAGCTGCGGTGATGATGAGTTTGCTCATAAATCCTCAGGAAAAACAGCGTTTAGGAGGGCTTAACGGTGTCGGTGACGCCTGCGCTCGGCCCGGGTTCAGATTCTCTCCAGCTTGAAGAGAACCGGCCTGAGGCCGTCGGTGCAGCAGGAGATCATGGTCCCCTTCTTCTTCATCCAGGGGAACTCCCCCCCCAGGGCGAGGTGCACCACATCCCTCTGGATGTCCGTCCAGGCCCAGCTGCAGAATCCCTCGGGGATCCCCATAGCCTTGGAGACGAACTCGTCCCCGAGCCTCACTGCGTCGCAGGTGGCCTGAGCCTCCTCCGCAGCGTACTCTTCGAATATTTCCCCTGTCTCGAGCTTCTTGATGACCGTGATCTTGATGTCGCTGAACTCCATGGAAGATCGATAGCAATTCCCAAACCATCGTATATCAATCATTCGAGGCCCCACGCTCAATCTTTATCCCTCGGAGAGAGGATACATGGTGCATGGCCATCGAGGTCGTCAGCTTCGACATGGAGGGCACCCTAGTCCCCACCGACTTCAGCAGCCTCGTCTGGGAGACTGACATCCCCCGCCTCTACGGGGAGAAGAACGGCCTCGGATTCGAGGAGGCGAAGAGGCGTGTCATCGCCAAGTATGACTCCATAGGCCAGGGGGCCCCCGAGTGGTACGACGTCGACTACTGGTTCAGGAGACTCGACCTCGACGGCGACTGGCGCCGGCTCTTGGTGGAGAGGAGGGACGCATGCAATCCTTTCCCCGAGGTTCCAGGTGTTTTGAAGCGCCTCGGGGAGCGGTACAGGCTCATCGTCTCCTCCAACACCATAAGGGAGTTCCTCGAGGTCCAGCTGCGATGCTTCC
>JADHWM010000082.1 GCA_016783485.1 Candidatus Bathyarchaeota archaeon
GTGGAGGGGACCCGCGCCCTCATGGAGGGGCTCGGGAAGACCCCCATCGTGGTCAGGAAGGAGGTGGCGGGCTACCTGGGCAACAGGATCCAGGGCGCCGTGCTCCAGGCCGCCCGGGACATCGTGGAGAGCGGCATCGCCACCGTCGAGGAGGTGGACCTCGCCGTCTCCACTGGGATAGGCCTCAGGTGGGCCCTCTACGGCCCCTTCGCAGTCACCTACTTCAACACGCCCTCCCACCTCATCGACAGCTACGGCCTCTCGGGCCTGGTGGCCGAGGGGTTCCAGGAGCACTCTTTGATGAAGGGGAAGACCTTCGACGAGATGGTACGCTGGAGGAACGATAAGCTGATAGAGATGCTTCGAGTCTTGGAGTATCTTCCCTAGGATGGCGGGGCGAGATGCGAGGTCGGTAGATTTTGCCGAGGGGAGAAGAGTCCATCCCACTGACTCATCCCCGCTGTTGATTCGCGATAAGGACTTCCCCAACTAGTGGCTCCTACGGGGGTCGCGCCCTTAAATTGGGTCCGGCATCAAGTATGGATAGAACCCTTCGGAATGGTGATTATCATTGGAGATAGCAGACGGGATACACCTGATCAAGAACCCCCACAGCACCTACTTCGTGAGCTCGGTCCTCATCATGGGGGAGAGCCTGACCCTGGTGGACGCCGGCAGAGTGGAGTCCCCCGAGACCTCGATATACCCCGCCATCAAGGCTTTGGGGAGGGATCCCCGGGAGATCTCCCTGTTGGTCCTCACCCACGCCCACTGGGACCACTGCGCCGGGGCTGCCCAGATCAAGAGGGAGACGGGCTGCGATGTAGCTGTCCACTCCAATGGGAAAGCCTATCTGGCGGACCCGGAGACGGTGGCGAAGGAGCTCACCTTAAGGTTCCCCGGGGTACCCGCGGGGAACATGGCGGCCTTCGATGCCGTGGATCCCGAGATCGTGTTCTCTGAGGGATCCACGATAGCCCTCGACGGGAGGGAGCTGAAGGTCGTCCACACCCCAGGTCACTCGGCGGGCTCGTGCTGCATCGTAGAGGCGGACCTCGGTCTGTACATCGCCGGGGACTCCATCCAGGGGAGAGGAGAGAGGCGCCCCCTGATTTTCCATGACGCGAACGCCTACCTCTCCTCGATGAATCGGCTCCTTGGGGAGCCCATCGAGATCCTCGTGAATGGCCACCCGTTCCCGCCCTCAGGAGAAGGGGTGCTCAGAGGGGAGGTGACGAAACGCCACGTCGAGGAGAGCATCAAAGCCGTGGAAGAGCTGAAGGATACTGTCCTGGAAGCCTTGGGCGATTCCGATGGCGCCGTGAGCCTCGTGGAGATCCACGAAGCCATCGGGGCGTTCCAGCCATTCACCATAGGCTGCATCCTTGAGGCCCTCAAGGCCGAGGGCAAGGCGACGCGAGAGACAGCAGGAGGCAGAGTGCTATGGCAGGCGTGAAACGGGTCCTCATAACCGGGGTTACAGGCCTCATCGGCGGGGTCATCCTCGCTGACCTTCGGCGCGACCACGAGGTGACGGGCCTCGCCAGAAGGCCCATGGAGGGTATCCGCCACTTCCAGACGGATATCTACGACTACGAGTCGATGCTCCCAGTTTTCGATGGGCAGGACGCCGTGGTCCATCTGGCTGCCAACGCCTCATTCGCCACCCCTTGGGAGTCAGCCCTCAAAGACAACATCGTGGGCACCCGCAACGTGTACCAGGCATGCGTCGAGTCCGGGGTGAGGAGGGTGGTCTTCGCGAGCTCTAACCACGTCACGGGCATGTACGAGAATGACCCCCCCTACAGCCACATCGTGAAGGGGGAGTACGACAAGGTGGACGCCGGAGCCATACCCCTGATCACCCACGAGTCACCCATCAGGCCCGATAGCCATTACGGGGTGAGCAAGGCATACGGGGAGGCCCTAGGCAGGTTCCACAGCGAGGAGCACGGGCTCTCCGTCTCGTGCCTCAGGATCGGCAGCCTCAGGCCCAACGACAACCCCTTCGGGGGCGTCAGGTTCTACGCCACCTGGCAGAGCCACAGGGACCTCGCCCAGCAGGTCAGGAAAAGCCTGGAACGCGACGTCGGCTTCGGGGTCTTCTACGGGGTCTCCGACAACAAGTGGAGGTTCTGGGACATCGATCACGCCAGGGACGTCATCGGGTATCGGCCCCAGGACAACGCCGAGGAGCATAGAGCGGCCGAGAGGTAAGATCCCTCGGTTTTGAGTTTAAATAAAAAGCGGGAGGACGTTCCTCAGCCCCAGTTCCTGATGACGTCCACGATAAGCCTCACCGCCGGGCCCTTGCTCCCCTTCGGGTTGTAGCCCTTGTCAGACTTTTGTTCGTCGACCCCCGCGATGTCCATGTGCACCCATGGGACGTCCATCACGAACTTGCTCAGGAACCTCGCCGCGGTTATGGCTCCACCCGGCCGGCCCCCGGTGTTCTTGAAGTCGGCGACGGTGCTCTCCAGCTGCTGGTCGTAGACCTCCCAGAGGGGCATCCTCCAGACCTTTTCGCCGCTGGTCTCCGAGGCTTCCTCTAGCCTCTCGGCCACGGACTCGTCGTTCGCAAAGTACCCGATGGCGTGCTCCCCTAGGGCGACGGACATCGCCCCGGTCAGCGTGGCGAAGTCGAACATCGCCGCTGGCTCGTAGTTCTTCGCGGCGTAGGTGAGGGCGTCGTTGAGGATCATCCGGCCCTCGGCGTCGGTGCTGATGACCTCGAAGGTCTGGCCGCTGTAGGTGGTGATGACGTCCCCGGGGTGGATCGCCTTGCCGCTGGGCATGTTGTCGGTGGCGGGGACGATGCCCACCACGTGGAGGTCGATGCCGAGCCTCGCGATGGCCTCCATCGCGGCGATGACCACGGCGCCCCCGGTCATGTCCCCCTTCATCGCCTCCATGCCGCTCCCGGGCTTGAGGCTGATGCCCCCGGTGTCGAAGGTGATCCCCTTCCCGATGAGGGCGACGGTGTCCCCTTTCTTTTCAGCCCCATATTCCATGATGATGAACTTGGGGGGCTCCTCGGTGCCCTGGGCCACCGCGAGGAAGCTGCCGAGGCCGATCTTCTCCGCCTCCTCCCTGTCGAAGACGGTGGTCTTGACGCCCAGCTCCTCGAGCCGCTTCGCCTCCTCGGCGAGCCTCGTGGGGGTGATGTAGTTCCCGGGTCTCCAGGCGAGGGTCCTGCATAGGTTCACCGCCTCCCCGATGACAGCGCCGCTGGAGAGGCTTGCCTCCAGCTTCCCAGGGTCTGCCTCGGGGCTGAAGATCACGAGCTCCTCTATATGCTTGAACTTGTCCAGGTCCTTGGTCTGGTAGTGGATGTTCTGGTAGCTCCCCATCACGAATGCCTCGGCGACGGCCTCGGCTGCTTCGTATTCGTCGAGGACTCCCCGGGAGATGTGGGGCAGGCTCACGCCGACCTTCCCTACTCCCAGATCCCTTGCCTTCCTCGAGACACCCCCCAGGGTCTTCCGCACCTCCTCGACGGTGAGCTTCTCCGGTTCCCCCAGCCCCATCAGGAGCACCCTGTTGGCGGGTACGGCCCCCTGGGTGTAGATGAGGGACGTCTCATCTTTCTTGCCCGTGAAATCGCCGAGGGCGATCACGTCTCCGATCATCTTGCCGAGGGGGCCCGTGATTTCTTCTATCCGGCTGTCCTCTTTCGCCTCCTTGGACACGCCGACGAGGATCAGGGGGACCTTGATCTCGGTCAATTCAGACTTTTCTGCTAGGACTTTCATGGTTAAACACTGATCAATTGGGTTCGGTGCTTATTATTAATTGGAGAGATTGGCGGACTAGCTATTGCATTTACGTAGGGACTCGTCTGTGAGGTTTCCAGTTTAATTTTCCTTCTGCTATCCAGTCGATCTCCCTAGCGCCATGGAACCTGGCGAAGGACTCGAGGTTCCCCTGGAGCTTCTCCTCGTAATCTCCGGTGGGCTCGAATCCTTCTTCGACCCAGTAACCCCTCACGATCATGACGCCGTTCTCTCGGTCCATCTTGGGTTCAAGTCTCGCCACGAGCCTGTCCCCGTATAGCACGGGGAGGTGGTAGTAGCCGTAGACCCTCTCCTCCCGGGGTAGGAAGACCTCCAGCTTAGATTTGAACCCGAAGAGCTCCTCAATCCTCTCCCGGTTCCAGAGGAGATTGTCGAAATAGATGTGGAGCCTCACGTCGTCGAAGCCGAAGTCGCCCGTTTCGAGCTCCTGGAGCCGCCCGGAGTCCCCGGGGAGGCAGTAGTAGGGGTTCTTCTTGCCCTCGATGCCGTGCCTCTCCACCTCCCCCTCGACGACGAGTTCGTCCATGAGACCCTGGAGCTGCTTCGACGTCCAGTCCAGCTTCACCGACCAGTTGAAGAAGTACTTCCTCAGCTCCTGGGGCTTCGCGAGGCCCAATGCTCTCAGGGTTCTAAAGGCGAAGAATCGTACCCGTTCCTCATCGGAGGGCTCCGTGGTGTCCACGCCCGGGGGAATGACGTTCTCGGCGAGGTCGTAATATTTCTGGAAGTTCTCCCTGTGGTGGACTAGGAGGATGCCCGCCCTCATGAGGTACTCCAGGGCGATCTTGGCTGGCTTCCAGTTCCACCATCCCCCGTTCTTCTTCTCCCCCTCAAAGTCTTTGGATGCGAGGGGGCCCTCGTCGGCGACTCGCTGGAGCACGGCGTCGAGAAGGGCCGGGTCCGCCCTGCTTCTCCTCGCGAACCGTTCCCTCATCTTTCCCCTACTCACCTCCATGGAGCGGAGGTAGAAACGATAGTCATCGAAAGGGATGTAGCATGCTGCGTGGGCCAGGTGCTCGAATAGCCGCCGGTCTTTGTAGGCGAGGTCGTGGAGGTGCTCCTTGTCGTAGGGGCCCAGCCGAGACCAGAGGGTGAGGTAGTGGGCCCTCTCCACGACGCTGATGGTGTCGATCTGGAGGCAGCCCAGGGCGTCCACGGTGTCGTAGATCCGCCCCTTGCTCACCTCGTTGGGGAAGTCCGCGATCAGCTGTTTCTCGATCATGAGCCGCCTAGCAGCCTCCCTGGACACCAGCATGACACTGGCTCCAAGATTCCCGGGTTTATAACCCTTTATTCAGGGCTACATAGGAAATCGTGAGCATCGCCCCTCAAGGGACATCGAGCCTTCCGGCGATGGCCAGCATCCGCATCGCCCTGAAGGTGACCCACTTGCTCTCATCCCCCGGCACGCCCCACGTCGCGTACATGTTGCTGGGCGTCGCCTCCAGATGCCAGCGCCCCCGCTCGTTCCTCTTGCTCAGAACGTAATCGATGGTCTCATCGATCGCCGGGTCATCCACCCCGAGCATCAGCAGCGTCGCGGCTATCTCGATGGCGTCGTCCTGGTATGTGAGGGGCGCCTTGAGTGTCCTCGGGTCGTTCCTGCCCGTGATCATGGGCCTCGAAGGGTTGCGGCTGCTCCACATGAGCCTGTGGAGGAGAACGAACTCCACGCCTCTCCTCTTCGCCTCCTGGGCCTCCCCGGTCCAGTAACTCTCGGGGACGACAGTCATGGCCCTGAGGAGCTTCGTGACCCCCCAGTAGCAGGTGTGCCCGCCCCAGCACCTGTCCTGCCTCCCGAAATGGGGCCACTCCTTCTGGGGCTTGTATCCGCCGTCGTCGAATCTCTGATGCCTGGCGAGGAACTCGAAGCTTCTCCTGACCCGGGGGTCTCCCCCGAATCCGAAGGCGCAGAGGGCGTGCACCATGTTCCCTATGAAGCAGGGAATCCTCTCCAGCCTGGACCCTGTCTTAAGCTCTGCCCTCCACCCGAAGGCGCCCAGCGCCTCACTATAGCTGTTCTCCAAGATGAACTCCCCCAGGGCTCTGATGCGGGGGTCATCAGCCAGCGGATCGACCTGGGCTAGGAAAACCGCCTGCCAAATCGTGGCCCTGTGCTTGGGGGCGTAGCCCACCCGGGCGCTCTCAATACCCCGTCTCTTCACGAAGGATTCCTGCAGGAAACCTCCGTCCGGGTTCTGCTTCGCGAGAATCTTGGAGACGGGGGGAGACTCCATCATGCGATCCCTGCCCTCGATGACTTCTGGATCGTCCTGAGAGCGCCGGAGTATATGTCTCAGCGTGTTGTACCTGACGTGGGGGGCGTCCTCTCCAAGGAGCCACTGAACGATGTCGCCGTAGCCCTCCATCACTCTCTCCCAGAAGAAGAGACGCCTTCGTCTCTATATCTTCTGCGCGGGGATCCTATGCTGGAGCATTCATGCTTGGTAGACTATCTCGCCGTTGAGGATCGTCATGTGGACCCTGGTCTTCTTCAGCTCCTTCTTCGCCTGCTCGACGGCAGCTGGCTCGGCTGTGTTCAGTTGGAATTCAGGGCCGGTGATGTCCGATGAGAGAATCGCTATGTCGGCCAGCTTCCCCGGCTCTATGGAGCCCTTGATGTCCTCCTCCCGGGTCGCGTAGGCACCCTCCAGGGTGTAGCACCGCACTGCTTCCTCGACGGTGATCCTGCTCCCGGGTATCGGGTGGTTGACCGCGGACCAGACGCCGTAGAGGGCGTGGAAGGGCATGCCGTCGGAGCCGAAGGGTATGCGGATGCCCAGATCGAGGAGCCGCCTGTAGGGGTTGGTTCTCGTGTTCCGTTCCTCGCCGAGGCGGATCTCGTACATGCCGTTGGGCTAGGCCCACTCCCCCACGAAGTTGGGCTGCATCGAGGCCACCACCCCCATCTCCACGGTCCTGTCGATGTCCTCGTTGATGGGGTACTCATAGTGCTCAATCCGGTACCTGTGGTCCTCCCGGGGCTGGGCATTTAGGACCTCCTCTATGAGGTCCAGGGCCTCCGTGATGGCCAGGTCCCCGATGGCGTGGATAGCTATGACCCCCTTCTTCTCGTGGGCTTCCGTCGCCTGCCTCAGGTTCCCTTCCTTGTCCCCAACGTAGACCCCGGTGGTCGACGGATCGTTCTCGTAGGGGTCGTATAGGAGGGCGGTCTGGGCCCCCATGGAGCCGTCGATGCCTATCTTCAGCGTCCCGAAGCTGAGCCACTGGTCCCCGCTCACTTCCCGGGGGTATCCCGTCATGACGTGGGCCCTTATACTGAGGTCGTCCTCCTTCCGGGCGTCGACGTAGGGATCCGTGGACATGTGAGCCCCCGACTCGTCGGGGCGGCTCGCGTCGTGGACCGTGGTGATTCCTAGGCTGTGAGCGAGCCTGACGGCGTCCCGGAGCCCCTGCCTCAACTCCTCATAGGAGGGGGGCGGGATGACCCTGGTGACGAGGCTCCTCGCGTCCCTGAGGACCCCGGTGGGCTCCCCCTGGTCATCCTTGTCGATGACTCCGCCCTCGGGGTTGGGGGTGTCCTTGCTAATGTCGCAGGCCTCGAGGGCCCGGGAGTTGAGGACGATCATGTGGCCGCATACCCGGGTCAGGGCGACGGGGTTGTCGGGTGATACAGCGTCGAGGTCGTATCTGTTTGGGTACCTCCTCTCCGCGAGGTTCTGGTCGTCCCACCCCCTCCCCTGGACCCACTTCCCCTCGGGGAGTCCCCTGGATTCGATGTAGTCCCCCAGCTTCTCCACGATCTCCTCTATCGACTCGGCGTCGCTGAGCTGGAGATGGCTGAGCCTGTACCCCATCCCCAGGAAGTGGACGTGGGAGTCTATGAAGCCGGGGACCACGGTCTTGCCGGTGGCATCGATGACCTGGGCGCCATCGGGTATACTCACGTCAGACTCGTTACCAACCTCTTTGATCGTGGAGCCCTCGATGACTATGACCGCGTCCTCTACGCACGGTGCACCCGTCCCGTCGATGAGATTCCCGCATTGTATCACCTTAATATTTGACAAATATGATCACCCAACCTTTCCAGTGCGTAATTTAATAACTCTTTATGATTCAAATTCTCAAAGACGGGCTCTGGACGAGCTTGATCCTGAACCATCGGTAACGAAATGCTGCAGAATCTGCGTATCTTATTACTTTTTACAAACACGATTATTTATCAATGGCCAAATTAACCTCCTAGCGGTGAGAATATGAGCCGTTCATCAGGGTTAGGTTTCGGCGGATTCCTCCTAGGCCTAGGAGCTGCCTGGATCATCTTCACGACATACGAGATATCGGGCAACCTGTTCTCGTGGCTGATGATACTGGGAGGCGCAGCCATAGTCGCCAGTTCACTGCTCTCACGGAACCGGTCCATGCGCCAAGCGAATCAACTCATCGGCGGCATCATCGGGGGATTCGCAGTGGCCCTAGTCTTCTCCTACGCCTTCGGATACGTCGGCTTCCTCCCCGGGATAGGCGGCGTGACCGGCTCGGGGAACCCAGTCACGGAGACCAAGAGCATCACGGGATTCACATCAGTGAGCGCCGCGATGGGGTTCAACGTCGAGATAACGGAGTCGAGCACATTCAGCGTCAGGGTCACGGTGGACGACAACGTGGTCGACAGGCTCCAGGTCACCAAGGAGGGAGACACCCTCTCCATAGCCCTGGACCCGGGGATCTACACCTCGATGACTCTGAGGGCGGTGGTCA
>JADHWM010000001.1 GCA_016783485.1 Candidatus Bathyarchaeota archaeon
GACCCACACTCCACCTGAACGCCCACACGGACACGGTCCCCGTGACCCCGGAGGGATGGACCGTCGACCCCTTCGCTGGCACCATCAAGGACGGCAGGGTCTACGGCAGAGGGGCCTGCGACGACAAGGGGGAGCTCGCTGCCATGGTCTACGCCGCCGAGGCCGTCGTCCAGTCTGGCGTGGAGCTGGACGGAGGTCTAATATTGACTGCAACGCCGGACGAGGAGATAGGGGGGATCGCTGGGCTCGGCTATCTCATCAACGAGGGGCTCGTGAAGGCCGACCTGGGGGTGGGCATCGACGGCAACTTCGGGAACCTGATGATCGCCACCAACGGGAGAGTGAGGTGGAAACTGGAGACGAAGGGGCTCGCAGTCCACTCTGCGAGGGCCCACACCGGGGTGAACGCGATCGAGAAGATGTCCAAGATCGTCCTCGCCATCGCTGACTACAGGAGAGACGTGCTCCTGAAGCGGCAGGCGGACGTCCCCGTCTCCCCGGAGGCCAAGACGGACAAGCTGAGCGCCATGATCAACGTGGGGAGCATCGAGGGGGGGCTCGCCCCCAACATCGTCCCCGACCGGTGCAGCGTCATCGTTGACAGGAGGACCCTCTACACGGAGAAGCTCGAGGACGTCAGAGCCGAGTTCCGCGGAGTCGTTGATAATGTCTCCGCTCAGGACCCGGAGGTGGACGCATTGATCACCGAGATCAACTTCCGGGAGGGCACATACATCGAACCCACCCATCCCTGGGTCCAGGAGGTGAAGGGCATCTACGAGGGCGTCACAGGCATCCCGATTCCTATCTACGGTGCGGCGGGGAGCGCTGACATGTGCTACCAGATCAACCAGGGAGGCTGGCCATGCATGGGCCTGGGAGTCGGAGACAAGGAGAGCCGCGGCCACGGGGTCGACGAGAACGTGAAGATCAGCGAGGTCATCGACCTCACCAAGGTGGTGGCCTCGATCATCCTCGCAAAGCTCGCCGCCTGACCCCTCCCACGAAAGTCCTTAATGGACGGACGGCTAGGAGTATCCATGTCTCACGAAGAGAAGGTATTGGATTACATAGAAGCTCATAGCGACGAGATCGTCGCCTTCATGCAGAAGCTCATCAGGACCCGGAGCGTCACCGGGGACGAGGCGGAGATGGGGCGCCTCATGGCCCAGGAGTGCGAGAGGGACGGCCTCGACGTGGAGGTCGTCGAGCCCGCTGAGAACAGGACAAGCGTCATCGCCCGGTACAAGGGATCCACGGGGAAGCCCCGAGTCATGGTCTACTCTCACATGGACACCGTCCCCGCCGGGGACCCCGAGTCCTGGACGTATCCGGCGTTCTCGGCGACCATCGCGGACGGGATCCTCTGGGGGAGGGGCACCGCGGATAACAAGGTCGCCACATGCGCCACCACCATGGCGTTCAGGGCCATCAGGAGCCTGGGTATCGGCCTCAAGGGGGACATCATCTTCACCCACGTCGCCGACGAAGAGAACGGGGGAAAATTCGGCTTCAGGAACATCCTGGACAGCGGCTACGCCGAGGGCGTGGACTACCTCTTCTACGGCCACGGCGGCCGAAAAGAGCAGATCGGCATAGCGGCCAACGGCTCCGCCTCCGTCGTGATCACAGTAAAAGGTAGGGCGGCCCACACCCGGGCCCTCGAGGACGGGATCAACGCCGTGGAGAAAGCGGCGGAGCTCATCGTCTGGCTCAAGAAGCTGGGGGACGAGGTGAACAAGAGGGAGTACCCCCTCCCTGGCACAGACACCATCATGAAGTCCAGGTTCTCGGTCAACAAGTGCGACGGATACGTCTCCACCAACACGGTCCCCGACAAGTGCGAGATCATCATCGACAGGAGGACCACTCCCGGTGAGAGCATGGAGGACGCCGAGACGGAGATCAGGCGTGTGATCGAGTTGATGGCAGCGGAGGACCCCGATCTCGATGCCGAGGTCTC
Organism: Candidatus Bathyarchaeota archaeon; assembly: GCA_016783485.1. Lineage (GTDB taxonomy): Archaea > Thermoproteota > Bathyarchaeia > TCS64 > TCS64. The sequence goes on from JADHWM010000001.1 coordinate 1,964, forward strand.
CTTCAACACCAGGATGGACGTCTCCGTCTCCCCCGCCGACTCGGAGCTGGTGAAGAGCTTCCAGAGGGCCGCAGAGAAGATCGTGGGGATAAAGCCCGTCCCGGTGGGGGGCTCCCACTCCAGCGACCACGGCTACTTCGTCACCAAGCACGGGAAGCCCGTCGCAAGCTACGGCACCGGGGGGGTGGGCACCCACATGGCGAACGAGCACATAGCCGTCGAGGATATAATCCTCACCACCAAGGTCTACGCCCTCACGATGCTGGACCTCCTGGGCGCAGAGTGAGACCGCACCAGACAAGGGATAACGCTTGGGGGAGAACATACCCGTCGCCGGGGTCGACGGGGTGACCATTCACTGCCCCTCTGAGGGGCGATACGCCTTCTACAACAGCCCCTACCCCGCCCACCGCCTCTCCACAGGCATAGACATCTACCCCGGGAAGGGATTCGGAGAGGAGGCGGGCTCCCCCGTCTCGGGCAAGGTCATCCTCGTCAGGAAGGTGAGAGCCCCCAAAGCCAGAAGGTTCAGGGACCACGGCCACGACGCGGTCATCCTCCTCGAGAGCCGGGAGAACCCTGAACGTGTCATCAAGATCCTCCACGTCGAGCCCAGCGTGCAGGAAGGAGACGTCCTGGAGACCGGGCAGACCCTGGGAACCCTCATCAGGTCGGGTTACTTCGGCTACTCTACAGCCCCCCACATCCATCTCGAGGTGAGGAGACCGGGAGACCCCCTGCGCGCTAGGGGAGGACTGTGCTTCGAGAGGCTCCAGGAGATCGGGAATGTCCCGGAACTGGGGAGCCTTGAAGGATTCGTCCATCGTAGCGTAGCGGAGTATGCGGAAATCGAGATCAGGGGTGCATCTCGATGGGGACTGCAGTGTGAAGCGGGCGGCTCTCCAGGAGTCCTGGACGGTGGGATACCATACTATGGCTGGCTGGGAGTCCACACAGACGCCACTCCACATAGAGATGGCTCCGTTAACCTGTGCGGAATTAAGATTGCCGACATCTCCGAGACGGGCCCCCAAGGCTGCGTGGCGACCTGCCGAGGTTTCTCGCTCGCTGTTGGGCAAGAGCGGGTCGGGCTGTCAACCTGCCTGTATCCCAAGGGAGATCCCCGGTTTTTCCTGATCCCTCTGAGTCATGGAGGGCTCAGCCTAGAGCCAAGTGCCAGGTTCTCCATCGAGATCCGCTAGTCCAAGCTTGCTGGCTGGGAAGAGCTTAAAGGAAAGCGGCGTCCACTTGAAGCAAATCAACGACCCAGAGGACTGTGATGAAGAGAATCGGCTCAGGAAGGCTCAGCCTCCGGTTCCCAGAGAGCTTCGACAGGGATCTACGACTGCTCACGTACTCGATGGCTTTCCGGCGGGTCTCTATGGGCTTCCTCGAGGTGGTGCGGGCAATCTACTTCTCCCTCCTGGGCTATAGCCCGGTCCAGATCGGCTTCCTCCTCTCCATCGCCACCTTCGTGAGCGCCCTCCACTCCATCGTGTTTGGCTACCTCTCCGACCGCTACGGCAGGAAAGTCTTCTTCGTCCTCGGAGGGGTCTTCGCATCCCTGCGCATGGTCATCTTCGCGATGAGCTCAAATTTCTGGCTCCTAGTCCTCGCTCAAGGAGTTGGGGCACTAGGGGAGGGGGCCGGGGCGGGGCAGCCTGTGGTCTCTGGGTATATCTCCGATAAATCCGAGGTCTTGGATCGTCCCAAAATCTTCAGCACCCTCGCTGTGACCAACGCTCTAGCAGCCACAGTTGGATCACTGTTAGCGGGGCTTCCGGCGATCTTCAAGAACACGTGGGGTTTTGATGTCGTCGGAGCCCACGCATTGCTCTTCTGGATTGGGGCTGTCGGCTCGTTCATGTCCATCTTCTTCGTCATCCCCCTGAAAGACGTTAAAGCGGAGAAGAAGGAAGCAGTGAAGGGCGGGGAAAAATTCCTGAATGTAAAGGACTGGGGGGTCATCGCCCGCTTCTCCCTCGTGAGGTCCACCAGCGGACTGGGATGGGGGTTCATCGAGTCCCTTCTCCCCCTGTACTTTTTCATCAAGTTCGGGGTCGCTGGGGAGGTCTTGGGGCCTATATATGCGGTGACCCGGTTCCTCAGCGTCTTAAGCTATGGGTTCATCCCCGTGGTTGTCGAAAGATTCGGGGAGATCCAGTCATTAGTGGGGTCCCGGTTCATCACGGGGATCCTAACCTTGGCCTTCTCGGTGACCCCGTGGTATCCCGTCGCGGTGGTGCTCATGGTCTCCCTCAGGATAGCCATAATGTTCACGATGCCTATCCGCCAGACCTTAGCCACCACCATCGTCGACCCCGACGAGACGGCGACCGCCATCGGCATCAGCAGCTTCGCCCGGATGAGCCTGAGATCGGTGGCCCCCACCATCGCAGGCTACATGTTCGAGGCGATAAGCCTCTCCCTGCCCTTCATTATCGGCGCAGGGTTCCTAGTCGCGAACGGTTTACTGTACAAGATCTTCTTTCAACGAGCGGACGGGAAAAAAACGGCTGAGCAGTCGCGCTCTTTCTAGCTGAACAGCGTGACTTCGACCTCAGCTCCCTCCTCGATCACGTCGAGGTTCACCGGGAGGATGATGTAGCCGTCTGCGTGGGCCATGCTGGTTATCGCCCCGGATTTTTTGAATGCGGGAAAGGCGACGCCATCCCTGACCCTTACGGTGAGGAACTGCTCCCTCCCGGACGAGGAGACGAACCGCGCACTCATCCTCGCAGCTACCCTCCTCGGCTCCGCGGGGGATAACCCGGCCATCGCCCTGAGGGCGGGGGTCAGGAATATGTAGGCGTTGCTGAGGCAGGAGGTGGGGTACCCCGGCATCCCGAAGATGGGGGTTCCCTCGACGATACCGAAGAGGGTGGGCTTCCCCGGCTTCACCTGGAGGCCGTGGAACAGGACCTCTCCCAGCTCCTCGACAACCTCTCCGAAGAGGTCACGGACCCCGACGGAGCTCCCACCCGAGAAGACGCCGAGATCATGGCTCGCGGCATCGAGGATTGAAGCCTCGATGCTCTCCCGGTCGTCGGGGACGATCCCCTTAATGACGGGTTCGCAGCCGTTGGCGGAGATGATCGATGCGAGAGTGTATGAGTTCACGTCGTAGATCTGGCTCGGCGAGAGATCTGAGCCCAGGGGCTTGATCTCCGAGCCGGTGGAGAATACGGCGACCCGGGGCTTCTCGTACACCCGGATTGTTTCCCGGTTGAGGGCTGCGAGGGCGCCCACCTTGGCAGGGGTAAGCATCTCCCCCTCCTCGATGACGGTGTCCCCCGTCTTGATATCCTCACCCACTGGGGAGATGTTCGCGCCCGGGTAAGCCGGCTTCTGGATCTCCACGTAGTCTCCGTCGAGCTTGGTGAACTCGACCATGACCACGGCGTCGCTCCCCTCAGGGACGGGGCTCCCAGTGGCTACCTGGACGCACTCCCCTTTCCCAACTATCCCCTCGAAGAACTCGCCGGCGTGCTGCACCCCTATCATCTTTAGCCGATTCGGGTTGAACCCGGAGGCGCCGAAAGTGTCCTCGGCCCTCACGGCGTAACCATCCATCGAGGCTCTGTTGAAGGGGGGCACAGAGAAACCCGCTGTTACGTCTTCCGCCAGAACCCTGCCGCTCGCCCCCTCGATGGAGACCTCCTCGATTCTGCCGACTCTTCCAATGTTTCCCTCGATGATCCTGAGGGCCTCCGCCCGGGGCAGGAGGGTCTTGAAGGGCTTCATCCCGGTCATCTGCCCAGCTCCCACAGCATGTGTCCCAGCGAGGAAAGGATAATCTTTTCGAGAGCAGTCCTCATCGCCCCCCGGGACCCCGGGAGGCAGAAAACCAGTTTCCCCTGGGCTACCCCCGCGGTGGCCCTGCTGAACATCGCAGCATGGCCGATCTCGTCGAAGCTGAGCCTCCTGAAGAGCTCCCCGAAGCCCGGGATGGGCTTCTCGAAGGTTGCGGAGACGGTGCCGACTGTCTTGTCCCTGGAGCTGATGCCCGTTCCCCCACTGGTGATGATCACCTGGACCTCGGGGTCGCTGAGGAACCCCGTGTACGCCTCGTGGATCATACCGGCGTCGTTGGGGACGATGACATGGGCGGACACCCTGTGCCCGGCCTCCTCGAGGAGGTGGACCGCAGTCTTTCCGGTCTCATCGGTCTCGATCGTCCTCGAGTCGCTGGTAACCATGAGGGCTACAACCGCCTCGACCTTCTGGTCTCTCCTGTGCTCGTCCAACTTCAACCCTTCCTCTTCTCCGTGACCTTCACATCGGTTATAACGGTCGAGGGATACTGCCCGTCCGCGTCCTTCTCCAGGTATTTCACCATGTCCCAGATCGTGAGGAGGGCCGCGGCCACCCCCGTGAGGGCCTCCATCTCGACACCCGTCTTATAATCCGCCGTGACTCGGCACCGCGCCTCGATATGGTCATCGGCTATCTGGAACTCCGCATCCACGGAGGTGATGGGGATCGGGTGGCATAAGGGAAGAATATCCGGAGTCTTCTTCACAGCGAGAATGCAGGCGATCTCCGCAGCGGGCATGGGATTTCCCTTCTTGATCTCTCCGGATCTGATCTTTTCGATCGTGTCTCCCTTGAGATTTATCCTCCCAATCGCCTCCGCTTCCCTGTGAACGACCTCCTTGCCGGAGACGTCGATCATCCTGAGGGGGTTACTCCGTTCGCTCATACTCTTCTCCTTCTATCCAGTAATCTCCTTCGGGGGTGAACTCCTTCTTCCACAGGGGCACCTTCTCCTTTATTGTCTCCAGGACGTATCGGCACGCCTCGAAAGCCTCTGGCCTGTGGCTTGCCCCCACGGCGATCATCATGATGTTATCTGAGACGCCTAGGCTCCCGTATCTGTGGACGATTGCGACATCCTCTACGCCAAAATTCGTGATAGCATCCTCCCTTATGGCCTGGAGCTGCTTCACCGCCATCTCCTCGTAGACCTGGATCTCGATCCTGTCCACGTCCCTCCCCTGGGAGCTATTCCTCACGGTTCCGAGGAATGTGACTATGGCGCCCATTCCCCCGGATCGGATGCTCGCGACGACCTCGTCGACGGAGAAATCTTCCCTCGTCACCCTGATCATGTCATCCACCGCTCACGGGCGGGAAGAAAGCGATAGAGTCGCCCTCTTTCAGCCCGACTTCCTCTCCGACGTATTCGCCGTTGACGGCGTAGAGGACCGTCTTCTCATTGAATCCGTCGTACATCTCTCTAACCAATTCCAACAAGTCGCTGGTCGTGGAGCCCTGGGGGACCTCGAGCTCGGTCCCGGCTGTGCCGGTCAGCAGCCGGAAGGATGCGAAGAACTTCAGCCTCACCTTCATGGACTCAACCCCAGAACGGCTCCCTCTTGGCCACTGCCTCCCTGAAGGCCGCCTTGATGCTCTCCCTACTCCCCCCGTTCCTCAGCAGGGAGACGGCCTCGACGTGGTTGTCATCCCTCATGAGGCAGGGCTTCAGGTCCCCGTCCGAGGTGAGCCTGAGGCGGGTGCAGTACATGCAGAAATCAGAGTTATGCATCGGCCTCACCACCTCCACGACCCCCCCGCCCACTAGATGATACTGTCGTCTCCGATGCATCTCCCGCTCCACGACTCTGGACGAGCGAGCCTCGAACTCTTCTTCCAGGGGTTTGAGGTCGAAGTGGTAGTCCGACCAGTCTGTGACCCCTTTCTCAAGGGGCTGGTACTCGATGAGCTGGAGGGTGGCCCCGACCTCCTTAGCGAACTCGATCATCCGGGGGATCTCCTCTTCGTTGATCCCTTTCATGACCACCATGTTGAGCTTCACGGGGTTGAGCCCGCAATCCTTCGCCGTAGCTATCCCCTCCCTCACCCTGGGGTAGGAGTCGCTGCCGATGATCTTGCAGAAGACATCAGGGTTCCCTGAGTGGAAGCTCACGTTGACCCTGTCGAGCCCCGCCTCCTTGAGTTCGCACGCCCTCTCAGCGAGAAGATAGCCGTTGGTGGTCATGGAGACCTCCCCCACATGTGATGAAATCCGCCGGACGATCTCGACGACGTCCTCCCGTAGGAGGGGCTCCCCGCCGGTGATCTTCACCTTGCCGATCCCGAGCTCCGCCGCCACGGAGACGATGGCCTCGATCTCCTCCGGGGTCGCCTCCCCGTCGGGCCCCGACTCGCCCTCCTGATGGCAGAAGAAGCAGTCGAAGTTGCACCTCTGGGTTATCGAGACCCGCAGGCTGTTCACACTCCTACCGTGGGGATCGACGAGTGTGGGCTTCTCCTCGTCTCGGGTCTGGCGTGCGGGCATTCTGGTATCCGTCCTACTGGGAGTCTCATCCGTTAAAGCTGTTATGCACGGCAGTGCATATCGGTTAATACAGTTGTTACTCGTGTATACGAAAGCTTATAACGATATGCATGGTGAAACACATCGGGTTAAAGGGATCGATGAGGCTCAAAAATACCTACACAATCATCGCAGCGACCCTCATGATCACTATAATCATCGCCGCGTACGTCGCATGGCCCAAAGCGGGGACGAGAAGACTGATCGTCTCCACCACGACCAGTCTCTACGACACGGGAGTCATCGACATGATCGAGGACGCCTTCGAGGAGGAGCAAAAGATAGACCTTCACTTTATATCGGTGGGGACGGGCCTCGCGATCGCCCATGCCGAGAGGGGAGACGCAGACATGATCCTGGTACACGCACCCGGCAAGGAGCAGGAGTTCATGGAGGAAGGCTATGGGGTCAACCGGAAGATCATCGCGTACAACTACTTCACCATCGTCGGGCCCCCAGACGACCCTGCGGGGATCAGGGGCATGGATCCAATTGGGGCTATGGAGACTCTGGTAGAGATGGGGAGGAAGGATGAGGCTACCTGGGTCTCAAGGGGGGATGATTCGGGAACACACTCGAAGGAGATGGAGCTCTGGCTCCTAATCGGCTTGGTGGCATCCGAGCTGGGCGAGGAGCCTTGGTACTTCGAGGCTGGCACGGGGATGGGGAAGACCCTCCAGATCGCCGAGGAGAAGCAGGGGTACACCCTCGCTGACATGGGCACTTACTTGAAGTATGGGGAGAGTGGCCTCGTGAGCCTCGAGGTGATGGTGGAGTCGGGTCCAAGCCTCATCAACGTCTACAGCGCCATCGCCGTGAATCCAGATACAGTCCAGAACACAGAGTTCGAAGGTGCCACGACGTTCATCGAGTTCCTCGCCTCCGAGGAGGGGCAAGCCCTCATCGGCGAGTACGGCATAGAGAGCTACGGGATGAGCCTGTTCAAACCTGCTGTAAAGCTACTGGAGACTGAGTCAGACCCCGAGGTTACCCGGTGGATAGAGGAAGCGGCATTCTTCATGGGATCGGAGTGCCCCCCAGAATATCGGAGAGGGGACACCGATCTCTACGGGTGAGTGAAGTGGATAATGATAGCTTAGTCAATAAAATGGGGTGCGTTCTGTAACATCAGTCATATTGCAGGGCTTAGGGGAGGCTTTCATGCTGATAATGACTGGGGACAGAGTGCTCATCGACATTACCTTCAGGGCCATCACGGTCTCGGGCCTCGCCACGATCCTGGCCTCGTGTTGGTCGATCCCCCTAGGCGTCTCCCTGGGCCTCGGGAGATTCAGGGGGAGACAACTCCTGAAAGGAGTATTCAACGCCCTGATGGGGGTGCCCGCGGTGGCAATAGGGCTCCTGTTCTATCTCATCCTATCCCGGTCGGGTCCCCTCGGCGGCCTCCAGCTACTCTATACACCAGCGGCAATCGTCCTCGGCCAGTCGGCTCTGATCACTCCTATCCTTGTGAGCCTCGTGGCGGTGACCGTCGAGACAGTTGATCCTGAGATCAAGAGACTCGCACTCACCCTTGGAGCATCGGAGACGGCGGCTAACCTCACGGTCCTCGGAGAGTCTATGGGGGGCATACTTCTCTCGATATCGGCCAGCTTCAACAGGGCGATCGCGGAGCTGGGGGTCGCCCTCATGGTGGGAGGGAACATACGAGGGGCCACCAGGGTTCTCACCACGGTGATCGCCCTCGAGACGGGGAGGGGGGCGATCCCTCTGGGGATCGCTCTCACCGTCATCCTCCTTGGGATAGTAGGGGTGGTGAACGCCCTCATCTATATCGTCCAGAGGTGGGTTCAGGGATGATGGAGCTCCGGAGCGTCTCCAAGAGATTCGGGGAGATAGAGGCTCTACGAGACATGACCCTCGAGATCGAGAGAGGTGAAGTGATCACGGTCTTGGGGCCCAATGGTTCGGGGAAGTCGACCCTACTGAGAATACTCGCTGCCCTTGAGCAAACGACCAGCGGGGAGGTCCTCTTCGACGGGAAAAACGTCGACCTGAAGGACAAGGGGAGCTGGAGGAAGCGGACGACCCTCGTGTTCCAGCGGCCTGTTGTCCTTAGAGGCAGCGTCTTCGATAACGTCGCTTACGGCCTCAGACAGAGAGGTCTCTCAAACGATGAGATCGAGGAGCGAGTGTCAGGGGCGCTCCATCTGCTGGGGCTAGACGCCCTGGCTGAGAGAAACGCGAAGAGCCTCTCCGGAGGTGAAAAGCAGAGGCTCTCGATCGCCAGGGCGGTGGTTCTGGAGACCGATCTCCTGCTCCTCGACGAGCCCACTGTGAACCTGGACCCCGAGAGCCTTGATATCGTCAAGAAATTCATACTCGGGTTAAGAGAGAGGCCGGACATCACCGTCGTGCTCGCCACCCACGACATGGAGATTGCCAGAGAGCTTTCGGACAAGGTGCTCCTGCTGAGCGGGGGGCGGGTCGTCGAGATCGGTTCGACCCGGGACCTCATGTTGAGCCAGTCAACCGAGATGGCGAGGTTCGCTAGGACGGAGAACGTCTTCACCGGTGTCTCGAAGCGGGTGGATGGGGTCTCACGCATCGACGTTGATGGTGTCGTGATAGTCGGGGCTTTCAGCACTGAGGGGAGCACGACAGTCAATGTGAGGCCTGAGGACATCATAGTCTCCAGGAGAGTCATGGCGTCGAGTGCCAGGAACAATCTGCGCGGGAAGATAATAGGGGTCGAGGAGCTCGAGGCCATCGTCAGACTGAGGGTGGACGTCGGTGTCGTCTTCACGGTCCAGATTACGAGGAGATCCCTCGAGGAGATGGGGCTCAACGTGGGCCAGGAGGTCTACATCACATTCAAGGCCTCCTCCGTCAGGCTCCTCTAGGCGGGGGAAGACCTCAACATTTTTGTAACCCTCCGCTATTTCTTCGAGGATACCCGGCCGTGATGCATTGAGCGAGGAGATCGAAGAGCCCGCCCTCATACCCTCCAAAGCCCTCTACGGAACTGGAGTAGCAGGGACTTTCTCGGACAGCATTGCCCACAGATACCTGAGCCTCCTCGCAGTAGCGGTGGGAGTAACCGTGAGCCAGATGAGCTACCTCAGGGCGGCGGAGAGCCTGAGCAGGAACATCCTACAGCTCCTCTGGGGCCGGCTCGTGGATCGCAAAGGCAAACGGATCTTCATCGCGATCGGGAGATTCTTGAACGGGATCATCGTAGCCTCCCTCGTCTTCGTGGAGGCTCCCGTCTGGGTCATGCTCCTCATGATAGGCGTCGCGATCTGCTGGAGCATCATCACCCCGGCTTGGAGTAGTCTACTGGGAGACTACACCACCTACTCCAGTAGGGGAGCGGTCATCGGGAGGATAAGCGCACTGAGCCAGACGGGAAGTCTCGGGGCGATGATCGTAGCATTCACCATCTCCCTAAACCAGGTGGGAGAGACCACCCCTGAGTCCTTCAAGCTATTGCTTGCCCTTTCCGCAGTGATGAGCATAGTCTCGGGGATCCTCAGCCTCTTCATCGAGGAGAAGCCCTCGAATCAGGAGGGGCGGGAACTCGATCTCCGTATCGTCTTCAGGGACTTGAGGCTCAGGAGATACCTCATCGTCAACGTCGTCTACGGCATCGCGATGTCCTTCGCCTGGCCCCTGTTCCCTTTCATCATAGTAGACAAGCTCTCCCTCAAGATCTGGCAGGTCGCCGCCTATTCAGTCTTCTCCGCGGCATCCTCGATGTTCTCCCAGCGGTACTCGGGCAAACTCATGGACAGGATCGGCCGCCGACCAGTAGTCGTGTTCAGCCGTATTATCATGGCCGTGTCACCTCTCTTCTACGTTGTCGCCACGGACTGGACTCACGTCGCCATGTCGGAAATAATCATGGGTTTCGGGATGGGGGCCTGGATGAGCTCGGGGCCCACGTATATCATCGACCTCGCCCCCGTCGAGATGAGAGCCACCTATCTGGCAGCCAACACCGCTGTGTTCGGGGTGGCCACTTTCATGGGTAACCTCCTAGGGGGCTACGTCACAGACAACTTCCTCGCCGTCGGGGGAGCCCTCCAAGGCATCAATATGGGGCTCATGATCTCGGCCGGCCTCAGGTTCCTCACTGGGCTGCTCTTCTTCTTGATCCACGAGACCTATCCGACGAGCAAGAGAGAGCCCTCCGCACAGTAACATTAATTGGTTGATACATATTGGGACAGTCTTCTAACTCCTGTCCTGTTTGGGGTATGCGCGCGCTGGAGGACGCTATATTAGAAGTTTTTTTCACAGATAAAGGTCAGATAACTGGGTTCGGGTAACTTGTCGGGACTTGAAGGATTCTAAGTTTGGTTGGTAACTGGCGGGACTTTTTTCATTCGTCTTTCGTAGTGAAACACGAAGAATCCTTCTCTGCCATACCATTTTCTTCACTTCCATCTAATGCAATAATAATCTAAGATGGTTGAGATCACAGATCAGACGGTATCGAGCTTAAATGTGAGCCGAGCCTATGGTCTCTTTTTAGCATGAACCCGGCGATTATCAACCCTATGAGCAAGGCTTCATAGGGGAACCCAGGTATACCGTTAACCACAACCGTCACTCTATGCGTACCTTCACTCCCAGAGTCATCCTCGACATGGAGAGTAATACTATACGTACCGGGTGGAATCTCCGACCATGACCAGGACTCTAATCCCCTGAAAGAGACGTCTTCCTCACCGTTAATGACCCACGTATAGTCAACTATCTCCCCGTCAGGGTCGCTGGACCCCCCGGCATCCACGTGCAGCGTTCCCTCTGTGATCCACCACTCGACATCCGCCGTGGGCACTTGGTTTTCCGTGTCTCCCTCCGGAACCTCCACGGTCAGGGTAAATGGTTCGGATTCTTTTTCCTCATCAATGACTATCAATGTTACCTCGTAGACACCGGGCTCCATGCCGCTCTTTGACCAGAAATCCCAATGCAACGCGTCCTCTATCAACTCGCCATCGATAAACCATCTGTACTCCGTCGCATCCCCATCTACGGTTGACCCGGAGCTATCAAGGTAGAGTTCACCGTCTTGCATCCACCATTCAAAAAACGCTTCAGGGTCATCTTCACTTGGGATAACAGTCACTTGGAAGACATCATCGACTGATTCTCCGTCGAGAGGGCCAACAGAGACAAAGAAATCGTAGGCGCCCTCTAGGGAGGGAGCGGAAAAAATGAGTTCAACGGTTCTTGTACCCTGACCGGTTAACGGGATGAACGAAGCGACCTGTATCTCCTCGGTGTCTAGGTCGACTATCCCGAAAGCAACCGTGTCATTCGTCAACTCATATCTGACCGTAATCGATACCTGTATCTCCTTCCCTGTCTCAACGAACGCAGGGTACCGTAGATCCGTCATCTCCACAAAATCCGATGAATAATCAATCACGTTCACCATGAAAACGAGTGTCGACTCGTTGCCCCAGGCCCACTCTGTTCCCACCAGATAAGGGACCTCAGCAATCAGGTCATACCTTCCAGGAGACATGGGCGCCTCAAATACCAGACTATAGGTCTTATTCCCCTCCCCGTATAACGCGTCCTCTGCCCCAACCACGTAGAGACCCATGTCGATGCGGTAGATACCTAGCCCGAGAACGGTCTCCGAGTCAAAGATGTACCCCACGCTGACATTCACCGTGATCAACCCACCCGGCATCACATTGTCGCTGCTGTCTACATCTATGATCCATGCATCGGCGCGCAGCGGCGCCTCCACCTCAACGCTGAGAACAAAAGGATCAGAGAAGGCTCCATCATCATCCACGACCACTAGGGATAACGCGTATACACCAGGAACCAAAGAGCCCCATGACCAGTAATCCCCTTCACTGGAGTCAACAACGGGCGTACCGTCGAAATACCATATGTAAGACGCGATATAACCATCTGGGTCGCTGGACTCTGAGGCGTCCACATGCAGAACACCGTTTTCGGTCCGCCACACAAAACTAGCCATTGGAGCCAAGTTAGGTGAAGTCAGCCCTGTTATCTGAAGAGAATAAGTATCATAGGTAAAGTACTCATGTTTTACCAATATATAGAAAAAACCTGACTTTGTAGCAGTCCAAGAAACAGAGACAGGTGGCTGAGATTCCCTTGCTTCGTGCGTCGCTTGATCGACTTTTTGTTGGTTTGTATCAAACAACTGAAGAATGAAATACCCTGAATTCGTCGTTAACTCGACAGATATTACTTGATCTTTGACAACCGGTACCTTATACCAGTCATATTGATCAGGGTATCCACAATATCCGTTACCGGAAGCTATCTCAATCAGAGTCGCGTTGTCTATCGTATTACCGGCGTCACCGCCTGAAAGCATATCGTCTTGAGCCGCCGCACAAAACAGGACCGTGACTGTGAAAGAAACCGCTACGTAGCATAACAACAAAAACAGTAATGCAGAGAAACGAGGTTTATTCTTCATTTATTGAACAAGAAACGGTTAATCTCTGTCGATTAAACAGTTTGCGTGTTTATTTTCTTCTGCTAATAAACGGGGGTTGTCCCGGACATTAGTTCCCATATGGTGTCTAGACGTGTCTCGGTTCGAGTCCCTCGTTTTATCGTGTACTCGATCTCCTCCTCGACCCAAATCTCACTGATGGATACATCGTGAACATCAACAGCGGTTGACTCCATCCCAAACGCTTCATCATTATTATAGACAACACCGCGACCTCCACGGCTGCACTCTAGTTTACAACGAACACGACCGACCTATTTGACTGGAACTCCTTGGACCAGTACGCGTAATCACCACCATCAACTGTGATGCTCTCTGAGTCCACGCGCGCGCACAACAACGCTTGAAGGGCATGAACACATGTTCCCTTTGATCCTTTGTCGCTATAGTAACAATATGTGAGTATCCCACGTGTCTTACCTTTAAAAGGCGAGACCCCGCCTCCCAACTTGTGATATAGGTGCCAGAGGAAGTCAGGGTCCCGAGAGGAGCCCACAAGCACATAGGAAAAGTCGACGGCGACCTAATAGTCTACGACGCCACTGTGAGGGCGGAGACCCCGGAGGGAGTCATCAAGGTCCACGGGGTGACCGAGTGCAAGGACGACTGCAGGTTCGAGTCCAGCCTCGAGACCACGGAGCTGAGGGGGAGCAGCGGGGACATCCTCGTCGAGGGCGACCTCACGGCCACGAGACTGGTCACGCTCAAGAGGGGCCGCCTCGAGGTGAAGGGCAATCTGGTTACCCCCAAGATCGAGGTGGACGATAGAGTCGATGTCTCGGGGGACCTGGATACAGACCAGGCCAGAGTCGGGGGCTCCTTGACCGTTGAGGGTAATGCGAAGGCGAAACGCGTCGATGTGGGGGGATCCTTCAAGGTATTCGCCCAGGCAGAGATCGAAGAGATCGACGTCGGCGGCTCAGTCACAATCGAGCGGGCAGCCAAGACGGGTCTCATCAACGTCGGTGGCTCATTCAAATGCAACGGGCCCGTGGAGGCCGATAAGATCGACGTCGGCGGGAGCGTGAGGATCGAGGGGGAGGCGGACGTCAACGAGATCGACGTGGGTGGAACCGTCAAGCTCGAAGGGGGAAAGGTAGGGGACATCAAGGTCGGGGGCACCCTCAAAGCATCGAGGCCCTTGAACTTCGGCAACATCAGGGTAGGAGGATCCGTCAAGATCTCCGGCGGCGTCGGCGAGGAGATCGACGTGGGGGGCACCTTCAAGAGCGACGGGGACCTCGAGTTCGTGAACATCGACGTCGGGGGGACCGTCAAGATTGACGGGAACGCTAAGGGGTGTAACATCGACGTCGGGGGGACCGTGAGCGTGAACGGTGACCTCGACCTCTCCGAGGACCTCCGGGTAGGCGGGAAGGCGGCGGTCGACGGAGAACTCAAAGCGAGAAACGTGAGGGTGGGTGGAAAGGTCGAGGCCTTCAAGATAGAGGCCCTCGACGAGATTGCGACCAACACCCTGAGGACGAGGAAGGGCGCGAAGGCGGAGGAGATCGAGATCGGGAGGAGGGGGGAGGTCGAGGGCCCCATCATCGCCAACAGGGTCCTCATCAGGGAACGCGCGAGGGTGGAAGACGTCTACGGGGGCACCGTGGTCCTCCGCAGGGGCTGCATGGCCGACAACGTGTACGCTGAGAGACTGACCATCGAGAACGATTGCAGGATCACCGGAGACGTGAAGTACACGGACACCCTGAATGCCGACAAGGACGCCCGGTTCTCCATGGACCCGGAAAAGACTGAAAAGCTGCCTGCTCCACCCTTCTAATAGGCCTGGGGCATCCCATGAAGCGGCGGACTCGCTACGACATCTACCTGGACACCCTCGAGACGATTCGCCGCAAAGGGGTGAGCCCCATCACAAGGATCTCGTACGGGGCCAACCTCCCCGTGGACAGGGCCAAGGAGGTGGTCCAGTTTCTCTCGAGTCGGGGGCTCGTGAAGGAGGAGGAATACGGGAGCACGAAGGGTTTCAGGATCACGGCGAGGGGGGGCGAGTTCCTGGCAGCCCTCCATACCCTGAAGAGGTACATCGATGATGAGGGCCTCGAAGACTAAGGGTTCCATCGCTCCCCAATATATATAAAGAATTTCTTATATAAAAGAAAATATTTATATGTATAAGGTTTTTCGTATACATCAGCGTGGAGATGCCGCTTGAGCGAGGACGAGCTAACGAAGCTGGTGAAGACGCTTAAGGCCCTGGCGAACCCGATAAGGCTGAGGATGATAGCATCCCTCGCCGAGGAGCCCAAGCACGCCTACGCCCTCGCCAAGGAGATGGGCCTGTCCTATCCCCTGGCGCACCTCCACCTGAAAGGATTGAGAAAATTGGGTCTAATCGAAGAAATAACTCCCGAGACCAAGACCGAAGGGCGCCCACCATCAAAAACCTACTCACCCTCAGATTTCGAGTTGGTGCTCAACCCCTCCAAGATCCTGGAGACAGTGAAGGAGGGCATAGTTTAAAATGTCCAAGACATCATCGGCATTGATCGTGCTCTCAGCAATAGCCATCGGTCTGGGAGTGCCCGGTATCTGCCTGTATGCGAGCCTCTTTTACGGTTTCAATTTCTTGGCCGCAGCAGCCGTTGCTTTTATGGCTGTACTGGTTGGCGGGGGGATCGCCATCGTCGGAGTCGTCCAGGGCCCCTTGGGTAGAGTATTCGATGACTCCGGGAGAGTCGAGAGGCAGAGGCTCAGGGTGCTCAGAGAGCAGCAGAGGGCTACCCTCGAGGAACTCAACGGGATCGTCGGAGTCCTGGGCGAGATCAGGGACATCCTGAAGGCGGTGGAAGAGTAGATGTCCAGAAGCGCTGACTACTCCAGTCTGTCCGACGAGGAGCTCGTCAAGGAGACGGGTAGACGGCTCGAGGAGATGATGGAACTCCTCGTTGAGATCAGGGACTCCCTGAAGGCAGCGGGCAGCATCGAGTAGAGAGGGAGAAAGAAGCCGTGGAAGTTGAGGATATCAGGGAGGAAACTGCATCTGAGCCCAAAAAAGGGCTGCTGAGCAGGTTCCGCTCGGAGTTCGGGTTCATCCAGGGGAACTTCCTCGTAATGGTGATGAGCTGGATCATCCTCGACTTCGCCAGCGAACTACCCGCAACTTATTACCCTAAGTACGTTGAGGCTCTCGGCGGCACCGCGGCCATCATCGGTCTCATCGGGGCGGTGGAGATGATAGCGAGAGCCTTTGTCCAGATCCCCGGGGGTTACATGGCTGACAAGTACGGGAGAAAATGGCTCATATTCACGATGACCTTCCTCGCGGGGATAGCCCGCATCTTCTACGCGGCCGCCCCCAGCTGGGAGTGGATCCTCGTCGGTGCGATCCTAGTCGGATTGACGGGGATATACCAGCCTGCTTTACACGCGATCATCGCAGACTCCGTCCCCAAGGACAAGAGGGGCATGGGGTTCAGCATCATCCAGCTCATCGCAAGCGCGTCTACGACGCCGGCCCCCCTCCTGGCGGGGATTCTGTACGTCAGGATGGGGCTGATGCGGAGCATGAGGCTCAGCTACGTCGTCGTTGTCATAGGCTTCGTTGTGGCCTCAATTCTGCGCTATAGGCTCAAGGAGACCGTGGAGGACCCCGCGAAGATCAACCTCGGTGAGATGCTGGGGGAGTACCCGACCTCCCTGAGGGCCAGTATAAATGTCTGGAAGGTTGTCCCCCGATCCGCCTTCGTCCTCTTCATCGTGTTCGTCTTCACGAACTTCTCCGTGGGGCTGTTCAACCCGGTGCTCACACTGTACATCCTCGACGACCTCGGCATCAACTACGTCGCGTTCTCCTACATCATGACGGCCCTATTCGTCTCCATGATCATCCTTGCGCTGCCAGCGGGAAAAATAATCGATAAATTTGGCAAGAAGAAGCCGATGATGGCCGCTTTCGTGGTCTGGGTCCTCGCTATGGCGATGCTGATCGGGGGAGACTTTTACAGGCTGATAGTGTCGATGAGCCTGGTTGGGATGATTCAGGTTCTCATCGGCGGGGCGGCCTCGGCCCTCTCCGCGGATTTGGTTCCTCGGGAGCACCGGGGGAAGGTCAACGGTTCGAGGGGTTTCTTTTCTATGCTTTCCATGTCAGCAGGTATGTTCGCAGGCGGGTGGCTGTACGACAACGTTGGCCATCAGGTGCCCTTCCTCCTCCAGTTCGTCCTCGTCATCCCTCCGCTGCTCCTAACCCACTTCTTCATCGAGGAGCCTCACGTGGATGAAATAAGCGGCTCCTAAGCTGGCTCAGGAGTTCGAGTATTGAATCACGGGAATCAGTCGAAGGCCCGGGGCTTAGCCAGGATCTCCCGGATCTCCAGCTCGAAGAACTTCCTAGGGTAAGCGGGCTTAACGACGATGCACGTATCGGCCCCATCTCCTGTCCCCGCGATGGCCATGACCTCCCCGTCCATCCCTATGAGGCCTGCGTCTGCGGCCATTAGGACGATCTCGACGGCGACCTTCATCCCCTGTCCGAACCTGTAGAGAGTGTCCCTGACGGCTCTCACGGGGTATCCTCCCCCGTACTTGTCCGTGAATGCGGAGCCCACGTCGCCGCCCAGGGCGTGGATCGATGTGAGGACCCTGATTCCCCTGTCCTCGAGGGCTTTTCGCTCCGATTCCGTGATGGGCCAGCCCTTGTCCTTGAACCCCTCGCTGATCGTTACGGCGACAATGTTCACCTTGGGGCCAAAGGCCTCCTGAGCCTTGACTGCCGTATTCCCATGGGTTGTAGCGACGACGATGTCCCTGATGCCAAGCTCCTCTGCCCTCATCTTGGCGGCGGAGAGCAATCTATCGGTGTTCTCGGGACCCGTCTTCTCGAAATAGAGCGTAGTCTTCTCCAATGTCATTTCACCACGAGTTCTAAATAATCTGATCCAAAGGCTTATCAATCATTCTAATGGTGGCGCGGCCGGCAGGATTTGAACCCGCGACATTGGGTTGTCTCCTAGAAATCTATCCGAAGACCCACGCTCTATCCAGACTGAGCCACGGCCGCAACGCTGAACAGAGAAAACGCATCGCTAGTTAAGGTTTGTTGTCTGTATAAAGGTACTTCATGGATCCTAATCGTGAGCGTCATAGTCCCCGGGGCCCCTTCGACCATACTCCATGTGGAGCGATAATACGGGGCTGTCGCCAGAGAAGATTTATTCCAGCATACGGGAATACCCGCTTGTAAAGGAGCGATGGTCCTGTGAGCGTCCCCGCCAACTTAGTCAGGGAGGTTGAGGTCTCCGCCTTCTCTCACGCCACCGAGGACGAAGACAAGGTTGAGAAGGCCATGAGGAACCTTCTCCCCGAGGAAGCCCGGGACCTCTGGCTCACGAGGAGGACGCTCAAGGGGCACCACGGGGACCCCATCACGATCGTGACGGGAAAGATAAGAAGGAAGAAAGGGGCGACCGGGGTCCTCCGGAAAGTGGTGCAGGAGCTTTCCTCTCTTGACCAGCAGAGGGTACTGGACGAGTTGGAGGAGAGACTAGACGATGGGGGTAACCTCTACATTCGACTGGATAAGCAGAACGCATACCTGGGCAAAGTCCGCCTAGTGGAGACAGATCCGGTGAGGATGAAATTCAAGCTCCAGCTACCCCACGGGAAGGACCGAGTGGAATACGTCCACGATGTCGTCAAAGCCATAATCAAGGAGGAACTCGAGGCGTGAGACGCTTCGTCGACCTCAACATCAGGGACCCGGGAGAACCTCGAGTCCTCATGGAGATGCTGGAACTCGCATCGAAGCTGGGATTCAAAGGCATCGCAATAGCCTCCGAGAGACCCGCGCCGCAGGCATGGAGAGACGAGGCCCGGACCCTCGGCATCGATCTTGCGAGTCGAGTCGACCTGAGACCCAGGAACACCAACGAGCTATCCAAGGCCCTACGGCGGGTCCGCAGAAAATTCGAGATCGTGGCGGTCCACTGCGAAAACAAGGCCGTGTCGAGGCAAGCCGCGAAGGATCACCGGGTCGATATCCTCACTTTCCCTCCCCTGAAGACCGGAAGGAGCCGCGTGAGCCTAGACCGTCAGGGAGCATCCCTCGCTGCGAAATCTAACTGCGCTTACGAAGTGTCCCTCTCAGACTTGCTGGACTCGAGTGCAGATGAGAGAGCAAGGGTCCTCGTCAACCTGAAACGGGACATCTGGAACGCTGAACGCGAAGGCGTGCCCGTTTTGGCCTCGAGCGGCGCCGCTACACCTCTCCGGATGCGGGAACCCCGTGCCATTGCGTCGATCACGAGCCTCCTCGGCATCTCGGAGGACCAGGGGCTCGACGCGGTCTCGGTGATTCCTATCAAGATCCTTGAGAGAAACAGGGCAAAGCTCGAGCCGGGATTCGTGAGCCCGGGAGTCAGGGAGGTGGAAGGATGCCTGTGAGAGGAACCGGGAGGCGATACCTAGCCATCTCCCTCGACGGTGGCGATGCCTACTCCGAGCAGGAAGTCTCAGATGCACTCTATCAAGCCGTCCGGGAGCTATTCGGGTATTTCGGCGTATCGGGTCTCCAGCCGAGACTCATAGAATACGACGAGGAAACAAGAAAAGGAATCGTCCGATGCAGCCGGAGCCACACAAGGGAGATGAGGGCGGCCTTGGCTCTTATCACCGAGATATCGAACAACGATGCAGCGGTGAGGGTGACGGGGGCCTCGGGGACGATCAAGTCCCTGAAGGCTAATGCGGCATCGAAATAGCATTCAGGACCTGTGCCTTTTAACCCAAACGGAGCTATTTTTAGCGATGGCGTTGGATCCGGTCGCCGGTCTCCATGTGTTCATGGAGCTCTTCACGATAGTCACCGCAGGGCTCCTCTCCCCCCGGAAAGAAGACCTCGAATACGCCTACCTGACACCGGTCATGGTACTCTTCTATCGCCCCTACTACGCGTTCGTCCGCATCTGGGCCTATATTTCGTGGGTCATGAAGCTCGAGAGCCGGTGGTAGCAGCAATTCCAGGACTATTATTGAAGATCTCGAGGCATTCATCAACGAATACTAAAAGCGAGAAATCCATAGAATTGGTATTCCTTCACGCGATATTTTTTTCTCAAACTCATCTCAACATTTATATCTAGAGCATCTGTAAAAGGTCAGGTGCGCTGAGAAGAAAAGATGAGTCGAGTTCCTCTCCGAGAAGAGCGGAAATAGGCTTAAAACCCCTCTCGCGTATGATCAGCATGAAGTCAGAGGCTGAAAAAATAGAATGATCATTCCAGTCAGATGCTTCTCCTGCGGCAAGTTGGTGGGGGACAAATGGGAGCCCTTCTCCAAGAGGGTTGCAGCCGGTGAGCACCCCAAGGAGGTCCTCGACGACCTCGGAGTCGAAAGGTACTGCTGCAGGAGGATGCTGATCTCCCACGTGGACCTCATAGACGATATACTGGAGTTCCACGAGAACAAAGAGATCGTCGATATCAGAGGCGAACGTTAGATATGGAAACTCAGCAAAGCGATACCCTCCTGCTGCCCCAGGAGGTGCTCCTGTCCGCGGGGGTCCACATCGGGACCAGGGTCAAGACCAACGACATGATGCCATTCATATACAAGGTGAGGCCGGACGGCCTCTTCGTCCTCGACATGGATAAGATGAACGAGAGGGTGCAGACCGCTGCCAAGTTCATCTCCAGGATGGACCTCTCAAGAGTCGCGGTCGCCTCATCCAAGAGGTACGGGAGGCTGCCCGTCCACAAGTTCTGCGAGGTGACCGGCGCGCATCCCCTGATCGGGCGCTTCACATCGGGAACCTTCACCAACCCGACGTACAGCCACTATTTCGAGCCCGTAGCGGTGATCGTCACCGACGCCCTCGCCGATCAGCAGATCGTGGTCGAGGCCGCAACGGTGGGAGTCCCCGTTATAGCGTTATGCAGTACCGACAACAACCTCTCCAACGTCGACCTCATCATCCCCATCAACAACAAGGGGAGGAGGAGCCTCGCCATCGCCTACTGGCTCCTCGCGAGGCAGCTCAAGCGGGAGCTCAATGAGCTCACCCCTGAGCAGGACTTTTCGGTCTCCATCGACGATTTCGAGTCAACCATGTAGGTGGGGCCATGGGCGTCAGGCGACCTTGGGTTGCGGGAGCTTTCTACCCCGCATCGCCCGATCGCCTGAGGGGCGCCATCGAGGATAGCTTCACCCATCCCCTCGGCCCGGGTAAACTACCCCAAAAAGGATCAGAAGAAAGGGAGATCATCGGCGTCGTCTGCCCTCACGCAGGATACATGTACTCTGGTCCAGTCGCAGCCCACAGTTATTATCACCTAGCCTCTGAGAAGCCTCCTTCTGCGGTCATCATCCTCGGCCCGAATCACACCGGCCTAGGCGGTCCCGTCTCGATGTGGGGTGAAGGAGCTTGGGAGACCCCGCTCGGAAACGTCGAGATCCACGAACCCCTCGCCAAGAAGATCTTCGAGGCGTCCGATATCATCGACATGGATGAATCAGCCCATCTCAGGGAGCACTCCATCGAGGTGCAGCTCCCCTTCCTACAGTACATCTACGGAGAGACGAGGATCGTACCCATCTGCATGGGGTTCCAGGACCTGGGCACCAGCAGGGCGATCGGGAGAGCCATCGCCGAGTCGGTTGCTGGAATGGATGCACTTATCCTCGCCTCGACGGATCTCACCCACATGGAAACCAAGGACTCCGCCGGGGAGAAGGATCGGGGAGTCATCGAGAGGATAGAGTCCATGAACGAGGAGGCCCTCCAATCCTGGGTGCGTTCCCAACGAGTGAGCATGTGCGGATACGGCCCAGTCTCCGCCACCCTCGTTGCGGCGAAGAGGCTGGGAGCGACTAAAGCCCAGCTCCTCGCCTACGGCACCAGCGGGGACATCACCAGTGACATGTCCGCGGTGGTGGGCTACGCCTCAGCCAAGATTACGAGGTAGAAAGTAATGTCTGTCGAAGCCACTGCGCCCGGGAAGGCGATACTCTTCGGGGAGCATAGCGTCGTCTACAGGGGTCCCGCTATCGTCATCGCCATCGACAGGAGAGCCAAGATCACCGCCAAGGAGAGGGACGACGAGATAATCAGGTTCGACTGCCTCGACCTGGGATTCGAGGGATACTTCGAGGGCGATGAATACCACCCCGTCGCAGGGGAGGAATGGAGGGGGAATAGGCTCCAGGCGATGCTCGTCGCCGCCAGGAAGACGATGGAGCACCTCGATAAACATTCAGGGCTCGACCTCACTGTCCGCTCCGAGATCCCCATAGCCGCCGGTCTGGGCTCCTCAGCCGCGATCTGCGTCGCTACGGTGGCGGCTACAGGGGAGCTGCTGGACGGTAACTTGTCACTGCAGGAGATCTGCGACCTCGCCTACGAGGGGGAGAAGGTGGTTCATGGTACCCCCAGCGGTGTCGATAACAACATCTCCACATACGGTGGCGTGTTGAGCTATGAGACAGGCGTCGGCATTGAGAGGATCGATTTCCAGGGGGGGCTCCCTCTGGTCATCGGGAACTCTAGGAGGAAACGCTCGACTCGGAGACTCGTCGCCCGGGTGAGGCTCCTCAGGGACAGGAACCCCGAGCTCGTGGATGGGCTCATCGACTCGATGGGAGAGGTCTCCCGAAAGGGCCTCGAAGCCATCAAGGCCAGGGACTATCCCATGATCGGGGACCTCATGAACATCAACCACGGCCTCCTCTCGTCGGTCGGGGTCTCCATCGCCAGGCTGGACATCCTGGTCCACGCCGCAAGGGGGGCAGGGGCATACGGGGCTAAACTCACGGGGGCGGGCGGAGGCGGCTGCATGATCGCCATCACGGACCCTGACAAGCTCAAAGAGGTCAGCAGAGCGATCTCCCACAGCAGAGGAGAACCCCATATCGTCAACATCAGCTATGAAGGGGTCGAGACCAGGAGGCTGGACTGACTGCAGGTCCTCAAACTCGGTGGATCCGTGGTCACCGTCAAGGATCAGGAGTTCACAGCTCACCACGGGAACATCCGGAGGCTCGCCGAGGAGATCAAAGCTGCCTGGCCCACACCCGTCGTTATCGTCCACGGCGGGGGCTCCTTCGGCCATCCCGTCGCCAAGAAATATGGTATAGCGGGCGGCTTCACCTCGGATCGGCAGATCCCAGGCTTCGCCAGGACCCACCAAGCCATGGTGGACCTCAACGCCATCATCGTGAAGGCCCTCCTCGATGCGGGGATACCGGCCATGTCGGTGAGCCCGTCGTCGTTCATCGCCACGGATGACGGCCGGATGTCAAATGTCGATTTCGAGATCGTGGGCAGGCTCGTCGTCCGTGGGGTCCTTCCTGTTCTGTTCGGGGATGCAGTGCTCGACAGGAAGAAAGGATTCACCATCCTCTCAGGGGATCAGCTCGCGGTCCGCCTCGCCGTCTCCCTCGGGGCCTCGAAGCTCATCTTCGGGGTCGACGTGGACGGCGTCTTCACATCGAACCCAAAGCTCTCCCCCGAGGCAAGGCTGATCGACCGTTTGGAGATAGAGAAGATCGATGGATTCGTCAAGATCGGGGAGTCTCTGTCGACCGATGTCACCGGCGGCATGCTGGGGAAGGTCTCTGAGGCTAGAGCGGCGGTCGGGGAGGGTGTCAAGGTTCAGTTCGTGAACGCCACGAAGCCCGACGTGATACTTAAAGCCCTCAAGGGGGAACCCGTAGCAGGGACCATCCTGACGGGGTGAGACCGCTGACGGAGATCGAGAAGAGGAAGGAGAGACACCTCAGATTATCGCTGGATGAGAACGTCCAGTCAGATATCGGGACGGGGTTCGAGGACATCAGGCTCATCCACCGCGCCCTCCCCGAGATAGACCTCGACGAGATAGACACGGAGACTGAGCTCTTCGGGAAGAGACTCGCCTCACCCCTCATCGTCTCGGCGATAACCGGGGGAACAGGATTCGCCAAGGAGATCAACTCAACCCTCGCCGAGGTCGCGGAGGAGCTCGGGTTAGGGATAGGGGTAGGCAGTCAGCGGATCGCCCTCGAGGACCCCGGCGTGGAGCATACATTCACGGTTGTGAGGGAAAAGGCGCCATCGTCCCTGGTCATGGGGAACATTGGCTGCCCCCAGCTCAGCATCGGGTGGGGCGTAGAGGAGGCGAAGCGATGCATCGACATGATAGAGGCAGACGCCCTCGGGATCCACATGAATCCCCTCCAGGAGGCCGTCCAAGTCGGGGGGGATACCCAGTACAGGGGCGTACTAGAGAAAATTAAGGCGATAACGGGCGAGCTCGGGACACCGGTGGTGATGAAGGAGACTGGGTGCGGCATCTCCAGGGAGGTCGCCGTGAGCCTGAAGGCCGCCGGAGCATCAGCCCTTGAGGTGAGCGGCGTGGGGGGTACAAGCTGGGCGGCGGTGGAGCATCACATCGCAAGGGTCGAGGGGAGGAAGAGCCAGGAAGCCCTCGGCGAGGCCCTATGGAACTGGGGGATACCCACGGCCATAAGCGTCGTCGAGGCCAGCCGATCTACGGATCTAAAGATCATCGCCTCTGGTGGGCTCCGGACCGGCGTCGAGATGGCCAAGGCGATCACATTGGGCGCCGATGCTGTGGGTATAGCGAAGCCCTTCCTCGAGAAAGCTGTTGAAGGAAAGGGGGCCCTCCTGGAGCATGCGAATGACATCCTACGGGAATTCAGGACCGTGATGTTCCTCGTCGGAGCTAGGAACGTGGAGGAACTCAAAAAAGTCCCCGTCGTCGTCCTGGGGAGAACCTCGGAATGGCTCAGGCTGAGAGGCTACGACCTCCAGAGTCTGGCAAACCGGGGATAAGGGCCGGAAGTTCATGGAGATAACTTTTATCAGGTTTATACGGCTCATACGCAATGTCGGAGGAGGGAAAGATGGTCAAGAACTCTATATCGGAGAAACTCATCGCCAGCGCGTCGAAGGTTGACGACTATATATTCGAGCTCCTCGAGGACCGGAAACCTGCAGTCCTATACGAAGCGTCGAGGCACATCTTCAACGCTGGAGGGAAGCGGCTCAGGCCATACCTCGTACTGAAATCATGTGAGCTCGTGGGCGGAGACTCCAGCGTAGCCCTCCCCTTCGCGGCTGGTCTGGAGATCCTCCACAACTTCACGCTTATCCACGACGACATCATGGACAACGACCCGATCAGGCGAGGAGCCCCCACGATCCACTCCAAGTGGGGAGTCCCAGTGGCCATCGCGAGCGGCGACCTCCTGTTCGCGAAGGTATACCAGGCGATGTACGCCTCGTACTTCAATGGTTCTTTGCCAAGCGACAGGGTCCTCGAGTCAATAAAAGCTGTAACGGAGGCCACAATCAGCATCTGCGAGGGTCAGGTCCTCGATGTCTCGTTCCCAGATACGAGTGATGTCTCCCCGGAGGACTATATTTTCATGGTCGGTGGCAAGACCTCAGCACTCTTCAAGGCTTGCGCCGAGATAGGCGCCATCGTCGGGGGCGCCAATGAGGAGGATGTTGAGAGGCTCGGTTCCTTCGCCTGGGATGCGGGGATAGCTTTCCAGATCGTGGACGACATCCTCGGCGTAACAGCCGACGAGGAGACCTTGGGGAAGCCTGTGGGAAGCGACTTGAGAGAGGGGAAGAAGACCCTCATTATAGTCCATGCCCTCGAGAATTCCACATCTGTAGACAGAGATACGATCCTGAAGGTGCTGGGAAAAGACGATTCTGCTCCAATCGACATTGAGGCCGCGATAAAGATTCTGGTTGATCTTGGTTCGATTGAATACGCTAAAAAAATCGCCTGGGAGTACGCCGGTAGCTCGAAGGCGATGCTTGAGCTCTTCCCCGAGTCCGAGGCAAAAAGGAACCTCCTAGAGATGCTGGAATATTTCATGCGGAGAAGTTCCTAATCAACAACCTTTTGAGAAACAGGCTCATTTCAGCTAATCCCATTTTTGAATGGTCCTGTCCTGAAAAGTCTTAATAAGGATTCTCTGGTAGATCATTGATCTTTCGGAGTTTTCAATATGAGAAATAAACGACCCGCCTACAGCGACCTGATGAAGGAGATCCGTGAGGGAAAGTTCGTTCTCACAGGGGAGCTGGAGCCGGAGAAGACAACGGGGCTCGAGGAGATCCTCGTCAGCGCGAGGGCAATGAAACCGTACGTAATCGCCGCGAATGTGACCGATAATCCGCTGGCGATGGCCTTCATGAACTCCCTAGTGCCCTCCTATGTCGTCCAGAGGGACGTTGGCCTGGAGACGGTCTACCAAATGGTCATCAGGGATAGGAACCGCCTTGCCCTGCTCTCGGACGTCCTAGCTGCCGCCCACCTCGGCATCAAGAACATCCTGGCGATCTCGGGGGACCACACAGTTCTCGGCGACCACAAGGGAGCGCTCCCCGTTTACGACCTCGACTCAGCTCAGTTCGTCTACATGCTTAGCAAGCTGATCGATGAGGGGGTCGACCTGGAGGGGAACGAGATTCACGGGAAGGTTCCCATCAACGTGGGAATTGCCGCGAACCCTAACGCCAATCCTCTGGAGCCGGAGATTTTGAAAGTCGAGAGGAAGACCAAAATCGGCGCCGACTTTATTCAGACTCAGACGATGTTCGACATCGACCTCACCAAGGAGTTCCTCAAGGAGACCGAGAGGCTCAACTGCCCCACGCTCATCGGCGTCTTCCCCCTCAAGTCCTTTGGCATCGCCGACTTTTTCGACAAATACATCCCCGGGGTCAGCGTACCCAAAGACCTCCTAGAATCCATGAGGAAGTGTAAGGAAGAGCCGGACAAGGAGAAGAGGAAAATGCTCTACGACGAGGTGAACATGGAGTTCTTCGCACCCTTCATCAGGGAGATCAGGAAGACTACAAAGGCGGCGGGGGTCCACGTGATGGCGGTCCTCTACGAGAGGATCCTCGAGCCCCTGGTCGCGGAGACAATGTGAGGTGATGATGGATGATAATCACTAAACAGAAGCCCTTTGAAAAGATCATGGAAATGACGGAGCCCTTCGGGAAGCTCTTCGTCGTGGGCTGCGGAAAGTGCGCAACGGTCTGCCAGACCGGAGGGGAGAATGAGGTCCACGGCATGGTCGAGAAGCTCTCGGACAAGATCAGCGGCTTCACCGTCGTGGAGGAGCCCTGCGACCTCAGGCTAACCAGACGCGACCTTAAAGAACACAAGGAGACGATCGCCGAGTCAGACGCTGTTCTCGTCATGAACTGCGGAGTCGGGGTCCAGACCATAGCGGAATACACGGGCAAGATCGCTCTACCTGCGCTGGACACGATGTTCATCGGCATGACCGAAAGGATCGGGCGGTACTACGAACGATGCAAGGCCTGCCAGGATTGCATCCTCGACGAGACAGGGGGCGTCTGCCCAATAGCACGCTGCCCCAAAGCACTGCTGAACGGCCCATGTGGGGGACAGGTCGAGGGTAAATGCGAGGTCGGCGAATACAAGGACGATTGCGCCTGGGTCCTAATCTGGAAGAAGCTCACAGAGCAGGACAGGCTTGAAGAATTCACCAAGTTCAGGCCGCCCAGAAACCACTACACCAAGATCCTAACAACTAAACTCATCTCCTGATACCCTTTGCACAATGCCCCGTACACCGGGGCTTTTTTCGTTTTATCCCTGAAAGAAAAAGAGAGGATTATGGATGCTCCTTGAAGTGGGGCAGCACCTCGAACCCGAAGAGGTTGATCGAAGACCTGATATTCGGTCCCAAGGGCGAACCTGTGACGAAGTGTGTGATCCCGGTCTTGAACAGGGATGCGATCTTCTCGGTGCACTGTTCCGGCGAGCCGCAGACTGCGAAAGCGTCGATCATTGTATCGTTGACGGCCCCAAATGCTGCCCCCCATTCACGGTTAGCGAGGGCACTCCGGATGCTCTCGGCGGTCTCCACGGGAATACCGTGCTTCTCCAGGATAAAGGGAGGACTCCCAGCCACTATGTAGGCGACTACAGGGATCACCGGCTTTCTCGCCTTCTTCTCGGTCTCGGCGACTGAAAACGAGGTGTATGCGGCGATGTCAACTTCTTTGGGATCTCTCCCTTTCTTCTCGGCTCCCTTCCGGATCAGCGTCACGGCTCTCTCGATGTCGTCGGGATGCGATGCGTTGATCAATGCTCCGTCCCCGATGGCTCCCGCCAGTTGGAGCATTTGGGGCCCCTGAGCTCCGATGTAGATGGGGATGCTCTCGTTTGCCCTGAAGTTGAACCTCGCTCCAGCCGTCGTGCTGAAGACTTTGCCATCGTAGTTGCCTTTCTCGCGGGCAATCTGTCGCCGGATGATCTCGACGGCCTCCCTCACTGTGCGGAGGGGGGCCTTCATCTCCACGCCCACCATCTCGAGAGTGGTCTTGTCGCCCGCCCCAATGCCGCAGATGACCCTGCCCGGGGCGACCTCGTTCAGGGAGGCTACACTCTGGGCAGTCATGGTGGGGTGGACGAGGTAGGGGTTGGTGACCCCTGGCCCCAGCTTGATCCTGTCGGTGTAGTTGGCTATAACGGTGAGGCTCACGTAGACGTTCCTGTTATTGAAGTGGTCGGTTATCCAGATGCTGTCATAACCTAGCCGCTCCGCTTGGATGGTGTAATAGGTTGTTCTCCAGAAAAGCTCCATCGGGACGAACTCGATTCCGAAACTCGTCATTTTTCCACTATCCTCTAGGATAAAGAGTGGGAAGCGGTCTCAGCGTCGCCTATCGTCTCCCTCAGGAGCTGATAGCTAGCTTTATCTCCTCAAGGCCGAAATCGTCGATGACCCCAATGGCTCTCTCGGGGTCGGCTTCAACGACCGTCTTGAAGAGCGTCGTGAGACCCGCCTCGCTCGCGAGTTGATCCCTCTGCCAGTAATATAGGATTGTTTTCGCGACGGAACTAGGGATGGCATCTGATTCTTTCGCCTCGAGTAGTATGTCCATGAATTTTACAGAGAGAGGGTCTCTCATGGGCTTCGGGATGCTTCTCACTAACTCTCGGTACTCCATCTTCTTCACCAATTAATATTAGACTTTTGTTATTTTCAAAGCTATCTATCTATTGATAGTTCGTTTTTCGAACTTTCAATGATTTTTTCGACAATACGTGTTCCCTATTCTAGCGTCAAGTGTATCAAAACGAGAAAATGTTTATACAGTATTTACTAATTATTATTTATAAGGGTGATATGAGAATATTGCACGGAAAAATAAATCTCATCACTCCAAATGTAATTTTCATAAATCAATGGTGATGAAAAATGAGCATCGATAGGTTGGATCTTAAAATCATCAGGTCCCTGAGTGGGAACGCTAGGAAGCCGTTCAAGACGATCGCAAAGGAGATCGATGTCAGTGACGCTACCGTCAGGAAGAGGGTGAAAAGGATGCTTGAAGACGGAGTCATCAAACAGTTCAACCTCCTCCTCGATTACCATAAGTTGGGCAGGATTATCAAGGCCTTCATCGGCCTCCAGATCAACCCTCAGAGGCTGAAACCCATCGTCGAGCACCTCAAGGGAAACCCGGACATCCAGGTGCTGTACCGGACGACGGGGAACGTGAACCTGTTCCTCGAGGTGATCTTCAGGGACATGGAGGAGCTCAACGATTTCCTCGAGACGGAGCTCAGCGTCGAGGGCATCATAGGAACCGAAGTCTCGGTTGTGATTGGCCCATACAAGAGGTGCCCGTGTACCGGTCTATGACCGGCCCCAGACTTGTGCCTTGTCCTTCTCCTTGCTCAGGACGTGGACATCCCCCGAACGGGTCTGGTGTAGCTTGAACTCGGCTCCTAAGAGGTTCTCGAGATATCCTCTCAGATAAGCCATGGAAACGCCCAGGAACTCTACCATTATGACGTCGCCATCGCGGGTGAATTTTCCCCATCCCAGATTCTCTAGCTCGCTGAGGATGATGTCCCAGTTGTCGGTCTCCCTGAAGTCGATTTCTGGGTCCATGGGATCTATCATCCTCCTCTTAAGGGCGCTGACCCGCGCGAGGTTGTAGAGCTTGTCCTTGCTCATCGATGTGAAGATGTCTCGGAGCATGCTCTGGCCCATGAGGAGAACCCTCTCGGTCCCCGTCCTGTACACATATGGGAGCCAGTCTTGCATATTCAGCTTCTTGTAGATGCGGAGGGCTGCGAGGGCGGCGTCCTCCCTGTTCCTGACGAGTTTATTCTTCTCTAGGAATTTCAGGTACCTATCGAGATCGTCATCTAGGGGGATGGTGATATCATTTAGGTCTTTAGACCACCTCTGTTCCTTGTATTTCTTCATCTCGTCAGGCTTCAACCGGATGTTGGTTTTAACTCTTACTTATGAATCATTTCCCCATCTTATTCCTTACCACAGTCAGGAGACGCCTCGCTATCTCATCCTTGCTAGTGACGTGGATGTGCTCCACGACGCTTTCCGCTGCGATGATGAACGCCTCGTTGGTGTCGTGGCCGAAGCCCACTTTTGCCCTGCCGACATCGTTGGCTACGATAAGGTCCATCCCCCCGGACTCCATCCTGGCTTGGGCCTTCTTTATGAGCTCCTCGTCGGATACACCGAACTCCGCCTTAAAACCAACAAGGAATATTCCGGGAGTTACCTTCTTCACCTTGTCGATGATCTTGGGCCTGGAGACGAGGTCGATCCGCCAGCTCTCCAAGCTAGAGGAGGTCTTCACCATGTCTCTTTTCTCGGGGCCAAAGTCGGCGGCCGCAGCCGAGAAGACTGCGAGATCGTATCGGGAGCCCTCAAGCTCTCCCACAACAGCGTCAAGCATCTCGGTCGTCGTCTCGATGGGGACCACCTTAGCACCGAGGGGGGGCTTCGCGGAGCCTGGGCCATAAACGAGGGTCACCTCCCCTCCCCTCCTCAGCGCCTCCCTGGCAACGGCGACCCCCATCTTGCCCGAGCTCGGGTTGGTGATGAATCTGAATCCGTCGAGGTACTCCCTCGTGGGTCCCGCGGTCACCAGGACCCGCACTCCCTCGTAATCCTTCAGCTCAGTGAGCTTCGAGATCACGGCCTCGACTATCTCCCCCGTGGTGGGTATCTTGGCCTTCTCCTCCTCGAATCGGGGCATGAGTACCTCGACTCCGATGGATCTCAGCTTCTCCACGTTCTCCATCACGATGGGGTGGCGGTACATGGAGGCATGCATCGCCGGGGCGATGAGGATAGGGATCCCGGCGCCGATGGCTGTGGTGAGCAGCGTGGTGACGGGTGTGTCGTCGATGGCCGTGGCCGCCTTCCCGATGGTGTTGGCCGTGCTCGGGGCCACCAGGATGAGGTCGGCCCTGTCGGGGTGCTCCCCTCCCAGGGTGACGTGCTCCGTCTCCCCCGTGAGCTCCGTGACCACGGGGTTCCCCGTGGACCACTCCATCATGTAGGGGTGGATGATCTTCTGGGCCATCTCGGTCATCACGGTGTAGACCTCCGCCCCGTGGCGCATCAGCTCCCGTGCGATCTCGGGGCTCTTGATCGCGGCGACGCTGCCCGTCATGCAGAGGACGATCTTCTTGCCATTCAGTTCGTCGCCTTTGGTTCCGATGATCTCCTTGGAGGTGTGCTCGCCGAGTCTCATGTTCCCTCAGCCTCGCTAGGGGGGGATATAGATATTAATGTTTCAGCGTGGACGCAGGCTCGAACAGTCTTTAGGTCAAGGCGCTGAGCTGCTCGTCGAGCTCGCTTAACTGTTCCTGGATCTCCTCAAGGCGCTCCTCGAACCCCTCTATCTTGTCGAGGATCAGGCGGATCTCTGCCTCAATGTCGGCCAGTTTTTTCTCGACGCTCATCTTATCGCATCGTTCTGAAAAACTCTGTACTCGATTTAAATTTTGTCACTGAGCGTCAATCGGTTTCAGGACTTGGTCGAAGTATTCTCGACCGTAGCTCAGGGCGATCTGGTGGAAGCTCCCGTTCCTCGTCTCGACCTCCTCGAGGTTGCCTCGAACCACGATGCGCTCCCCCGTCTCTACTTGGAGCCTGAACTCCTCGACATACGAGACCACCCTGATGATCTCGCCGGGATCTATGTTGCCCTCGATCTCCTCGAGCCTAACCGGGTAGATGGAGGGCATGAATCCGCCCTCGTCACCGGAGATGACCTCCCCCTCGGCTTCGACCCTCCCTAGTTCCCGGATACTGAGGGTATCGTCGTATTCGTTTGTTATCTCGTCCCACCTCCTGACGGGCTCGAACTCGATCTTCACCTCCCTCCCCAGGAGCTCCGCATCATGCACAGCGTAGATCTTTTTGCATCTCTGATGCCGGCCATAGTCCTCCTTGGAGAGGTGTTTGAAATTCCAGTGTGCAGGGGGGTCGAGGGGGGTCCAGCCGTCGAACTCGTTCCTGAGAGAATCTCCCTTGTATAGTTCCGTGAGGGTTGCTCGCAGCTCACGGAGCTCCTCCATGCCATAGATGACTAGGTCCACGTCGCTGAACAGCGGGTTATGGAAGCTGTGGGCGAGGGAGCCGAAGACCCCGAAATCCGAAGCTTTCAAGCTTGAGGACTCCGTGATGAGGTCGATTATCTCGACGCAGGTCCTCTGGAGAGCATCTCCATCCATCTTCATCAGCTCCGCCAGCCTCTCGTCTGGGCGCACGACTCTGGAGATCTCCCCCTCTCTTACGCCTACCATGTCTCGGGAGAGGGCCGCGTGATGAAGTTTGAAGGGGGGCTCCTGGTTGAGAGCAAACTTGAGGCCGCCGTCGAAGTAGAACTTGTAGTGCTTCGTGGGGAGACCGTCCCTGAGGGCTCGGGGCTCTCTTGTAGTGTACAGGGTTTCCGGGGCGTACTCCAGGTCGCAGAAACAGGAGTCGCGGGGATGATCGTAGCCGTATGTCCTGAAGATGAGACCATTGAGGGTCACTGGTGCGTCTCTGTCACGAAACTTCATTTCGAGCCCTCGGAAAGCATTCGCATCCATCAGAATGGCGTCTGTGTAGATAACTCAATATGGATGCGAAGGGAAGCTATTTTCAGCTTCAATCTTTTCTAGCCATGTTGATTTCATTGACGTACCAGGCCGTGTCCTCTTGGACAAAGTCCTTAACATCGATCCGGACAGGCTGGCCATCCTCGTCGAGGAGGACCACCTCGCTTATCTCGGAGTTGATGATCTTCCTCTTGCACCTCTGGCAGGGATCGGCCCGGGTGTATCCGCCGTCGGGGTTCAGGCCGGCGATATATAGCCTCGCCCCGATCCTGTCGCTGCGGCTGGAGTTGATGATGGCGTTCTCCTCGGCGTGGACCGCTGGGCACAGATCATAGGCCTCGTTGGCGGGGAGGTTCTTCATGTCCTTGATGCACCCCACCTCGTAGCAGTTGATGACCCCCCGGGCGTTACCATTGTACCCTGTCCCCACAATAGAATTGCCGTTGACGAGGACCGCACCGAACTTGCGCCTCAGGCACGTGGAACGGGCGGCGACCGAGAGGGCGATGTCTAAAAAGTACTTCGTCTTATCGGGCCTATCCAACTCGGAGCCTCAGCATCCATTTGTTCCATACTTGTTTAAAAACTCTTGAGGTGAACCCGCCTACAGGGCGCAGCGCTGCCATAGGCTCCTCTATAATAGATTATTTCTCCATAAAATCTTATTAGCGGCAAGACGACGGACATCCAAGGAAAAAAGGACATATCTCCCTTCCGCTCCTTTTTCCCTTACTTCTCTATCACCTGCGGGGGTTTTATTATGTTTCTAGGATAGTGACAGAGGGAGACTCACAATGGGCAACTCTATGAAAATCCTGTTAACAGGCTTCGAGCCGTTCGGGGAGAGCACCGTAAACCCCTCGATCTCGGCCTGCAGGAGGTTGGAGGGCAAGGGGGTGGATGGGTTCGAGATCGTCGTCGAGGAGATTCCCCTGCGTTTCCACGAGATCAGGAGCGCCATCGAGGAACATATCGCACGCCTCGACCCCGCCGCCGTCATCTGCACCGGTCAATCCGGTCGAGCATCCATATCCCTTGAGAGAGTGGCGATCAACGTCGCCGACGCCAGGATACCTTACAACTGCGGCACGCAGCCCGTGGATAAGCGCCTCAACGGAGAAGGCCCCGCAGCATACTTTAGCGGTCTCCCCCTGAGGGATATCTTCGAGGCTCTGAAGGAAGCCAAGGTCCCCGCGGCCATCTCCAACTCAGCAGGAACCTTCGGATGCAACCAGATATTCTACCACCTGATGGATTACAGGTCCCGGTTGGGCCTCGAGATTCCTGCAGGATTCATCCACGTCCCGTGCCTCCCCGAGCAGGCCGTCAACAAGGAGACGCCGAGCATGGCTCTCGATCTCACGGTGAAAGCTCTGGAGATCGCCGTATCGACGGTTGCCTCTGAGATCACCTGATAAAAGAAAAAAGGAGGTAAATGCCTCCTATCGGGGATTCTAGACTGAAGTAGGTTTTGCTATGATCTCCTTCACGTAGAGATCGAACATTGTGTGGAGGTGGCTGGGCTTCAGCACCACCGCGGTGTCCGCGCCCCTCCCCGAGCCGGCTATGGAGATGATGTCCCGGTCCATGGGTATTAGACCAGCGTCGGCGGCCATGTAGGCACACTCCACCACCACCTTCATGCCCTGCCCGAACATCCTCAGTGTCTGGGCCACGATCGCCGCGGGACCGACGGTGTCGAACTTTCCCCTCATGGCCCTGCTGACCCCGGCGAAGGCGTGGCTCGTGGTGAGGACCTTACCGCCGTTGGCTTCGATCTCCTCGTGGCTCTCGTCGGAGAGCTCCTGCTTACCGGGCTCCCTGAACCCCGTGGTGTGGGTGACCACGACGAGGTTGTATCCCTTGAAGACCTCGGACGCCTTGACTCCGGTAGGTCCTCGAGTCGAGGCGACGACAATATCCTTGATCCCGAGCTCATCAGCCCGTTTCTTGGAGACCCTCAGGGTCTCCTCCGTGTTCTCCTCCCCAATCTTTTCGAAGTATAGAATGGATTTCTCAGTTGTCATTGTTATCGGGGGATGCATTGGACATCCGATATAAAAGGTTTCGCAAGACCGCATATCCAGCTGAAGCCTGCCCCTCCATGGTTTAATATCACCATGCAACATTATCTTGCCGAAGGGCTGGAGTGTTGAGGGTCTCCGAGCTAGATGTACCCGAGGAAATCAAGGAGCTCCTATACTCCAGAGGATTCGACGAGTTGTATCCTCCTCAAGCTGAGGCAATCGAGGCAGGGGTGTTGGATGGCAAGAGCCTAGTCATGGCGAGCCCCACGGCCAGTGGCAAGACCCTCGTCGCCGAGCTCTGCGCCTTCAAGCACATCATAGAGAGAGGGGGCAAGGTCCTCTATCTCGTACCCCTCAGGGCCCTGGCCTCGGAGAAATACGAGGAGTTCCAGGCCTACTCCAAGCTCACGAAGCGGGACGGAAGGAAGATCAGGGTCGGTGTCAGCACCGGTGACCTTGACAGCAGGACGAGTTGGCTCGGTGATTATGACATCGTGGTGACCACCAACGAAAAGTGCGACTCCCTCCTCCGGCACAGGTCTCCCTGGATGGAGGCTGTCTCCTTGGTCATTGTCGACGAGGTCCACCTTATCGGGAACGACCGGGGGCCCACCCTGGAGGTCGCTATCGCCAGGCTTCGGCAGTTGATGCCAGATCTCCAGATCCTCGCCCTCAGCGCCACGATCAGGAACGCCGACGAG
The DNA here is from genome assembly GCA_016783485.1 of Candidatus Bathyarchaeota archaeon. GTDB lineage: Archaea > Thermoproteota > Bathyarchaeia > TCS64 > TCS64. The sequence goes on from JADHWM010000001.1 coordinate 37,411, forward strand.
GTCGCAGAGTGGCTCAACGCGGAGTGGATCGAGACCGACTGGAGGCCCGTCCCTCTCCTTGAGGGGGTGGCCCTCAACGATAGGATCATCTTCAATGACGGATCCATCAAAGGGCTCAAGCCCCTCAACAGGCTCGACCCCATCAACATCGCGATGAACTCGGTCCTAGACGGGGGACAGAGCCTGATCTTCGTGGAGAGCCGTCGGCGCGCCCAGAGCGTCGCGAGGGAGGCGGGCAACGCCCTCAGGGGATCCCACAGGAAGAGAGCGGAGGTGAAGCTCCAAGAGATCTCCTCAAATATCTCAGCCAGGGGAGAGAAGACCCGCCTATCCGACGACCTCGCCTCCGCCGTGGCGGGGGGCGCCGCATTCCACCACGCAGGCCTGAGCTCCGCCCACCGCAGGATCATCGAGACGGCCTTCAAGGAGGGCTGGATCAAGATCCTCTCAGCAACCCCTACCCTAGCGGCCGGTGTCAACCTCCCGGCGAGGACAGCGGTCATCGCGAGCTACCGGAGGTTCACCCCGGGCTACGGGATGTACCCCATCTCGGTGCTCGAGTACAAGCAGATGAGCGGGAGGGCGGGGAGGCCCCAGTACGACGATGCCGGGGAGGCGGTCCTCATCGCGTCGAGCTCCGACGAGCAGGACGCCCTCATGGAGAACTACGTCGCCGCGAAGCCGGAGAGGCTCTTCAGCAGGCTCGCCCAGGAGGCGGCAATACGGGGCCACACCCTCGCCGCGATCGCCTCCGACTACGCCCACAGTGAGCCGGGGCTCATCGACTTCTTCGGGCAGACTTTCTACGGTTACCACTACCCCATGGGGAACATCAAGCTCATCCTCGCCGGGATACTGAGCTACCTCCGCCGGGAGGACATGATCCAGTACAAGGGAGACTACATCTACGCCACCGACTTCGGACGCAGGGTCTCCGAGCTATATATCGACCCCCTCTCCGCTGTGGTCCTGAGGGACGGGCTCAGGGAGGACGGCGTCAACTTCACCGACATCACATGGCTCCACCTCATATGCCACACCCCGGACATGCGCCCCAAGCTCAGGCCCAGGAGGGGTGAAATGGATGCAGTCGAGTCGTTCCTCGAGGAGCACCGCCACGAGTTGACTGTGAAACTCGCCTCGGACTACGACTACGTCGACTACGAGACCGCCCTAGGGGAGCTCAGGACCACCATGATCCTGAAGGCATGGATCGACGAGACCTCCGAGAACGACCTATTCGAGAAATATCGCGTCGCCCCAGGGGACAGGTACAGCGCAGTCCACAACGCAGACTGGCTCCTATACGCAGCCTACGAGCTCGCCAGGGTCCTCGGGACAGACGAACACAGGGGCCACCTCCGGAGGCTAAGGGACAGGGTGAGGTATGGCGTCACTGAGAAGCTCCTCCCCCTAGTGCGCCTCCAGGGCATAGGGAGGGTCCGGGCCAAGGTCCTCTACAACTCGGGCTTCAAATCCGCCGCCAGCCTCAAGGCCGCCCCCCTGGCCAGGCTCGTTGAGATACCTCTGATCGGGCCGAGGCTCGCTAAGACTATTAAGGAGCAGGTGGGCGGGCTCGTGGACCAAGAGGAGTGGAAACGTCTCGACACGGACACCTCGGAGCAGCGCTCCATCACCGACTTCTTCGAGGAGGAGCCCCGGGAAACCGAGGAAACCCAAGAAGAGTAGCATTCAAAGATTTAATATATTCTAAATCTTAGAGAGAGTGAGATGACCCAAGAGGAGAACTACGGCTATATCCTCAGGATAAGCTTAGACGACTGGGAGAAACAGGTCTTCGAGATAAAAAAATACTACACCGCAGTAAGGAGGAAGTGGCACAGAGGGACCAACATCCTCCTCGCTAGGAAGACGGATGTGGGAGACTCTTTCATAGGCTACGGGGTCGTGGGCAAGGTGGAGCATCTCTGGGAGCTCTCCCCGGAGGAGGAGGCCTACTGTCAGGAGAACAACTGGAAGGTCGTAATCACGTTCAAGGCTCTGACCCGGTTCAAGAACCCCTACCCCATTAAGGACACCTTCCTCGCAGACGACCCCCGGAAGGGGAGCTTTCTCCACGGAGCCCGCCTATCAGAGGAGCAGACCGACGACATCCTCGAGGCCGCCGAGGAGCTCCAGGGATAAACCCAAATCACACCGCTAACAGATCAATCGGGAATGGGCAGGTTCGCAGCGATCCTCAGCAAGAGGAGCCAGAACGTAACAGGAAGCATAATCCGGATGCTCCGCGCCAGAACCCCTAAGGCACCAGATGCTGAGGGGATCTCCATCGGTGGAGTCGCCATCATCAAGGGGAGAATCGACCCATCGGATCTACCAGAGACCTCCATAGCCCTCGGGTACGCTCTGAACAAGGTCCAGCCGGAGGACCCTCCACAACCTCTCACCCAGCACGGCTACTCCTTCGCCATCGAGGGGAGGCTCTGGAGCGAGACGGGTCAACCCACCTTCGGTTCAGCCGGCGATGCACTCGGCAAGGACCCGGGGGAAGGGCTCAGACAATTAGTGATGGAGGGGAAAGGATCCTTCGCCATAACAGCACAATATGGTCGAACCATCCTAGGCGGCAGAGACCCAGTTGGCACGATCCCCCTCTACTACGGGGAGAACGAGGACATCGCGGCGATGGCCTCGAGCAAGAAGATGCTGTGGGCAATAGGGCTCGAGGCTCAGAGCCTCACACCGGGCTCGATATTGAAGATATCGGAGGGTGGGACCTCGTTGGAGCCTGTGAAGGCCTTGGCCCAGCCTCCTCTCAAGGAAATCACCCTGAACGAGGCCACCTCGGAGCTTGACAATCTCATGACAGACGCCGTCGCATCGAGGACACGGGGCTTATCCGAAGCATCTCTCGGATTCTCGGGAGGAATCGACAGCAGTATACTTGCTCACTACCTGGACAAAGCAGGGGTCGATCTCGACCTCATCTGCGTGGGCATAGAGGATTCCCGAGAGTTCGAAACAGCCGAGACCGCCGCTGAAGCACTCGACCTCCCCCTGAGACTTGAGGCCTTTACGACCGAGGACGTGGAGAAGGACCTCGACGCGGTCCTCTGGAGCATCGAGGAGCCGGACTCGATGAAGGCCTCCGTCGCCATCCCCCTCCACTGGGCGGTGAGATCAGCTACCCAGTACGGTACCAGGGTATTCTTCTCAGGGAACGGGAGCGACGAGCTCTTCGGAGGGTATCACAGGCACGCCCAGGAATACGCCGAGCACGGGGAGGCCGTCGTCGCGTCCATCTTCAGGGACGTCTCCGAGTCCTACAGAGTCAACTACGAGAGGGACCACAAGGTCTGCATGGACGCGGGGCTGGAGCTAAGGCTCCCTTTCTCAGACCTGGCCCTCATCGAGTGGGGGCTCTCGATCCCCCCGAATCTGAAGCTCTCCGGGGGCCCGGGATCGCCGAGGAAACTCGTGTTGAGGAGCCTCGCGAGACGCCTCGGTTTACCTGAGGAGATATCCGGGAGACCCAAGAAGGCCATCCAGTACTCGACCGGCGTGAACGGCGCGCTGAGGAAGCTCGCGAAAAGTGAGGGCAAAACCCTCCAGGATTACCTCTCAGAGAGGTTCCAGAAGCTGAGAGACGAGAACATACGGAGACTGGGCTGATGGAAACACCCGAGAGGATGACGGTGATCACACTTCTGATGAGGGAGCGCTACGGGGACATCGATGAACGACCCCGGGAGCCCCGAGACCCCTACAGGACCCTGATAGGCTGCGTCCTCTCCCACCGGACCCGGGACGAGAACTCGAGCAGGGCTGCCCGCAACCTCTTCGAGGAGATAGAGGGTCCGTTGGACCTCCTCACCATGAACCAAGACACACTCAAGGAGCTAATCCGTTGCTCGGGCTTCTACAACCAGAAAGCCAGAAGCATCGTTGCCATCAGCCGGGTCCTCGTCGACGATTTCGGTGGAATGGTCCCTGATGATCGAGCCACTCTCATGGGGCTACCCGGTGTGGGTCCGAAGACGGCGGACATCGTGCTCAGCCACGCCTATCAAAAGCCGGCGATAGCTGTTGATGTCCACGTCTCGAGGGTTGCGAGGAGGCTGGGTCTTGCGCCGGATGACGCGGGTCCCGAGCGGGTAAAGGAGGCCTTGGAAAGCCTCGTGCCCCCTGATTCATACAGATTCGTGGACAACGCATTCGTGAGGCACGGGAAAGAGTATTGCAGGAACAGCAAGCCCCGGTGCAGCGGATGCTTCCTCAGGGAGCTCTGCACCTACCCAGGCTCTCAGAGCCAATAAATATCCCCGAGGAGAATCCACTACGGTACTCAGAGATGAAGTACAAAGCATTGGCCACCGACGTCGACGGCACACTCACCAGCGAGGCCCACGGAATCTCCACGGGGGCGATCCAAGCTATCCGGGACCTCGAAGCCAGGGGAATCCCGGTCATCCTCGCATCGGCTCGACCCTACCCGATCCTCAACATCCTCAGGGAGTACCTGGGGACCAGCGGGGCTATCGTCTGCGAGAACGGGGGCCACGTGGACTACGGCGGGGAGAGCAGGTTACTCGGGGACAACGAGGAGTGCCAAGAGGTGTACCGTCGGCTGAGGGAGGTTCACGGCGACAGGGTGCGGGAGGCGTGGACCAATCAATATAACTTGGTGGACCTCGCGATGGAGCGGACCATCGAAAGGGAGGAGGTCCTCACAGTCCTCTCGGAGTTCCCCAGGCTGAGGCTCATCGACAGCGGCTTCTTCTACCACGTCCTCGCGAGAGACGTCGACAAGGGGAAGGGGCTCAGGGCGGCGGCGGAGATGATGGGCGTCGTGTGCTCCGAGATCGTCGCGATCGGCGACAGCGAGGTGGACATGGAGCTCCTCCAAGAAGCAGGATATGGAGTAGCCGTGGGGGATGCTAGCGACGAGCTTAAAGAGATCGCCGATCTGGTGACGAAGAGAGAAAACGGAGAAGGGTTCCGCGAGGCGGTAGAGAGGCTCTTCTGACCTCAACCCTGTTTCGAGTACTTGGCAACGGCCTCCGAGATCCTACGGAGCCCCTCCATGGCGTACTCGTAGGCGGGCCAGCCGCCCATGCCGCACTCGGGCCCAGCATAGGGCACGTTCTCGGGGCCGAACTCCTCGACGATAGTGCCAAGTCTCTTGGCCATCAACCCGGCCTCCTCGATGAATATCGTCGGATCGACCTTCTCGTGCCGTATCTCGGTCCAGACGTCGCCAACCTTCTGCTGGATCTCCCCCGTGACGCCCTCAGCATTGAGGCGGGCCTCGATAAGATCGTCGAAGAGGGTCAACGCGATGCTCGCCTTGAGCCGTTTCCCGGTCTCCTCGAGGCGCCTCTTCGTCGAGTCGAGGGTGTATAAAGGGTCTCCAACGTGAGACTCGGCCAGCTGGAGACCATCCACAGCCCAGAAGATGTCGTCGGATGTGTCGTGGAGGTGCATGCTCGTTTCAGCTCCCTTGGAGACCGCAGCTCGGCAGATCCCGTCCCAGGCCTTGATGAGGGCTTCCCTGCCGTCTGACCCGTAGTCCAGCAGCGGGTCGTTGAGGAAACCGAGGACCGGCTCGTCGATACAGACCAGTGAAACCTCCCCGTTCCTGCTATCAAACAGGGACTGGGAAACGATGTCCGCGAGGGCCGCCCCCAGATCCTCAAAGAGGCTCGCGTTCTTGGCAGGGAAAAACGATGCCAACGTGTATGGCCCCGTCACGCATACCTTAAGGCGCACCCTGTCGACCTCCGTCAGGTCCTTTATCTTCGAGGTGTTCTTTCTGATCGCCTCGATCTCGGGAACAGAAGTATTTGGCTTCGCGGAGGGCCTCTCAAGGGCCATGTAGCCGTCTGGACCCTTCTCGATGCCCCTGATGAGCTCGAAGTACATCTCGTTCATGTCTCGGAACTGGGGGTAGTTGGGGACATCGATCCCGGCATTCACCTTGTCCACGAAACCCTCGACGACCTCCCTCTCGAAGACATCGGCGGCATCAGAACCGCTGACCAGGGAGAGGAACGACCCGGACCTCCGGGCCCCCTCCCAGATAACGGACTCCTCCACCCGGAGGGGGAGGCTGCCGACGTCGTAAGAGAGGACCATGGGCGCTCAGCAGACGTTTATCTTCCCGGTGGCGAGGTCGTTGCAGAACTGGTCGAGGTGTTCGAACTCGTAGGCCATGACCTCCTCGATCCCGGAAGCGACGTCGCCGACGGTGAACCCCTCAGCGGGGACCACCTGGGCCGAGCAGACCGCCGGCACGTCGATGGACTGGCCTATGGCGCTCACGAGCCAGATGTAGACCTCTTTGACCCCGGCGACGTTATCCATTACCCTGTTCGCGATCCTGTAGCTGAGGAGGTTGTAGATCTTGCCGACGTGGCTCACCGGGTTCTTCCCGGCTGCGGCCTCGGAAGACATGGGCCTGTTCAGGGGTATGACTCCGATGACGTTGTTGCCCCTACCCACTTGGCCCGAGTCCCCCGTGTCGACTGAACTTCCCAGCACCGTGAGATAGAGGCCGTTGATGCCCCGGCCCTCCCGGTCAAGGACATTCAACCCGACGTTCACCTCGTCGAAATCGTACTTGGAGTTGATGAAGCCGTTGATCGCGTCGTAGATCTCGGATTTCTTCCGGAAGTAGTCAGCCTCGCTATCGACGAACCGGTCCACGAAAGCCATCGCTACGGTGAGGTTCATGTCGTTGCCGTTCCTGAAGCCCATGATCTTGATGTCCTCCCCGGACTCCGGGTACTGCTTCTTGAACCCCGGGGTGTTGAGGTATCCCTCGAGGTCCAGGATCAGGCGCTCTGTCCTGCTCAGGGGTGCGAAGCCCACGGCTGCGGAGGTATCGTTCGCGCCGAGGTACTTTCCCTTCCTCTGGAAGATGTCCTGGAGGGAGGCCGCACCGGGCTTGATGACGCTCTGGTGCTTCACGTGCTCGGGTTCTATGAATCGGAGCTTCTCCTTGAACCATTTCTCCGTGCTCTTGACGGCGATTTCATTGACGGGGACGTGCTCGCCCCCCGCATCGAAGGTCGCCCGGTCCCCGTATACTATGAGGATCGGTTCTGTCATCTTCCCTCCTCCGAAGGCGACCTCGGAGCCCCCTGCACCGATCAACCCCTTGTCCAGGTTGTGGTGGAGGATGGTCCCGAACCTTTTCAGGTACTCCTTGGACAGCTCGATGGAGACCTGGTTCATGACGGAGTCACAGATCGTGTCGGGGTGGCCGAGCCCCTTCCTCTCGCAGACCTCCATGGGCTTGTCGTCCAGGGCAAGCTGCTTCAGCTCTTTCACGAGAACATTATCCATATACGCATACCAACCTTATTCAAATATTCCTTAGGGAATCATCGATAGTGGGGCGTACATCTTATTAAGCATATTCCTGCTTGGAATTAGATAAAAACGCAATATTTATTAATAAAAATTCTTACAGGAATATTATATTCTCGGAGACCTTTTTTCTCATCCATCACGTTCCACCGGACCAGTTGAGGCATTCAGACGCGCATTTTTCATCCAAAACAATTATCTTGACAGAGCCTATCATTCACACAGATCCTGGCTTTGGGTAGCTTCACGATGGACGAGGAATTCACTCTATGTAGCAGTTGCGGAAAACAGGTCCCCAGATACCAGTTCTGCATCTACTGCGGCTACAACCTCCTCAAGGACAGGGGGAGAACCCCACAGGCCAATGAGGAGGAGCGTCCAACATTCGAACCTCCCATGCCCACAACAAGCTTTGTACCCGAGGATACCAATTTTTCAAGACCCCTCGCGGAAGGCATCATGCCTCCATTTCCGATGGCCCCTTTCATGGAACCCTCCGGTGATGCCCGGGACACGCAGGTGAGGAGAGAGCTTCTGAAGTACCAGATCTGGAAGGTCAAGCTCTGCGGCATCTTCAGCGAGCGGGGAATGCCGACCCGGGTGTTCACCAACATCTGGGAGGGCTACGGAGACGAGGTCACGAGACTCCAGAGGAAGATAGAGGAGAGCCTGAGAGCACGCAAGACCAGCTACGAGGATAAGAAGGCCGAGCTGGAGAACGCTAAGCTCAAGATTGACGAGCTCAGAGTGAGGGTGGCCATCGGGGAGATCTCTGAGAGCGACCTGTTGATCAGGACCCCAAGTATCCGGGCCGATGTCGAAAGCCTGGAACGCGAGGTCTCACGCCTCGATGAGCAACTGAGGGAAGAGGAGACCAAACACTCAGGCGGGTCACCGAGGGAGATGTTTGAGCATGAGCAATCGGCCAGGGCTTTCGTCTCAAAGATCGACGGCCTCATAGCCGAGGGCAAAATCAGCATGGAGCTCGGAAGAAGATTGGAGGTGGAGATGGAGGAGATCCGAGAATACTTCTCATCCATGGTGGGGGACCAAGGCGAGCAGGATCTCAGGAACGAGTTCGACACCCTCGAAGTCAGGTATAAGGTGGGGGAGATCACCCTGGCTGAGCTCGAGTCCCTGAAGCGGGAAATTGTTACCAAGCTCGAGCGTCATTGGGCGAATTAAGACATTAACTATTCTTTCTGAGTCATATCCAGTTAGGTAATACTAAAATATCCCAGACCCTATTCTCACGAGGGTTGAAAAATGAATGACAAGTCCCTCGGCAGCCTGATCGTGGTAGTAAGCGTCGTCATAATGGTTGGCTACTTCGTCTGGGCCTTCGCACCCTTACTGGGGCCGGCCGTGACGAGCTGGATATCTCCAGAGATGAGCGAATGGGCCTACCGCCTGCCGGTGATCCTCGCGGTCTATATGATGCTGCTGATCGTGGCCTGGATTGGGTACACGATGGCGACGACGCCTCCGCCGATACCTCTCGAGAGCCCGCTGGAGATCGAGAGAGAGGAGTACGACAGCACCAAAACCGGGAAAGAAGACCCATCGAGTTGATGATCCCGAGCTTTTTAAATATAACCCAAAATCCTGCTATCTTGCATATTCCTATAATCTTTTTGGTTTCTTTCTTTAGAGTTTAGCAATAATAGTTAAAGAGAGTAAATCTTGTGGGTTCTCAAACACGTAATTGTCACCTTTCTTCATCAGGTTAGTTGTTGAAACAAGGAAAAAAAGGAGGGGTAACGGTAACAGCGGAGGAATGGGTAGACATCCCCAGACCTTATTGGATATGCTGTACATGGTGGCGGTGACACGCTTCGACCTGGAATCGACGGGCGTCTGGTCTTTCCCGTTCACATTCCTCGTGTTGCTCCTCGTGGTGGCCGCCGCCGATGTGCTCTTCTCATTTATACCCTTTAAGATTGGGAGTGGCGGATGGCTTTGGGCCATCTCCACCACGGCCACAGCCGTGATCGCGAGCTACGTCGCGGAGAGGCTATCCATGGATCGGAGGAAAGCCCTCATCTCCATGATCCTTGCGGCCGCTTTCTCGGTCCTCTTCTACCGGGATCTCTCGGCCCTGGTCCAGAGAACCCCCGTGCTGGAGATGACGATGGCCACCTCCAACCCGTTCATCGGGATGGCGGTCTACACCTCGGCCATTACGGTAGTGCCCAGTGCCCTAGTAGGTGTGATTCTAGGGGGCGTGATCAGCTCCTTCCACTTCTCGGAGAAGAAGTTCAAGCCACAATTCGATTTCCCCTCCACAACAGCAGTAAAAGAAGAGGTCATAGGTCACGAACTGGCCTGCGTCTCATGCGGGAGGTCGCTGCCCTTCGATTCCAAGTTCTGCCCCTTCTGCGGTATGGAGCCCGAGCATCGTTCCCTGCCTGCACCGAAGTTCTGCAGATTCTGCGGAGCACATCTCAAGTATAGGGGCATTTTCTGCCCCGAGTGCGGCGACGAGATCGAGATGATCTCGAAGCCCCACATCTTCTACTCTAATTAGGCACTCCGGATCGTTGAGAGTCTCGCGTCCACCCTCACCTTCCAAGTCCCTGGGCTGTACTGAGAAACCCGGATGCGATCCAAGAATTCCGCAGACCGTCCGTATTCACTCGCCGCCTCTGCAATGAGTTTCTCTGCCTCCGTGAATGCATCCTCTTGGGAGGACCAATGATATAGATGGACCACTCCCCCGTCTTTCACGAGAGGAACGGCAACATCCAGAAACTTGTAGGCTCCCCGGGGGAGGGGCATCATGACTCTGTCGTAGGTCCTTCCTAGTCCGGGGCAGACCTCCCTGACGTCCCCCTCGATGGCTTGGATCCTGTCGGATACCCTGTTGAGGTGGATGTTCTCGACGCAATAGTTGTGGGCTGCGGGGTTGAGCTCCACGGCGGTCACCCTGACCGTGGGGCGCCTCTTGCCGATCCTTATGGGTAGGGGACCGACACCGCTGAACATCACCAGAGTCTCCTCGCCGTCTCCCACCGCCTCTGCCAGCCTGTCCCTTTCCCTGCTCTCCCTGGGGGAGAAGTAGACCGTTCCGGGGTCGAGCCTGAAGACGCATCCAGACTCCCTGTGGAGGACCTCGGTATCAGGGTCGCCAGCGATGAGCCTGAGCTCCCTGATCCTATAATCACCTGTTCTGGCAGATTCCTTGGCGATGACGCTGGAGACGTTCTTGTTCACCCTCATGAGGGCCTTCCCGATCTCCTGCTCGACGTCCCTCAGCTCGTCGGGTATCTCGACCACGGCCACAGCCTTCTGCTTGGAGCCATAAATGTCGAAGGACTTTGTAACCAAGTTGACCTTGTCGGGAGGGAGGAGGGTCCTCAGCTCCGCTCGGAGATCTGGGCTCATCTCGGGGATAGAGTGACAGCACGGGTCTTATTTATCCAGTGGTTCGGTCTCTCGGACTAGAAGATGGATCTCTCGCCGGTTTTGCGCATCAGCTTGCCCCTCACCCTGATCTCGTCCTGGAAGAGATCGTCGGGGTCAGAGTCCTCCCGGGTCCTCCGCTTCATGGTCTTTCCGCAGACGCCGTTTTCGAGGAGCTGACGCTGGAAACAGGTGGCGTAGTTGCACCCTTTGGGGGTGCACTCATCGCCGGTCCACTCGCACCAGGCCTCTCTGCCCCTGATGCTCAGGGAGCGTTTGGTGCACTTGAAGTCGCGACAGTCTGGAAAACACTGTTTTACTCCTGACAAAATTAATTACCTCGTCGATGTGGGAGAGTATTAAGCGCTATTTTCAGTATTAGGATAGCATTTAAACTTTATTCATATCCGGATCAGTATCTACTCTTCATAAATAGAAATGAAGTTAACTGGGGGATAGGAGGTCGATGCACGTGGTGAAAGTCGTGGTGAGCGGGATACCCCGGGGCTACCAGATGCCCCGGGAGGACGGCAACTGGCTCCTGGAGAAGCATAGGCGACAGATCATGTCCGTCTCCTCCGATGTGGAGCTGGTCGAGATGCCCCAGGGAGAGGTGCACAGGGTCGGCGGGATGGTTGAGGGTGTCGAGGTCCTCCTCGCCGAGGGGGGGAACACGATCCATTACGGGGAGGAGCTGGACCGGGAGGACTATCTCAAGTTCTTCACCCCGAGCCTGAGGTTGGTCCAGCTCTGCAGCACGGGGTTCAGTGACAACATCACCCCGGAGATCATCAGTGGGGAAGTAGTACTCACCAACGCCCCCGGGATCCACACAATACCTATCGCGGAGAGCGTAGTCGCTGCGATGCTCGACCACGCGAAGAGGCTGAAGCAGAGACGGATAGATCAGAGCGATCACGTGTGGGGAAACGTCAAGCTCAGTGAGCTCTACGGGAGCACGGTCCTACTGCTGGGACTCGGGAACATCGGGAGGCGGGTCGCCAGGCTTAGTAAATCATTCGAGATGAGGGTCATCGGCACCAAGAGGCGAATAGAGGAGGTGGAGAACGTGGACCTCGTCTTCCCCCCTGACGAGTTGAAACGATACCTCCGGGAGGCCGACTATATCGTCATCGCTGCGCCCCTCACCCACCTTACGGAGAACATGATAGGCCCCGAGGAGTTCGAGGCGATGAAGGATTCAGCCTATCTGATCAACGTGGGGAGGGGGAGGATCGTGGATGAGGCCGCGATGGTCGAGGCACTTGGTGCGGGGAGCATCGGCGGAGCGTATCTCGACTGCCACGTGGAGGAGCCATTGCCCTTGGATCACCCTCTATGGGATATGGAGAATGTCCTCGTGATTCCCCACGACAGCCATTCCTCGCCCTTCATCGGGGACCGGATTGTGGATATCTTCTGCGAGAACCTCCGCAGATACCTGAAAGGAGATCCCCTACAACATGTCTGCGACCCCGCCCGGGGCTACTGACCCGGGACCAAGGGTTTCATATATCTCGTCTTCAGTAACCCGATCGATCGCACCGTGTCGGGTATCAGGGTCGAGGACGCAGGGGGGGCTCAGGCTTCGGCTAAACGCTTTTTGGCGGCCCAGTTCGGGCCAAAAAAGGTGAAGGAGGTGAGCTTCTCCAAGGCCTGGTACGCGACGGGGGCCCAGAGGGACATCTGGGAGGTGGAGGGGGACGCCGTGGTGAAGACGGGCTGGTTCAGCAAGGAGACGGTCCACTTCAAGTTCCAGGTGGACCCCATCACGGGGAACGTCATCGCCTTCGAGATCTGACCTGAAAAGACTGGAAGCTAGCTCTTCTCCAGCAGCCCCCCGTAGTGCTCTTGGACCTCGCTTATCCTGCCGCAGGTGAACCTCCCCTCGGGGCAGTATCCTAGCTGGCAGCAGTAGGGGCCGGACTCCTTGAAGAGGTCGGGGGCCACGGTTAAAACCTTGAGGAGCATCACGTCCGCCAGGATCTTGATCTCCCATTGGGCCCGTTCACAGCATCGTAGCCCGAAGAAGTGGTTGAGAGATCCGCCGTCCATTGTCATGAGCAGGCTGGTCTGGGCGGCGTTCGGTAGGACGAACCGGGCGTCCTCCTTGGGGACGCCGGATTCCACCAGTTTCCTGTATGCTTCACCGGAGGCGTCTACGAGATCCTTGAATGTCTCGGATTCATCTCCAATGGATCCGGGGGTGACGACCCTTTCGCTGAGCCTTTTCCCTGTGATGTATCTCTGGCTCTGCTGGGAGTAGGAGGCCGCCCGGTGCCGGACGAGTTGGTGGCTGCAGGCTCGGCTTATCCCCTCGATGGCGAAGGTGAAAGCCGTGTGGGGAAGGAGGTCGTTCTCCGTGAGACCTTCCTTGGAGACGTTCTTTAACAGTTCAACAGGTGTGTGGCTCAGGAGTTCGGCCCTCATTTCTGTCTCTCCCTCAATGCCTTTAGAGAGGGGGCGAGCTTCCTCACCGAGTCGACGAGGGTGTCCCCGAATCCAGCTCTCTCTTTCTCCGAGTATTCCAGAATGGTCCGGAGGTTGGCGCTCATGAGCCATTTGCTCTCGCCGATGGGGGTGCAAGTGAAGAACCTGTTCTCGAGTATTATCCTGAGGACTTCCCCTTCGGTGGCCTCAAGGGTCCAGGTGAACCTGTTATGTTCCAGGATGCTCCCGTGCTGCAGCTCGAGTCTCCCAACGGCCGTCCTGACCTTTTGGGGGTAATTCTTCAGTCGCTTGTAGAGGGTGGAGGGTTCGGCTCCGCTGGTCGTGGTGAGCATCGCCGTGGCGATCAGCGTCTCGACGTCCGGGGTGTGACAGATTAGCTCCAGTTTCACGACATATTCCCCCTAGGGGGATTAGGTTAGACCGGGGGCATCTCGGATTTCTTAGGCTTGGCCTTTAGTTCTGGGGGTATGTCTACGGCCCTCACGACGTTGATGGTGTTGATCACATAGATGGGTGCGCCGTCGGGCTCGAAATTCTTGAGCCTCTTGACCCCCCGGAGGACGAGCTTCACCTTGAGGGTGGTGCCGTCGCTGAGGGTGTATGTGTTCCAGTTCTCCTCGACCTCCTTGAAGTCGAGGTCGACGCTCCCTGCGAGGGCCCCCATGGGCAGTTTCTGCATGGACATATCACCCTCCTGTATAGGGGGGCGTGTATTTACTCTTTCTCACGGCGAACCTTTAAGACTGGCTGTTCATTAGATTTGTTGATAAAAAAATGTCAGCTTGGGACGATTGGTTCAAGAGGCTCAAGGAGCGGAAGGGATTTTTCTTCCCCGAGATCGATAAGATGATCGACGATATGGAGAAGGAGATGGCGGATTCCTTTAGGGACATGGAGAACCTGATGCCTCGAGACATGGTCAGGGTCAGGCGCCTCCCCGACGGCTCTGTCCGACGGGAGTACGGCCCCTTCGTTTACGGTTATTCGGTGAAGATCGGCTCCGACGGGAAGCCCATCGTCAGGGAGTTCGGAAACATGAAGCCCGGGCCGGGGGGCGAGAAGGGGTTTCCCCTCAACCTACAGGATCAGAGGGAGCCCCTGGTGGACGTCATCGACGAGGAGGATCAGATCAAGGTGCTCGCCGAGCTCCCGGGCGTGGACAAGGAGGACATACACCTATACGTCGACGAGCACACCCTCACCATCAAGGTGGAGACCAAGGAGAGGAGGTACCACAAGGAGCTGGCTCTCCCCGACGAGATCGAGAGTTCATCCTCGAGGTCCACATACAGGAACGGCGTCTTGGAGACCGTGCTCAAGAAGAAGAAGCGTAGGGACACGGGCACCCGCATCAGCATCGAGTGAGGCTACTCGATCCAGGCGAGACCCATCTTCAGCGGGGATTCCATTTTTTTCCCTGCGCCGATGGCCCAGCGGAACCTCTCCAGGGGGCTGGGCTGGCTCCAGAACCACTCGAAGACATGGTACTCTATCCCGGATGATTCCATGGTTTCGAGGCCGTATCCGTGAATCATCTCCAATCTGATCCCATGGCGCCTCGCCTCATCCACCAGGCTCGGATTGTCTCGCAGGGCCATGGTGGGGTCCATGAACATGAGACCCTTGACGGGGGTGAACAGGGTCCTGTTCTCTCCCTCGGGATGTGATGCGGTGCCGTCCGCGACCTTGAGGAGGGCCATAAGATAGGCCGAGGGGTCCCCCGTCTGGTCGACGGCGTATCTGTCGCCCCAGGAGGAGGTCGGTCGGGTGGCGGTGACGTATTGGGACACCGTGAGGGCGAAGGGGATGTACCCCAGGGCAGCCAGGGCCTTGTCGAATAACCGCTCCCCGCCGTTGCCCACCCTTCTCGCAATGTATCTGCCCGTCAACCGGTAAGAGAGTATGAGGAGCCCGGTGAACATCGTCGCGGCGCCCAGGAAACCTGACTTCGAGGCGCCGATCATGTAGGCGATTACTGCCCTCATCTCACGGTAGCTGAGTCGGTGCATCAAGCCCCTAGTGAAGAGGAGGACCGGCCCCCCCGTCAGTGAGGCTACCGTCACCGCATTGGGGGATTCTGAATCGATTACTCCAACCTTAGTTATCTTGATCCCTGCCCTGCCAGCTTCCCCCTGGATTAGAGCCCACAGGACCGGGTCGGCTGCCTCGTCGAGCCACCTGGGGTCTAGATGGTTGACGACCTGGCTGGAGCCCATCAGCAGCTCGACGGCCAGCGAGGCGACCGAGACCAGGAATCCAGCCGCTGTCACGGTGACTGGGTCGAATCTCAGCAGCAGGGACAGGAGGACCCATGAGAGGGTGAAGAAGAACGCAAAGTGTATCGCGAAGTGAATGGCTATGGCCGGGCGGAGCCTGGCTTTGAGTCTCCACATGGGGCGTAGAGGAAATAGCCGGCGAAGGTAAATATCTGTTGTGAGACGCCCGACGATTACTGTGAATTCGAACACGGATTCGAACAGTTCATCGTAGCAACCTATTTAATGGGCAGCGAGTTGGTAGAGACTGGCCGATGATGTGAAGGCATTAGAGAGATTTGTGATCGATCAGAGTTACACTGAGGCCACCTTTTATCCCCGCAACCACATCAATCAGGCTTCTATCAGGCGGACGCCTCTATCCGGTTAGATTTAAAGCGCCCTCCAACCAAGGAAGAGGGGATGCCGCCCCTCAAGGTCGCCCCCCTCGCCTTCGAGAGCCTCGGAGCCCGGAGTTCTACTCTATCGGTCGAGACCGACGATTTGAAGATCGTCATGGATCCCGCGGTGTCCCTCGCCCCTAAAAGGATCGGCCTTCCACCGCACACGGTTGAGGAGGAGGCAGGGGTCTCGGTGGGGCTCGCCGCAGAGTTTTTAGATGTCAAGCCATCTCTGCTAGAGGCGAGAAGAAAGAAACTCTTCGGGAAAGCTGAGATCTGAGATGGCCACTGACGACATGGATGCCCTGGAGTCCCAGGCGTCTGCGCTATTCGAGAAGCGGGACGGGTTCAACAAGGAGAGGGAGACCCGGATAAGGGAGAGGGACCGCTTCAACGAGTCCGTGAAAGAACTGCAGGCGAAAGCTAGGAACGCAAAGGCCGAGAGGGACGGCGTGAACGCGAGGGTCGCTGAACTCAAAGGGAGGCTCGGGGGTCTTAGGGAGCGACTGGAGGCGAAGCGGGAGGCCGCGGGAGAGATCCATGACGAGAACGATGAGAGCAGGGGGAGGCTGAGGCCCCGATGGAGGCTTTTGGAGGAGCTCAGGGAGATAGAATGGGAGCTCTCCACCACACCCACCCTGGAGATAAAGGACCGGGAGGCGGAGCTCATCGAGAGGGCGAAGCACCTGAAGACCCAGGTAGAGGAGCACAGAAAGCTCGACACCCGGGACGACATGTACCTGATGTCCCTCGCCGACTCGAATGCTGTCGGGATGGAGATCCGGAAGATCCGGGAGGAGATGGACGGCCTTCGGGAGACGGGTCAGGAGCATCACGAGAGGATGCTCGCCTTCTACAGGCAGGCAGACGAGGAGAGGAAGAGATCCGACGAGGCCCACAAAAAGTTCGTGGAGGCCCTCGAATCCCTCAGGGAGGTAAACGCGGAGCTCGACAAGATCATCCCAGAGCTGAAGAAGATACGGAAGCTCTCCCAGGATGAGGCGCGTTTCCTTGCGGAGAAACGAAACAAGGTCATGGCGGAGAAGAAGAAGGAGCTCGCCGAGGAGGCGAGACTTAAACTAGAGGCCGGGGAGAAGCTCAGCCTCGATGAGATGAAGCTCATCTACGGCGAGGAATAGCCCCTTGTTCGAGGCGCGTAATGGGATACCCCCCTTATTTGGATCGAATTTCAGTCTCAGATATCTAGTAGTGTGTACGGGGATCGATAAAGCGGAGCGGCCAAGGAAGAAATAGGGTCTGCTCCTTACTGAAGGTTCTTTCCCGTACGAGTATTGAATACTAAACCTGAATCACATGCGTGCAGATGGGTTCATGTTTAGAACTATTCGTTCTGATATTGGATACTGTTTTTCTGCAGAGGGTTTTTCCCGGGTGAGGGATCCGATTTCCATAAACGGGAATTAATGACCAAATTCGTTAGAGAATCCTTTTATCAAAATAATATCTATAAAGAGTCGTGAAAAGGGGGAGAATTGATGAAAGAACTTTATTTATCGGAGTACAAGAAGTATCTTCCGAGCGCAAACAACCTTACTATCATCTATACTAGTCTATTGAGGATGAAGAAGAAGGTAGGCAAGTTCATCAGGGATACCATTCCCAGCCGAACTATCTTCCTGCAGGAGGTGAAGACAGAGGTCTGGAAGGAACTCTCTCTGATCTACTACAAGTACGAGGACAGCTATCAGAAGAGGGCTTTCAGGGAGGTGATCTCGGAGATATCGGAGAGCATCAACGACGGGAACTGGGGAACGGTCAACAACAAGCTGTACAGGTTCGAGCAGTTGAGCAGGAACAGTCCTTCCATGCCGTCCATCGATTTTTAGTCACTTATTTTATCTTCTTGGGCACTCTGATTGCGAGTTCTCATTGAAGCAAGGTTTTCGAATGCCTTTACCATATGGAGGCTCCGGCGCTGACATTGATGTCCTGCCCGGTGATGCTCCCTGCCTCATCCGATGCGAGGAACAGCGCCATCTGGGCCACGTCCATGTGGCTGATGAGCGCCTCGACGTAACCCTCGCCCACAAGATACTTGCCCCCGAGCACCCCCCGCTCCCTCATCTCGACGAAACGTTCCCTTGCGGCGTCGGAGTCGAAGGGCTCCCCGAGGTAGGCCGCCAGGTCCCTCAGGACCTCGACGTTCCTCTCCCCCCCGGGGTTCCCGGGGCAGATCGCGTTCGCGGTGATGTTGTGCCTCCCCACCTCCAGGGCCAGTATCCGGGTGAAGCCGATGATCCCCATCTTGGTGGTCGCGTAGGGGGTCCTGTACGGGTAGGGGCTCTTCACTATGGTCGAGCTGAAGTTGATGATCCTCCCGTAGTTCTTCCTGATCATCTCCGGGACCACGGCCTTGGTGCAGAGGAATGTGCCCCCCAGGTTAACCTCCATGGTCCTGTTCCACTCGGGCAGCGTCAGCTCCCACGTCTTCTTGGTGGGCCCGCCTATCCCCACGTTGTTGACCAAGATGTCGATGGTGCCGAACTCGTCGATGGTCGACTCCACCATGGAGTTCACCTGGGCCTCGTCCGAGACGTCCGTTTGGGAACACAACACCTTCCCTCTTTTGGCCTCGATCTTCGCCCCCACATCTCGCCTGAGTTCCTCCAGAGGGACGATGTCGCAGATCGAGACCGCGGCTCCCTCGGATGCGAAGAGTTCAGCCATCGCCTTCCCGAAGCCTCTCCTGCATCCCGTTATCAGCGCGACTCTGCCGTCTAGTCTTCCCATGTGAACGCCTCTGGTAGCATATCCTGTGTGGGCTAAAGAAATGTTCGGGATTCCCCCCTGGGTTCTAGGAACGTCTTATTCAAGTCCTTAGGATGGGGCAGGTCATGCAGTGGATGCCCCCGTTCCCCTTCCTCATCTCCTCCCCCGGGATCTGGATGACCTCTATCCCCCGTTTCCTCGCCTCCTCCATCACCCGGGGGTTCCCGGTGTAGTGGATAGCCAGATCCCTGTCGAGGGTGAGAAAGTTGGCAGCCATGTCGTGCCTCTCCTTGTCGGTGATCTCCAGCAGGTCCCAGCCATTGTCCCCAAGCCACTCGATGTATGACCCCTCCCATGTCTCCTCCCGGGTGTGGAACACCGCCGGAGCATACTCCAATGTCTCAGGGTGAACCAGAGCGATCTTCCCGGGGAGCTCGGCGAAGTCGCCGTCGATGTGGATGTCGTCGGGGGGGACTTTCAGGACGATGAATGTGTCCGCCACCCCTTCCTCGAATAGGAAATCCCTTATGCCGTCGAGGGCGCCCCGGGTCGTCCTCTGGCAGAGGCCCGCCACCGCCACACGGTAATCCAGGAGGGCGAAGCCTCCTCCCTCGAAGGTCTCGGGTTCTTCGAGCCGGTGGCCGATGGGGACTCCGATGGCCTCGTGGGCCGCCTCGATGACGGGGGTCTCCCTGCGCCTCGAGGGGAGCCCCATCCTCATCAGGACTGCGCCGGCGTCGGTGACGAAGCTGCTGTCCCGGGTGAAGACGAGGTTGGGGCACCTCTCCACCTGAGCCGAGAGCCCGGGGTCGTCCCTGAGTAGTGAGCCGACGTCCAGGACCTCGGTCCCCGCCTCCTCGAGGGCGTCCATCAGGCTCCTGTGGTCCGAGATGAATCGCTCGATGTCCACGGGCTGGTCGAAGTGGTGCTCCACGGGGTTGGAGTTCGCCAGTTCCAGCTCCTTGCCGGGGTGGTGGACGAGGACCCGTTTCATGGGTCCGCTCTCGGAGGTGATTCCGTATCCGGGCATGGAGAGAAACACTGTGGTCATCGCTCTTATGAGTTATGCAGGGGAGGGTGCGGGCTCAGCTGCGCGACTGTACGATAATTCTAAATCGTGATCGGATAGATGGAGGTGCGAGAGTGCGTAGATGGTTAAGCTCAGGATCAGCTGGGGCGAGTATCGGAGGAGGATTGCGAGGGTCAGGGAGGTCATGGTGGAGAGGGGGCTCGACGCCCTCCTGCTCACGAGCGGGAAGAGCATGTTCTACGTCTCCCACTTCACCCACATGACCACGGAGCGGCCCGCCATCCTCCTGGTCCCCCCGGATGGGGACCTGATCTTCCTGGGGCCCCTCCTGGAGGCGGATCACCTGAGGCATCAGACGGGCCTCGTGGGGGAGGTGAGGACCTACCTCGACTACCCGGGGAAGGTGCATACGATCGACAAGTTCGCCGAGTGGCTCATCGACCTCGGATACAGGAAGGCCAAGATCGGAGCGGACAACCCCGCCGGGGCCTCCGGAGCCATGGGCTACACGGGCCCCCCGCTCCCCGAGAAGATGCCGGACGCCGAGTTCGAGAGGGCGGGGGACATCATCTGGGCCATGAGGCTCTGCAAGTCGGAGGAGGAGATCGCCCTCATCAGGGAGAGCGCCATGTGGGGGAACCTCGCCCACCAGTACCTCCAGGACTACACTGCGCCGGGGATGTGGGACGTCGAGGTGAGTCTCATGGCCAGCCTCGAGGCATCATCAGTCATGAAGAAGACGCTGGGACCCGAGTATGAGACCCTGAAAGGAAGAGCCCCCGCCTCCGCTGGATTCCGAGGCCAGGTGGGCTGGAAGTCCGCGATGCCCCACAGCATAGGGATCCCAAAGAAGATTGAGGAGGGGGACGTCCTGGTCACGGGTGCGGGCTCCGACGTGGGGGGCTACGGCAGCGAGCTGGAGAGGACCATGATCTTGGGGGAGCCCACGCCCAAGATGGAGAGGTACTTTCAGGTGATGGTGGAGTCCCAGGACGCCGCGATCGAGGCCCTGGGGCCCGGGGTGAAGTGCAGCGAGGTGGACCGGGCGTCGGGGAAGGTTATCCGGGACGCAGGGTACACGGCCCTCATGAGGCACCACACGGGCCACGGCATCGGCCTCGAGGGGCACGAGCCCCCCTGGCTGGACATCGGGAACGACGCCGAGCTGAAGCCGGGGATGGTGGTGAGCATCGAGCCCGGGATCTACGAGCTGGGATACGCCGGGTTCAGGCACTCCGACACCGCGGTTATCACCGAGGACGGCTACGAGCTGGTGACCTACTACCCGAGGGACATCGAGTCCCTCACTATCCTATAGGTCTCCCTCGCCCTTCAGAAGCCTCGCAAGCTCGTAGATGTCGAGCTGCTCCGTGTCTTTAGAGTATCCCCCAAGCCTGAACGCGAGCTGCACGGAGTATCCCACGGTCACCGCGGAGATCACAGTCCCTATACCCACGGGCCCCCCGAGGAGGTAGCCTATTGCCAGGACGGTTATCTCGATGGCACCCCGGATAGAGGAGACTGGCCTGCCCGTCTTCTTGACTAATCCCATCATGAGCCCGTCCCGGGGGCCGGCGCCCAGCCCCACCCGGATGTAGAGGAGGGTGCCCATCCCGAGGAACGTGACGCTGAGGAGGAGCAACCCGAGCTGCCAGGGCAGGGCCTGGGGGATGGGGATCAGCCCGGAGGCGATGATCCAGTCGATAGATACCCCTATGACGTACATGTTCGCGAAGGTCCCGAATCCCGGGGGGAACCCGAGGAGCCAGCCCAGGAGGAGGACGGCGAGGCCCACCACCTGGGAGACCTCCCCCAGAGTGAAGGGAGTCAGCTTCTCGAGGCCCACGTTGAGCACGCCCCAGGGCATCATCCCCAGCCCGGCGTGGAGGTTGGCGACTATCCCGGCGGAGAATAAGATGAGGCCCACGAAGAGCGAGGGTATCCGGGCTAGGAAGGCCATCCAGTTCCTAGTACTGCTGCTCCTCAAAGTCTCACCACGTGATGGCGTAAGGTATCCCCTGTTCTTAATAAAGGCCGGCTGAATCAAGCCACCGCCTGCGTGAAACTTATCGTAGCAGCCATTTTCACCCACGTCCCTCCTCCAATCCCCACCTCAATCTATTTAACAGCCCTGCCCGGAGCATTCACCGAATTGGGTAAGAGGATCGCGAAGCGGGTCCAGAAGCCCAAGAACGTCTGGATCCGGGAAATGTTCTCAGGGGACCCCAGGATGGGGTCGGGTCTAGACTATACCAACGATTACCTCAGGATGCAGGCTCCCTCGGGGAGCATCTGCGCCGTCTGCAAGGGCTCCAAGCTCCTCTGCGGGAAGACGAGCTGCCCCGTGGTGGCTCGGGCAGCCTCCCACTTCAACATCTGGAGGAGCATCAAAGGAACCGAGATCAGCGGCTCATCGCCCCCCAGCGTCTTTGTGGGTCGCTTCGGTTACCCTTACGTCAACATAGGCCCCCTGGCACCCAACCACTTTGGGGACACATCCATCCTCGACTCCCCGGAGCGGTGGATGGGGAGATCCATCGACGAGATCATCGACTACCGGAGCCAGCTCGTCCGGGGGATGAGCAGAGTCAACGTGCGGAAGCCCGAGAAGGCGGGGCGCATCCTCGACAGGACCCGGGAGCTCAGCCTCGCCGAACACTACGTGGAGACCGAGATGAAACTCAAGAAGCGGCCCCGCCGGAGCTTCAGGGTCGATGCCGACGTGCAGCCCATCGGGCCCACCGCCCCCCTGGAGAGGATGGAGATCGGCTACATCCGGTGGAACAGGGAGATGGAGAAGGCTCACTACGACACCGACTTTAAGGCCGCCCCCGCCACCAAGACCCTCTACCAGGAGGGGGTCCCCGTGACCCAGATCATGAAGGCCTTCAGCATGGGGAGCTTCGGCGTCGAGAAGAACAGACGCCTCGTCCCCACCCGGTGGAGCATCACCGCGGTGGACGATATCCTGGGGAAGGACATGGCCCGCCAGACCAAGAACTTCCCCCTCATCAACAACTACGAACTATACGAGTCCGACTACCTGGGGAACAGGTTCGAGGTCCTCCTGGTCCCCGACGCCTGGAGCTACGAGGCCTACGAGGCGTGGTACCCGGGCACCGTCTGGAACCCGAGCACCAGCCACGTCGCTATCATCACCGACTGGGAGGGCTACAACGGCCGGAGCAAGTACGCCTCCATGGGGGGCTGCTACTACTCGGGGAGGCTCGCCGTGATGGAGCACCTCATGAAGGAGAGGCGCCAGGCGCGGGTCTTTATCATCCGGGAGGCCTACCCCGACTACATCCTCCCTGTGGGGGTCTGGCAGGTCAGGGAGAACGTCAGGAACGCGATGAGGCAGCCGCCCCTGGTCTACGACACCTTGGACGAGGCCCTGGCGAGGCTCCAGAGCAGGCTCAGCATCCCATTGGAGCAGTGGATGGACGCCGGGTTCCTGCTGAGGCAGACCATCTCCCAGAGGAAGATCACCGATTATTTCTGATTTGGCAGATTTTTTTTACCAATCCGTGAAATATTTACTGTATTTGTTAATAGGTCCCGGATAAATTTTATAAATTTAACACATTTATACACATCATGGGATCGCATAGAGCCCCCAACATGATTTATACAAGAAATCAACGAAATATCCCCGTGAGGTCCTTTATATGAAGTATAACGCGAAGGTCTACGTCAGCCTCAAGAAGGGCTACTCCGACCCCGAGGGGGAGACCGCCGCCAACGCCCTCAGGGGGCTCGGGTACACCGTCGACGACGTCCGGGCCAGCAAGGCCTACGAGGTGTCGTTCCAGGCGGAGGACAGGGAGACCGCGGAGGCGGTCCTCGACGAGATGTGCAGGAGGCTCCTCACCAACCCCACCAAGGACGACTATAGCTTCGAGATCAGGGAAGTTTGATGACCCGCATCACTATCAGCCCCCACCCCTTCGAGCACCACGAGGTCGACCTCCTCAACGCGAGCGACGCCGACCTCAAGGAGATCGCCTCCACCCTGGGACTAGGGCTCAGCCTCGACGAGCTCCGTCACATCCGTGACGGCTACGTGGTCCGGGAGAGGAAAGCGACGGATCTGGAGCTCCAGACCTACGACCAGACCTGGAGCGAGCATTGCAGCCACAAGACCTTCGGGGGGATCATACACACGCCGGAGGGCACGGTGGACGGTCTCCTCAAGACCTATTTCATGAGCCTCATCGACGAATTGGAGCCTGAGTGGTGCTACAGCGTCTTCGAGGACAACGCCGGAATCGTGGACCTCACCGATGACGTGGGGATCGCGATCAAAGTGGAGACCCACAACCACCCCTCCGCCATCGAGCCTTTTGGCGGTGCAGCCACGGGCCTCGGCGGGGTGATTAGGGACATCCTCGGTGTCTGGGCCGACCCCATCGCCTGCACCGATGTTCTATGCTTTGGGCCTTTGGATTATCCTTATGAGAAGCTCCCCGAGGGTGTGAAGCATCCCCGGTACATCTTCGGCGGCGTGGTGGACGGCATAGGGAGCTACGGTAACAGCATCGGGATCCCCACGGTGAACGGTGCCACGGTCTTCCACGAGAACTACACCGGGAACGTCGTGGTCTACGCCGGCTGCGTCGGGGTCATCCCCAAGGATCAATACATCAGGGACGTGAAGCCCGGGGACTGCGTGCTCCTCGTCGGGGGGAGGACCGGCCGGGACGGCATCCACGGGGTCACATTCGCCTCTGCGGAGCTCACCGAAGAGTCCGAGGAGGTCTCCCGGCCCGCGGTCCAGATCGCCAACCCCATCGAGGAGGAGAAGATCAAGAGGGCCCTCAAGGAGGTCAGCGACAGGAAGCTGGGCTCCGGCATCACCGACATCGGGGGCGGGGGCCTCAGCTGCGGGGTCTGCGAGACCGCGGACAGCTACGGCCTCGGGGTCGAGGCCCACCTGGACCGAGTGTCCCTCAAGGCGATGGACATGGCCCCCTGGGAGATCTGGATCTCCGAGAGCCAGGAGAGGATGCTCCTCGCCGTCCCCCCGGGGAACCTCGACGAGGTCGTCTCCCTCTTCGAGGACGAGCAGGTGGAGACCACGGTCCTGGGAGAGTACACTGAGACCGGCCTCGCCGTTATTTACTACAAGGGCCACGTAGTCGGGGAGTTGGACTTGGGGTCCCTATTCGACCCTCCCAAGCTCATTCGCACCACGAACTGGGCTCCCCCCGTGCTCGAAGAGCCTAACATCCCAGAGCCCGACGATCTTGGCTCAGTCCTCCTTAGCCTCCTGAAATCGTACAACATCGCGAGCAAGGAGAAGGTGATCCGCCGCTACGACCAGGAGGTGAAGGGCCAGACCGTGGTGAAGCCCCTCCAGGGCTGGAACGCGGGCCCCAACGACGCCGCCGTCCTCAAGCCCCTCGAAGACAGCTGGAGGGGCATCGCGATCAGCAGCGGCATCAACCCCCGATTCGGTCTCATAGACCCCTACTGGATGGCGGCCTCCGTCATCGACGAGGCGATCAGGAACAACGTCTCCGTGGGGGGGCGCAGGATCTCCCTCCTGGACAACTTCACATGGGGGAACCCCGAGTACGAGGACCGCCTCGGAGGCCTCGTCCTCGCCTCCCGGGCCTGCCACGACGTCGGGAAGGCCTACGGGACCCCCTTCGTCTCGGGGAAGGACAGCCTCTACAACGAGTCCCCCCTGGGCCCCGTGACCCCGACACTCCTCATCACGGCCCTGGGGATCGTCCCGGACATCCGGAAGGCGGTGACCATGGACCTCAAGGAGGCTGGGAACGCCCTCTACATCGTCGGGGTGACAAAGCCCGAGCTGGGGGGCTCCGAGTACTATGCACTCCACGGCGAGCTGGGAGCCTCGGTGCCCAAGCTTGAACCAGAGAAGAACGCCGTGGCCTACGCCCGCCTGAACGAGGCGATGGACCGGGGCATCGTGAGGGCCTGCCACGACCTCTCCGACGGGGGGCTGGGGGTCGCCGCCGCCGAGATGGCGTTCACCGGGGACCTCGGCCTCGAATTCGACTTGTCAAAGGTGTCGACGTCGGAGGAGATGAGAGACGACTTTGCGCTCTACTCCGAGTCCAACGGGAGGCTGCTGGTGGAGGTGTCGGAGAAGGATTGCGGAGAGTTCGAGGCTCTCATGGGTGACTCGGTATTCGCCCGGATTGGATCCGTGAAGGTTGATAAGACACTAAGGGTGGAGAGGAACGGGGAACCCCTCATCGAGATCCCGCTGACGAAGCTTATCGGGGCGTGGAAGACCCCCCTGGAGGACCCGAGATGAAGCGGGAAGAGATCGACGTCCTCCTCATGAGGGCGCCGGGGACCAACTGCGACCTCGAGACCGTCCGGGCCTTCAGGGACCTCGGGGTCCGGGCCCACCTCGTCCACAGCCAGAGGGTATTCAAGGAGAAGAACCTCCTCGACTACGATGTCCTCGTCTTCCCCGGGGGCTTCAGCTACGGGGACTATGTCAGGAGCGGCGCCATCTGGGCCAAGGAGATGGAGTACCGCATCGGGAAGGAGATGGGGGAGTTCGTGGACACAGGGCGCCCCGTCATCGGCATCTGCAACGGGTTCCAGGTCCTCGTGGAGACAGGGTTCCTACCGGGCTTCGAGGGCCGCAGCCCCGAGCCCCAGGTCGCCCTCGCGAACAACAGCCACGGCTACCAGAACCGCTGGGTCCGGATGAAGAACATCGGGAAGGGGAACTGCGGGATACTCCGGGGGGTCCCCAAGGGCCAGGTCATTGCGTGCCCCGTCGCCCACGGGGAGGGCCGGTTCATCATGCCCCAGGACAAGGCCGAGGCGTGGCTGGAGAGGCTCTACGATCAGGACCAGCTCGTCTTCAGGTACGTCAAGGGGGACGGCGACTACGCCGAGGGCTCCTGGCCCGAGAACCCCAACGGGGCGTACCATGACATCGCGGGGATCTGCAACCCCGAGGGGAATGTGTTGGGCTTCATGCCCCACCCTGAGAGGGCTTACTTCGGCTACCTGATGCCCGAGTGGACCAAGAAGGGGAGGCCCGACGAGTACGGGGACGGCAGGGTCTTCTTCGAGTCCGTCGTCCGGTACGTGGAGGCTAGGTTCTAGCCGCCCTCTTCCGGCGGTACTCCACCAATTTTTCTCGTAAACCCTCATCGGAGAGGGCCAGAATCTCGAGGGCCAGCAGAGCCCCGTTCCTGGAGTTGTCGACCCCGACGCAGGCCACGGGGACCCCCGGGGGCATCTGGGCGATGGAGAGGAGGGAGTCGATCCCCCCGAGCTTTGCGTCCTTGGGGACGCCGATCACCGGCTTGAGGGTGTGGGCCGCGATGAATCCGGGGAGGGCCGCCGATAGCCCCGCGACGGCGATGTAGACCGATGCGTCCGACGCCTCTATGTACTCCCGGAGGGCCTTCGGGTTCCTGTGGGCCGAGTAGACCTGGTAGTCGTAGTCGACCCCGAACTCCTTGAGGATGGCCTCGGCCTTGTCTCCGATCTCCCGGTCTGAGGTGCTCCCGATTATCAGCGAGACCCTGGACATTTTCGAACTCCTACTAGAATGAGGAGACATAATAAGACTGCCCCTCTGGGTTCTGGTCTTAAGTTTATATGTGGAGTGAATCAAAGTCTTCATTGTGTGACCGGATTGGTAAAGAGAGTCATTATCATGGGCGCCGCGGGGAGGGACTTCCACAACTTCAACACCAACTTCAGGGGGAATCCCGAGTACGAGGTGGTGGCCTTCACAGCCGCCCAGATCTCGGAGCTCGACGCCGGGGCCGGGGTGGAGAACAGGATCTACCCCCCAGAGCTCGCCGGGATAGGATACCCGATGGGGATCAAGATCTACCCGGAGACGATGCTCGAGGCGCTCATCGTGGAGCGCCGGGTGGACGAGGTCGTCTTCGCCTACAGCGACGTCTCCCATGGCTACCTCATGGACGAGGCCTCGAGGGTCCTCGCCGCGGGGGCCAGCTTCACCCTCCTGGGGCCCGACGCGACGATGATCGAGCCCACGAAGCCGGTGATCTCCGTGTGCGCCTCGAGGACCGGGAGCGGGAAGAGCCCCACGAGCCGCTGGCTCCTCACGAGGCTCACCGAGAGGGGGCACAGGGTCGTGGTTATCAGGCACCCGATGCCCTACGGGGACCTGAATAAGCAGAGGGTGCAGAGGTTCGAGACCCTGGAGGATCTGGACAGGTACGACTGCACCATCGAGGAGAGGGAGGACTATGAGCCCCACATCGAGAGGGGGGCGGTGGTCTTCGCGGGGGTCGACTACAAGGATATCCTGAGGGAGGCTGAGAGGGAGGCCGACGTCGTCCTATGGGACGGGGGGAACAACGACTTCCCCTTCTACAGGCCCACGGTCCATGTCGTACTGGTGGATCCCCACAGGGCGGGGGACGAGTTGTCCTACTACCCGGGGGAGACCAACGTGAGGATGGCGGACGTGGTCATCGTGAGCAAGGTGAACACTGCGGACCCCGAGAAGGTGGAGGAGGTCATCGCCAACGTGGAGGGGATCAACGGGACCGCCCGGATCTTCAAGGCCAACATCACGATAACGGCGGAGGACGACGAGGCGATCCTGGGGAAGAGGGTGCTCGTGGTGGAGGACGGCCCCACGGTGACCCACGGGGGGATGGCCTTCGGAGCCGCCACCATCAAGGCCCGGGCCCTGGAGGCGGAGCTGGTGGACCCTAGGCCTTACGCGAAGGGATCCATTTTGGCGGTTTACGAGATGTACCCCCACTTGGAGCGGGTGTTGCCGGCGGTGGGGTACAGCGAGCGCCAGATGGAGGAGCTGAGCCAGGTCATCAACGACACGCCGTGCGACCTCGTCCTCCTGGGCACTCCCACGGATATCAGCAGGTACCTGAAGGTGGACAAGCCGGTGCAGAGGGTGCGCTACGAGCTGGAGGAGATCAATCCCGGGGAGATCGAGGACGCAATCTTCAACCTCCTCGAGGAGCGCCTGAAGTAGAACGTACCCGCTTAAAAGAAGACGAGAGCAACCGAGCTTGCGGCGATCAGGGCTATCCCCACAAGCTCCTTCCGTGTATACCGCTCCCTGAAGAGCTGGGTCGAGACCAGCATCGCGAAGACGAACTCGACCTGCCCGAAGGCCCTGACGTAGGAGGCCTGCTCCAGGGTCATCGCGGTGAACCAGCCCACCGAGCCCAGCATGCTGGTGGCCCCGATGAACGTGCCGATCTTCAGTTTCCCCCGCATCGCGGTGAACTGCTCCCGATCCCTGACCGCGACGATGACGCCTAGCAGGACCGTCTCGATGGCGATAATAGTGACCAGGGTGAGAGCAGCCGTCGCGAGATAGTTCGGGTCTCCCAGGGAGAGACTCGCCCTGCGGAGGGAGAGGGCCGCTAGAGCGAAGCCTAGGCCCGACGCTACTCCCATGCCGGCTATGGGCGTGAACAGCTGCCCCAGGAGCCCGCCCTCTACTTTGTTCCCCTGGGCCACGGTGATAAGCACGACCCCGACGATGCTCGTGGAGATGGCCGCCCATCCTGGCAGAGAGACGACCTCGGAGAAGAACAGGGCCCCCAAGACAGCGGTGAGGAACGCCTCTGTGCGGGCGTATGCCGTCCCTACGGTGAAATTGCGGAAGCTGAACATGCGGATCAGGAGGACGGTGCCGACTATCTGGGAGACGGCTGCGATGAACGTGAATGTGAGGAACTCGGCGTCGATGGGTGGCGGAACCCAGCCGTAGACTGTCATCAGGGCTCCCAGATACGCGAGCGCGAAGGGGAGGCCGAAGAGGAACCGAGTAAGGGTGGCCATCAGGTTGCTGACGTCCTCGGAGAGCCGTTTCTGGCCGGCGGTCCGCACGGTCTGCATCGCGGCCGCTCCCAGGGTGAGGGGGATCCAGAGCCAGCTCGCCGCCATGTCTCGGTCAATACACCATCTGGGGTAATGAAAGTTTCCCATGCCCTGGGATTATTTGGCTGAGCCCCTTACCCGGGACATGAAGGATTGAAGCTTACCCGAGTCGAGGCTCCCCCCTATCCTCACGCCGCTGCAGACGTCCACAGCATAGGGCTTTACCAACCTTAGGGCCTCGGCGACGTTCCCGGGGTTGAGCCCCCCTGCGAGGATCACCGGGACCTCCACCGCTTCCACGATCCTCCTGCTGATCTCCCAGTTGTGGGTCCTCCCGGTGCCCCCGAGTTCCACCACGGATCCTTCCTTGCTCCCGGAGTCGAGGAGAATGCCGTCCACGTATAGGGATATGGCCTCTGCCTCCTCTATCGAGTCTTCACCGTGGACGTGGATCACCCGGATGATGTCTACACCGGGGAGGGCCCTCGCTACCTCGTCGAGGTCGTCGGGATCGAGGTCGTCGCAGATCTGGATGGCGTTGGTCCCGCATCGGCGGTGCTGCTCGATGATCTCGGAGGGGCTCCTCTTCGATGTTAGGAGGACGGAGGAGACGAAGGGCGGTATCCTCCTGGCGATATCGGTTATGAGGGATTCGGGTATCACCCCGGGCCCGCTGGGCATCTCGGAGACTAGGCCCAAGGCCGAGGCCCCGTGGTTGATCGCGATCCACGCCTCCTCGAGGCTGCAGATGCAGCAGATCTTCACCAGAGGCGTGGCATCCATCTTGGAACCCCTCACACGTCTCTCGTCATAGGGAATAAATGTTTCCAGAATGGGGGTGGGCGCTACTCTCGGCTCTGGTGGCCCCGGTGGTTCTGGGAGAGCATGCCCCAATAGAGGTAGGGCAGGGCCTCCTTGGATCCCGTTTGGACCCTGTAGACGCCGCAGCTCTCCCTGAGGCTCAGGCCCCTAGCTCCTCCATTACCTCGTCCACTGTCTTCAGATCGAAGCCTTTGAGGGAAGCCTGGCCGCTGATCACCTTGTAGGAGGCGACGCAGCGCTTCGAGACCTCCCGGACGACCGGAGCGGGGATAACTGGGGGCGTACCGTCCCCTGTGTAGCCTATCCGCCTGAGACACTCCCTGAGGAACTCCTTGTCGAGGCAGGTCGCCTCCTGGCCCCTCCCGGGCTCGTAGAACTCCTGGGCCCAGTAGCGGGCGGAGTCGTGAGTGGGGGGCTCGTCTATCTGGATGAGGCCCCCGTCGAGCCTCCCGAACTCGAGCTTAAAGTCGGGGATGATAAAGCCCCGGCTCTTCGCGGTCTCCCTGTAATAGGAGAAGAGTTTGTGGGTGGCCTCCTCGAGCTGATCCCACTCGTCCCGTGTGACGAGTCCCTGCGCAATGGCCTGACCCCTGCTGATCTCCAGGTCGTGGCCCACATCGCTCTTGGTGGTGGGGGTGATGATGACCTCGGGGAGCTCCTCCGCCATCACGAGGCCGTCGGGGAGATCCACGCCGCTCACCGTCCTGGCCCCGTCCCGGTAGGCCCTCCAGGCCGAGCCGTAGAGGTAGGCCCTGCATACCCACTCGACGTCGATGCGCTCCGCCTTGGTGACCCGCATGCTGCGGCCGTCCACCAGCTCCTTGAAGTGGTTGGGGAAGACGTCGCCCGTTTTCTGGAACCAGTAGACGCTGAGGGCGTGGAGGCTCCTCCCCTTATGGGGGATGACGTTGGGGAAGACCACGTCGAAGGCGGAGATCCGGTCGCTCGTGACGATGAGCAGCTCCGCGCCCAGGTCGTAAACGTCCCTGATCTTGCCCCTCCTCGGGGTGTTCTCGTCGCCGAAGACATCTGAGGACTGGAGGACCTCGACCATGCCGTCTCCCATGGGGTCGGGTACCATGTATGAGCCCTTCTCGGGGTTTCCGTCGTTCTTCAATGTGTCACGGACTCCTCGAATTGAACGCTTTATGTAATATGTCGCTATATTTCAAGTTTCTTTTAACAGGAAGACACCATTTTTAATGGAAACGGCGAAAAACGGGGGATCCCAGGACTCACGATCACGATAAATGGGGCACCACCATGAGATTTAAGCCGGACACGGCATATAGGGAGGCGGTGGCTTTGGTCTCCAGCAGGCTCAAGAAAAAGTTCGAGGAGATAGTTGGCCGGGGAGTGGGCCCCCTAGCCTCCATGGGCTTGACTCCCAACGCCCTCACGGTGCTGGGCCTGCTGGCGTCGACGGGCTCGGCCTGGGCATATCTCAATTGGAGGACGGACCGGATCTACCTAGTGGTTGCAGCATTCCTCATCCTGCTCTCGGGGCTCCTGGACGCCTTCGACGGTGTCCTCGCCCGGAAGACTGGGAAGGTCACGAGGTTCGGGGGGTTCTTCGACTCCGTGGCGGACAGGTACTCCGACGCGGTGGTCCTCGGAGCCATCATCGTCTCGGGGCTCTGCGACCCCCTCTGGGGGATGGCGGCCCTCATCGGCTCCCTCATGGTTAGCTATGCGAGGGCCCGGGCCGAGGCTGCGGGGGTTGTGATGATCGCGGTGGGTTTCGCCGAGAGGGCTGAGAGAATGATCTTGCTGGTAGCTGTGACCTTGGGAGCCTACTATCGGATCGAGGTGCTGGGCTACGGGATAATGGTTCTAGCTCTGATTGCGAACCTGACTGTTATCCAGAGGGTGGCTCACTTCATGGGCGAAGTGAGAGAGGACTAGTAATTCTTTCTTCTTCTCCCTGCTCGCCTGGGGACGGTCTTCCTCTCTTCTTTTCCCCTGATCTTGACGACTCCCCTGTGGATTGCGCAGCTGATGCAGAGGGTTTTGGTCGTCTGGTATCTGGCGATCTGGGCTCCGCTTTCCCTGAGCTCTTTGAGCATCCTAGGCTCGACGAGGGATGTGTACTTGGTGACCCTCTTCGCCTTGTCTCTGGGGACCTGGGCCCCGCAGAAACTGCACTGTGTCATGCCCGATCGGCCCTTTCCTCCCTTGGAACGTCCCCCACTGCTTCTCTTCTTGGGCATCCGAATCTCGTGGGATTAGAGCGGAGCCTACTATTAAATGCTGGGGAAAACTCCCGAGCCCGGGATGCGAATGCTCAGACGAAGAAGGCGGCGATGAGGCCCTCGACGACATCCCCGTAGACGGCTCCGGCGACCCTCTCGTTCCCCGCATCGGTGAGGTGAACACCGTCGCTGGAGTATCGCCCCTCGAGCCTCCCCTCATCGTCGGAGGTCGCAGCATATAGATCGGCGAAGAGGATGGAGTCCTCGGAGCAGTGTTCCCGGATCAACTCGTTGAGGCGCCTGATCCGTGATATCATGGCGTCGAAACCCGTCACGGATGTGAGGGTGCAGGCGATGGGTTCGGCACCGATCTCGGATGTCTCGACGTAGAGGGCTTTCAGGTTCTCCATGATGCCCTCGGGGGGGAAGCCACCGTAGAGGTCGTTGATCCCCCCCCAGACTATGACATAGTCGGGGTCGAGGGGGGCCACCCGGGTGTCGAGTCTCTGCAGCATCCCTCTCGTCGAGTCCCCGTTCACCCCGAAGTTCACGAACTGCACCGAGACATCCTCGATGCCCCGTCTCGACAGCTCCGTGACGACCAAGTTGTCGAGGTAGGAAGTGTAGGGTATGCCGGGGCCCATGGGTCGGAAGGGTTCGTAGGGCACGAATCCCCCGGTGAGGCTGTCCCCGAGGGCGGCGAAGACGAGGCTGACGGTCACGGCCATACCTCTGGATATCCTTGAGGGGTTATGGGGGTTTCGCCTCGACGGTGTTAAATAACCAAGTGTGAAGATTTTGATCGGTGTTTTGAGACGTCGAATGATTCGGTCGTCGAGGAGCTGGGAGCAGACCTGATTCTGGTCAACGGAAAGGTCGTGTCGGTTGACCCTGAGGAGACCGTCGCCGAAGCGGTCGCAGTCAGAGCTGGGAAGATTCTCAGGGTAGGCTCCAACGAGGAGATCGATGCGCTCGCAAAGAGCTCTGCAAAGGTCATCGACCTCGGGGGGAGGACCCTGCTCCCCGGGTTCGTGGACAGCCACGAGCACGTGATGAGGAGGGGGCTGATGATGGACTGGGTCAACTGCAGGTCGCCCCCCGTGGAGACGATACAGGACATCATCGACGGGTTGGCCTCCAAGGCGGCCGGGAAGCCCGAGGGGGAGTGGGTTGTGGGGAGCTGGTTCGACGAGACGAAGCTCTCCGATGGGCGTTGGCCCACCCGGTACGACCTCGACGAGGCCTCGGACAGGCACCCCATCTACCTGGGAAGGGCAGGGGGGCACACCGCGGTCGCGAACAGCCTAGCCCTCGAGGCGACGGGGATAACCAAGGACACTCCCCAGCCTGAGGGGGGGCACATCGGGATGGACGAGTCGGGGGAGCCCACGGGGCGCCTCGACGAGATAGCGGCGATGAACATGGTCCGGGGCAGGATACCGCAGCCTGACGCCGAGGAGACGGTGAGGCTCATGGTGGAGAACTGGTCCACCATCGAGGAGATGCTGCTGAGCTGGGGAATCACCACGGTCCACGAAGCCCACATCAAGGCCCCGGAGGCCCTCGCCTACCAGGAGCTCGACCGCGTAGGGAGGATGCGGACCAGGGTGGGGCTCATGCTCGACGGGATGGCCCCCTACAAAGGCTACGCGACCGGCGACCTCGCCCGCCAGGGCTTGAGGACGGGCTTCGGATGGAGTGATAGGCTCTACGTAATCGGGGTCAAGATCGGTGTCGATGGCGCGATGGGGTCTCTTACGGCTTCCCTCCGGGAGCCCTACGCGAACGACCCGGAGAACTACGGTATCAACAGGGTGACCCAGGAGGAGCTCACCCGGGAGACGGTGGAGCTCCACGGGGCGGGGAATCGTGCCTGCATCCACGCCATCGGGGACTGGGCCATCGACATCGCCCTCAACGCCGTCGAGGAGGCTGTGGATAGCGCCCCCCGGGAGGATCACCGCCACAGGATCGAGCACGCCGGCTACGTGAGGCCCGACCAGTTGGAGAGGATGGCGAGGCTGGGGGTCGCGGTCTCCGCCTCGATAGGCTTCTGCCACCCCATCGGGGACAGCCACATCGCCGCCCTAGGCGAGGATAGGCTCTGCGGATACTACCCCATGAAGAGTTTCCAGGAGCACGGGATCGTGGCCGGGGGGAACAGCGACGGATTCGGGGAGAACTGGCCCATCACGGGGATCGCCGGGTGCGTCACCCGGAGGTCCTCCGGCGGGGAGTATCTCTGCAGGGAGCAGGCCATCTCCGTCATGGACGCCATCAGGGCCTACACGGTGAACGGGGCTTTCCTCGAGGGGACGGAGGACGAGAAGGGCTCCCTGAAGCCGGGGAAGCTCGCGGACATGGTGGTCCTGGACAGGGACATCCTCACCGTCGACCCCCTGGACATAGTCAACACCAGGGTGCTGATGACCGTCGTGGGCGGCGAGGTCGTCTACGAGAGGGACTCGTAGAGCCGCCGCAGCTCCTCGACGTAGCCCGGGTCCAGTCCGTGGGCCTCGGCTCCCTCGAGCATGAGCGCGATGTAGCCCTTGGCGGGGGTGAAGGGGCCGTCGGGCTCCACGACCCGGTACAGGTCCGCCTCGTGCCACTCCCCGTCCTCCCCGAGGACCAGGAAGGTCTCCCGGGAGTAGAGGCCCTGGGGGACGCTCTCCACCTCGTCGAGGTCGACCATCTCGTCCTCGGGGACATCGTATATGGCGCCCCGGACCATGTCTCCGGGGCTGGGCATGATGCTGCTGATGCCCCCTTGTCGCTTCTGGGAGTAGAACCTGAACTCGATCCGGAAGTTGGGTAGGTAGGCTTTCATGACGAACTTGGCGCTGGGGCAGTAGCCCTTGAGGAAGGTGGGGGACAGGTTCGAGCCGTATGCGTAGTGGAGCATGACCCTCGAGTTAGAGTGACAGAAGTGGAGATAAAAGGCTGTGCTGCTGAGTCTCAGCTCTCGAGGAGCTTCAAAGCGGCCGACTTGGCCGCCATCTCGGCGAGGATGGGATCGTCGGACGAGCCGATGATTATAGCGTCCCCCGGGCTGGGCCCCAGCTCCTCCATGATGAAGTTGCGGACAGACTCGGCGAGGGGCTCCTCCATGCCGGGCATCCTGAGTCCCCGATGGTCGAGGACGAGGGTCGTGGCCCCCGAGGCCCCCGCTATGATCGCGGCGTCCCGCTGCTCGATGCCGCCTTTGACTTTCGAGGCCGCCCCCCTTATGAGCACCGCGTAGTTGATGGGGCCGACGGTGATGGGGAGGGCCGGGAGGCTGCACCCCCAGAATATATCCCCCAGCGCTTCCAGTGCTGCCTCCCCGTATCTGGTGAGGCGCATCCCTCCCCGGCTGGTCTCGACGAGGCCCAGGGCCTTCATCCTGCCCACGAGGGTCCTCATGGTCCCCTCCCCCAGCCCCAGCTCCCTGGAAAGCTGCTGGCGCCCTATTCCCAGGCCCGAGCCTATGGCCTCTAGCCCCATGAGGGCGTGGGCCTCGGTGTAGGCGGGGGGGCGCCCGGGTGCCACCTTCCCCGAGATCTCCCTGAGGATGCTGAGGGCGTCTAATTCTATTCTCTCCTAGGTTGTCCTCGGATGTCTATTACGGTTCCAGGTTGAATAAAGGATTAGACGGAGGTGTGCTCCCATGCCACCACGTCGCCGTCGTGTTGGACCCAGAAAAGGCGCCACCAGAGGAGGGGACGGCTGTCGTGGAGGAGTACAGCCCGGCCTGCGAGATGATCAGGGGGCACGGGGAGGCGTCTCCCCCGGTGCTGCTGTTAGAGGCTTATATCTGATTAGAGATCGAATATAGTTCATATCGATTGGAGGAGGGTTCCCGTTGATCGACTACTTCCCGGCCCCCGACGTGAGGAAGAGGATCGAGGAGATAGTGGAGCTCCTCAGGTTCGAGCACGTCGACCTAGACAACCTCCACTGCGTCAGGAGCAGGGGCTCCAAGGCGAAGAGGACCATCGCCAGGATCCACGGAAGGAGCAGGATCTGGCAGGCGGTGGGCCTCGAGCCCGCCTACGTGATCGAGATCATCGCGGAACGTTTCGACAGGCTCTCCCCGGAGGACCAGGACAGGACCCTGATCCATGAGCTTCTCCACATCCCCCACGGGTTCAAGGGGGGGTTCAGGCATCACAGGGGCTACGTCAACGACGAGACCGTGGAGACCTGGTACAGGCGGTACTGCGAGAAGAAGGACAAGTAAAACCGCTGTTAATCCAGATCATGCGTGAAGCGGGTCTATGTGACTGATTCTTCCCTTATCCGCTTCCTGGCGAGCTCCACGTACTCCGCGCTGTTGTCCACACCGATGAAATGCCGATTGGTCCTCAGGGCGGCTATGCACGTTGTGCCGCTCCCGCAGAAGGGGTCCAGGACCACATCCCCCCGGTAGGAGTAGAGCTGGATGAGGCGGTAGGGGAGCTCCACGGGGAAGGGAGCAGGGTGGCCCACCCTCTTCGCGGACTCGGTGGGGAAGCTCCAGATGCTCTTGGTGTACTCGAGGAACTCGTCCCGGGTTATGGTGCTCTCCCTGCCTTCCCTC
>JADHWM010000083.1 GCA_016783485.1 Candidatus Bathyarchaeota archaeon
ATACCAATGATGATTGAGACGGTTCTCCCAGATAAACCATGTAATCTTGTTAAAACACTCGACAACGACAGAATATCAAGGATAAACGTGAAAACGAATTAAAACCATTTAACCCACAATTATTGAAACGGCCTGCGCGGATTATAAATTCTATAAAGATATAAATGCTCGAGGGATTCGTGTTCTCGACTAGAGATGCCCCTGATCTACGACCTCGGAGAATATACTGAGAAGCTCTCATCCGTAAGTCTTATCGTGGGCGACGGCCTCTGCAGCAACATCTACGTCATAGGCAAGGAGAACGCCGTCATCGTGGACACCGGCATAGGAAACTCCACGAACAGCGTCTGGCCCCAGCTGGAGGAGCTCAACGTCGCCCCCGAGAATGTGAAAGGCGTCGTGTTGACCCATGCCCACCACGACCACGCCATGGGGGCATTCATCATCCTCAAGAAGGCGAGTCCACGGATATTTGTCCATAACCTTGACACCAAATACATCGCGTCCCGCTTCGGCCCCAACCTCGTCAAAGTTGAGCAGGGCGACCTCATCGAGACCGAGCTTTGGCCCCTGAAGGTGCTCTGGACCCCGGGGCACACGGAGGGGGGGATGTGCCTCTACAACGAGGAAGAGAGGATACTCTTCTCGGGGGACACCGTCTTCCAAGACGGCTACTACGGACGATACGACGGGGAGTCCGGCAGCCTCGAGGCGACCGTCGAGTCTCTGCGGAAGCTCACCGAGATCGACGTGGATATCATGCTACCGGGGCACGGCAGCCCCGTCTTCGAGGGAGCGGGAGAGCACATCATGAAGTCGTATATGAACGCCACACTCCGAGCCTGAACGTCTTAAATAAGCGTCGCGCTCATTCTAGGGAAAGGCGGATTCATCATGGTTGAGAAGAACCTGGATTTTAGGAGCGACACAGTCACTTGGCCAAGCCCGGAGATGAGGGAGGCCTCATATAAGGCGGTTCTCGGTGACGATGTCTACGGGGACGACCCCACGGTCAACGAGCTGGAGTCCATCGCAGCGGAGATTCTGGGGAAGGAAGCGGCTCTCTTCGTCACGAGCGGGACCCAGGGGAACGCCGCAGCGATCCTCGCCCACACGAACCGGGGGGACGAGATCATCCTGGAGGAGCGGAGCCACATCTACCTCAACGAGGTGGGGGGCATCGCGGTCCTCGGGAGCCTCATGGCCCGCACGTTGAAGGGTGAGATGGGCTGGCTGAAACCCGATGATATCAGGGGCGCCATCAGGGTAGAAAACATCCACCGCCCCACCACGACCCTGCTATGCATAGAGAACACCCACAACACGTCCGGGGGGATACCCCTCACCGTTGAGCAGATGAAGGCCGACTGGGACGTCGCCAAGGAGCACGGACTCAACGTTCACCTAGACGGGGCGAGGGTCTTCAACGCCGCCGTCGCCCTAGGGGTCGACGTGAAAGAGATATCCCAGTACGCCGACTCGGTCCAACTATGCCTCTCTAAAGGTCTGGCCGCCCCCATCGGCTCCAT
Organism: Candidatus Bathyarchaeota archaeon; assembly: GCA_016783485.1. Taxonomy (GTDB): domain Archaea; phylum Thermoproteota; class Bathyarchaeia; order TCS64; family TCS64. The sequence goes on from JADHWM010000083.1 coordinate 1,530, forward strand.
GGTCATGGGGAGCGAGGACTTCATCAAGAGAGCGAGGAAGTACAGGAAGATGCTGGGGGGAGGGATGCGCCAGGCGGGCATCATCGCCGCCCCGGGGATCATCGCCCTCACCAAGATGGTGGACAGGCTCGCAGACGACCACGCAAACGCCAAGCTCCTCGAGGAGGGGCTCCGCAAGATCAACGGAATTGAGATCCTCCACCCGGTGAGGACCAACATGGTCTACATCGACATCGGGGGGCTCGGATGGAACGGCGACGACTGGGGCGAGGCATGCAAGAAACTCGGTTGGAAGAGCAGGGGAAGCGGCACGACACTCAGGCTGTGCACCCACTACGGGATCGAGAGAGAGGACATCGAAGCCTTCATCGAGGGGATAACTGCGGCGGTACCCAAAGTATAGCATCGGGGACGAGCCTCACACCTTTATACATCTTCACGGTTTCTCTCTTTTCATGATCGTCGTCCCACCTGAAAGGCTACATAAACTAGGGAGAGACATTTTCAAGGCCCAGGGACTCTCACACGAAAAAGCAGAGTTCCTCGTCGAGACCCTCGTGGAGGCCAATCTGACCGGCCACGACTCTCACGGGGCCTACTACTTCGCCACATACTCCGAGAGGATCAAGGAGGGCCACATAAATGTGAACGCCGAGCCCGTCGTCGTCCACGAGACCCCCTCGACCGCATACATCGACGGAAAGTATGCTCCCGGCCAGATCACGGCGAAGATGCTCACCGAGGTCGCCGTGGCCAAGGCCAAGGAGCACATGGTGAGCGCCGTGGGAGCCTTCAACTGCAACCACATCGGGAGGATCGGATACTACACCAACTGGGCGGCGAAGCAGGGCGTCGTAGCCCTCTTCTTCGCGAACGTGGGAACCCCAGCGGTGGCTGTCTACGGCGGTGTAGGCAAAACATTCGGGACGAATCCGGTAAGCGTGGGGATCCCCACCGGAGACGCCAAGCCGTTCCTCATGGATTACGCTACATCAGTCGTGGCCGCGGGGAAGATCTCGGTGGCGAGGGCAAAACAAGCCAAGATCCCCCTCCACTGGACCCGGGACAAAGACGGGAAACCGACCGACGATCCCTTCGCCTATAAGGACGGGGGGTGGCTGCTTCCCTTCGGGGAGTACAAGGGCTACGCTCTCCAGCTTGTCTCCGAGTTGTTGGGAGCCGTTTTGACCGGCTCGAAAGTGGGAATTGATCCGGATCGAGTCCCGCCCTCCACCAACGGGATCTTCATGATCGCCGTGGACCCGGGCGCCTTCGTGGGGTTGGAGACGTTCAGGGAAGGAGTGGACGATGTCATAGGCCGTGTCAAAGAGTTGAAGGCCGAACCAGGAAAGAGGATCATGATTCCCGGGGAGCCGGAGTGGGAGACGAAGGATTCCCGGCTCGCCGAGGGGATTCCCCTCCCCGAGGAGACCTGGGAGGAGATCGTGAGCCTCGCAGGGGAGCTCGGCTTGCGTGTAGAGGACTATTGAGAGGCCCCGTAATCAATGGGATTGATCCCTGTCTTTCCTTAGGGTCTTACCCGACAGAGTCCCCAGGGGCCCGGATTCGTGGACCGTTAACTCTCCGTTCACGATGACATGATCTACTCCCAAGGGCAGCTGATGGGGGTCTTGGTAAGTCGATGTGTCGATCACAGTTTCCGGGTTAAACACAACGATATCGGCCTGCATCCCGGGTATTAACAGCCCACGAGTGTGGAGCCCGAATCTCTGGGCTGGGAACGATGTCATCTTCCGGATTGCCCCCTCGAGGGTGATGATCCCGCTCTCCCTAACGTATCTCCCCAAGACCCTGGGGTAGGTGCCGTACCCTCTGGGATGAGGCTTACCGCGCCTCATGTACCCCGTGGTCCCGCTGGCCCCCGAGTCCGTGCCCACCATCTGGAGGGGATGTCGCATTATTCGTCGGACGTCCTCCTCGTCCATGGCGAAGATCACCATACCCGCAGCCCCCTCCTCCTCCAGTATCATGTCGAAGAGGCTTGTGTACGGATCGGCGTCCCCCCTGTGTTCTTGGATTTCAAGGAGATTTGTTCCCTCCGCGTACTTGTTCTCGTCCGTCTTGACACTGGTGACATAGACGTTCTCCCACCCCAGCTCCCCTGCGAAGTTCTCCCAGCCGGGGAGACCCCCCTCAATGTCGCCCTGAATCCTCAGTCTCAGCCCCGGGTCCTTGAGGCGCTCGAGGAGTCTCTCCATCCCGCCCTCGTGGGCCCACGGGGAGAGACAGGTAACGAGGCTGGTGGAGCCGGCTTTGTAGGGATACTGGTCAACGGTGATGTCGACGCCTTCAATCCTGACCTTCTCGAGGAGGGTCAGGGTGTCGACGCTTTTACCCCAGAATGATTTCGTGGCGGCTTTGTGGTGGCTGATCTGGACTGGAATGTCCGCTTCCTTTCCGATGGCGATGGCCTCGCATAGGGATTCCATGAGGGTCTTCCCCTCCCCCCTGATGTGAGTGTCGTAGACTCCGCAGTACCTCGCAGCGACCTTGGCCAATTCAACAATCTCCGGGGTCTCAGCGAATATCCCTGGGGGATAGATGAGTCCTGTGCTCAGGCCGTAGGCACCGGCCTCCATGGCCTCTTCAACGTGCCCTCTCATCGCCTCAAGCTCCCCGGCTGTCGGAGCCCTCGCCTCGAATCCCATGCTCGCAACCCTCACCGCCCCGTGGCCGACGAGGTGAGCGACGTTGGCTCCGAGACCATCCTTCTCCTCCTCTCGGAGGTATTCCTCGAAGGTCGTCCAAGTAATCCCGAACTCGATCTCAGGGGGGAGCCAGCCAGCCCACCTCTTCTCCAGTTCCTCTCTGAGATTGGGGTTGATAGGGGCGATACTGGAGCCGCACTGGCCTGCGACGACGGTCGTGATCCCCTGAGCAACGATGCTCTCCATCTCCCGGTAGAAAAGCGTGGAGCTATCCGCGTGGCTGTGAGCGTCGATGAAACCCGGGGCCACGACTAGGCCCGTCGCGTCGATCACCTGCTCGGCTTCAGGCTTTATGAATCGAGTGATAGATGCAATCTTTTCCCCTGTTACTGCGATGTCGCCCTTGTACCAGGGATTCCCTGAACCGTCGACGATCCTCCCGCCCTTGATAATGGCATCATAATCCAAACTGGGTTCACAAGGATGAGATGGGGGGATAGGGATATAATTTTTCCCAGGGGAAGAGTTACTGTCCGTTGTTCCAGTTGTAGCGGATGTTGGCGCACTTTTCCGTGGCGGCGACGACGGCATTCATGAGGGCCGTGCGGAGCTTCCCGTCCTCGAGCTGGTAGATGCCCTCGATTGTTGTTCCCCCGGGGGTCGTGACGGCGTCCTTGATCTGGGATGCGTTGAGCTCTCCCTCCAGGATGAGTTTGGCTGCACCCAGGACCGCCTGAGCGGAGGAGTGGAGGCTCAGCTCCCTCGGGAGCCCGACCTTGAGGCCGGCGTACATGAGGGCCTCGATGACGATGGCGACGTAGGCGGGGCCGCTTCCGCTGAGACCCGTGATTGCGTCCATATACTTTTCTTCGACTTCCTGGTGCTGGCCCATGGTGTCCAGGAGGCGCTTAGTGACGGTCTTATCTTCATCGGTGACCCTGCCATTGCAGCTATAGGCTGTGAACGACTCACCCACGAACGCGGCGACATTTGGCATGGTCCGTACGAACCTGGCCCCGGAAACCGCTGTGTCATAAAAGTCGAGGGAGATGATGGCGGCTGTGGAGATCACGAGTTTCCCATCGATCTCGTGTGCAATCTCCTTCAAGACACCGGTTATATCCCCGGGCTTCACGCAGATGAAGACAAGATCAGCCTGTTTTGCTGCCTCGACGTTGTCTCGGGTAACCTCGACTCCCAGGCTCTCGAGCTCTCCCAGCCTATCGATTCTCCGTCGAGTGGCTATCACCCGGTAAGAGTCGGGGCTCTTAATGAGGCATCTGGCGATGGCTCCGCCTATCACGCCGGCGCCGATAACCGCAATCGTCTCTACCAAATTAGTTTCTCCTCCTAGTATAGGGTATTGACCTTGAGCAGGGGTTCATAAACCTTTATGCTGCCCCGATTCTTGGCCAAACATCACGAAAAAATGAGACTGTTTTTACTGAATGATGTTGGAGATCAATAAACTCTCTTGAGATGGGATTATAATGCCCTTTACGCATATTATGTAACGAAGGTGAAACGGTTTGAAGGAGTGGACATGCGTTCAGGTTGGCCACCATAAGAGTATAGGAGAGGTCATCGAGTCGCATCAGAGGGAAGGCTGGAGCCTCCACACGTACCAGGCTCAGGGAACTCCCACGATGGTGAATCACTACCTGCTCTTCGAGAGGGAACGCTAGGATAGTCTTGGTAGCGTCTTTGCTCTTAAGTAAAAGTCATCCATCTAACAATACAATATGCTGATCGATGAGACTTGGCATGAGCGATGACGTGAAAGGCGTGATCACGTGGCTGTACTATCGAGACCTACCCGCTGCCATGGAGTTCTATGAGAACGTCATGGGCTTCGAAGTGGAAGTGGATCAGGGCTGGTCGAAGATACTCAAGATCAGAGAGGGGGCCTACGTGGGACTCGTTGACGGGGAGCACGGCTACCATCGGGCCAGCGACACGAAGCCGGTGATCCTCTGCATCAATGTACGTGACGCTGATGCATGGCATCGCATGCTCCTTGAGAAGGGCTTGGACCTCGAGGCGAAGCCCGAGGAGTCGGAGCGGCTCAAGATCAAGGTCTTCATGTTCAAGGATCCGGAGGGTTACACCATCGAGATCCAGGAGACCCTGCCGGGAGGATGCTCAATCTAAGGGTGCCCTGGGGTATCGGGTTATCTGGTTTGAGCGGCTGGCTTAGGATAAGGATTTTCGGGGGTTCTGTGTTCCGTGTGAAGGGGGCTCGTTCTGGGGGTGGGGGGTTTGGTCTTCCGTTGAAGGGCGTGGGTTTCGAGGGGGGTTCGAGTCTCTCCCGGGCTACCATGTTCCGGATACAAGTTTCTGCTGTTTTTTAGCTCTTCAATGATTGATTTTTTGATCAAAAAAAAAGAAAAAAATTTACTTTTCTCTTTACTTGCTTGCGCGTGTATGTTCCAAAACGTTATAGACGTAAAGGATCAGATGAAGTTCAAAGTTCTAGGAGAAAGTCACATGGTTAAGATTAATGGTAGAGAGGTTGAGTGGGAGAAAGCGCCAAACTTCGTAAATAATGTTCAAAGAAAAGTGCTCTGGAAGGACGAGAAAACGGGAGCCTTGTTCGCTATCTATAGAATCCCGAAGGGTCTCGAATCGAAAGAACCAGTGCCTCATTTTCATCCCAATGCGAATCAGTTTAGGTTTAACATTTCAGGCTAGATGAAAATGCCTACTGGCACCATAGTATCCTTCTCAGAAGACGATTACGGATTCAATTATTGTCCTAAAAACGAGGAACACGGGGCTACGCCGAAGGGGGTCAAGGTCCTCAAGGACTGGATCTACCTCCACTACTTTGACGGACCTGATGACTGGGGTGACTCTGAAAAGTACTAACGCACGCTTGAAACCACTGCGCGTTCAGGTTCTACACCATCCGCGCGCTTAGCTGAAATGTACATTATTAATCGAGAACCTGAAATTCCTCAAAGCACATGGGAGCGCGCGCATCCTTCGAAATATTGAGGGAAACTGGGTGAAAATTAGAATAGTGAAACTACTAGTTGAAGGAAATAAAATTGCGAATTGGGGTGATATTGTAATTGGTTCAGACTCTCCCTAAATTCTATTGGAATTCCCTGGGCTCGAGAGCATCCCTGATCCAAGTTACCCTCATAGGAAATATAGAGGAAGGGGAATAGGAAGTAAAAAAGTCAAGTATTTTTTAACGTATTTGAAGGAAAATGGGATTGAAGAAATATGTGGAGAACTGAGTGATAGAGATGATTATGAAAAAGCTACTAATTTTTGGAAAAAACAAGGTTTCACTATCTTACCTTACCCAGAAGAGATTGGAACAAGTTTAGCCAAGATTCATATTAACCTATAAAACTGAGTGAAAAAAGGGGAATGAGACGGGAGATATCTCCACTAAGGTTGGGTTCGAATCCCACCGATCCCGCATACCCTTTTCCAGCACGGAGTCGAGCCGGCATTGACCATACGCAGCAAGCGAGGAGGCGAACTCCTTTTCCTCATGCGGAAATAAAGTGAAAAAAGACGGGGACTACTCCAGCGTTTCCAGGATTCCATCGTAAGCGGTGTCGCTGATCTCTTCGCTCATAGCCTCGTAGGCCTTCTTGAGCCTCTTCCGCAGATCCCGGAGGGACTTTTTGGTGTTCTCCTCCACCTTGTCCGTCCTCTGGTCGATGCTCTTGAGCAGCTTCTTCCCCCCCTGCGCGATCTCCGCCGCCTCCTCTCGGACCTCGACTGAGATCTTCTTGGGGGCCCGCTTCACCTTCTTCATGAGGTCATCCGCAGATTTCTCCCATTTCTCGAGCTGTACTCTGATTTTATCGGGCATCTCGATCACTCATTTCTGTTTAATTTCGGTGAATTATTAAACTTGATATTTTTCTACAGGCAATGGGTTCAAAAACACTGGGTGTGGAACATAACGATCATGGAGCCAGACAGTTGCGCGCAGGCCGTTTCAATAATTGTGGGTTAAATGGTTTTAATTCGTTTTCACGTTTATCCTTGATATTCTGTCGTTGTCGAGTGTTTTAACAAGATTACATGGTTTATCTGGGAGAACCGTCTCAATCATCATTGGTA
>JADHWM010000019.1 GCA_016783485.1 Candidatus Bathyarchaeota archaeon
GACGTGGCGGGGGCGGAGGCGATGGGGGCGGTCACCCTCACCCCCGACGAGATCCCCGATGTGATATACTGCCCGAGGCTGGTGAGTATCCCCGAGGCCACCTACAGGGACTGGAGGGTGCTCACAGACAAGCCCCGCTACGTGGGGGAGCCCATCGGGGCTGTCGCCGCCGAGTCCGAGGAGGAGGCCCAGAGGGCACTCGAGGCCGTCGAGGTGGAGTACGAGGCCCTGGGAGCCTCCTTCGACGCGCTGGACGCAATGAGGCCTGAGGCGGAGGCCATTCACGAGCAGATCTACCTCGAGGACGACCTCCTGGACGTGGAGAACAACGTCGGGTGCGCCCTCGACATAACCGAGGGCGACCCGAAGTCCCTGGAGGACGCCGACGTGGTCATCGAGAGGACCTACCGGACGAACCGGAGGTACCACAACCAGCTGGAGCCCAAGTCTGTGCTGGTACGCCCCGAGCCCGACGGCGGGGTGAGCGTCTGGAGCACCACCCAGACCATCCACAACACCCGGCTCCTCATCCACGACATCTACGGCATCCCCGTGGGGAAGATACGGGTCTACAAGGTGGCCCTCGGGGGGAGCTTCGGCTCCAGCATCCACGTCAACCCCGTGGTGAACGTCGCGGTGGGCCTCGCGCTGAAGAGCGGCCGCCCGGTGAAGATGAGCTACACCCGGGAGGAGGACATCAGGGACCACTGCAGCTACCAGATGATATTCAAGCTCAAACTCGGCGCCAACAAGGATGGCAAGCTCGCCGGGGGGCGCCTCGAGGCCTACCTGGACATCGGGGCCCACCAGATCCAGGCCTACCCCCTGCTGGGATGCGTGGTGGGCTGGTGGGTGAGTCTCTACAAGCTCCCCTACGTGGAGTACACGGGGAAGGCGGTGTACACCAACAAGGTTCCCAGCTGCGCCTTCAGGGGCTACGGGAACCCCCAGATCACCTGGGTCGTGGAGACCATGATGGACGAGCTCGCGGGGAAGATCGGCGTCGACCCCCTGGACTTCAGGCTGAACAACTACATCGGAGAGGGTGACCTGTTCTGGGGTCAGGGCCCATCCGTGAAGTCCATCATCAGGAGCTGCGGCGTCGAGGAGATCCTAACCAAGGGCGCCGAGATGGTGGACTGGTACAACCGGCCCAAGGCCGGGGAGCAGACAGGCAGGTTCAGGAGGGGCTGGGGCGTCGGCAGGGGCTACCACACGAGCAGCGCCGGGGCGCCGGTGCCCAGCAGCATCGTGGACTTCGGGGGGGCCATGCTCAAGATGAACGAGGACGGCACCTTCGACTACGTCTCCGCGCTGATGGACCACGGCTGCGGCACCCAGGATGCCCACGTCAAGATCGTGGCGGAGGAGCTCTGCGTCCCCGTGGAGAAGGTGAACATCATCAAGGCGGACACGGGCACCACAATCTACGACGTCTGCACCCACGCCTCCAGGGGCGTCTACAGCGGGGGAGGGGCGGCCCTCAAGGTCGCAGGGAAGGTTAAGAGCCAGATCAGGGAGTTCGCCGGGAGGATCCTGGACGCCTATCCTCACGCAGTCAGGATCAGGTACGACGAGGAGGGGGACAGGACCGTCATCTACGCGGAGGGCATCGAGGGTAGGGAGGTGACGTACAGGGAGGTCGCCGAGACGGCCCGGCATAAGAACTGGGGCACCGCCTCCGCGCTGGAGAGCTACAGGCAGCCCAGCTGCCCGCCTCATTTCACGGGTTACTTCATCGAGGTGGAGGTGGACACTTGGACGGGGAAGGTGAAGCCCCTCAGGGTGGTGGCGGGGGCTGATATTGGCACTGTGATCAACCCTCTGCTCGCCGCTGGGCAGGTGCACGGCGGCCTGGCCCAGGGGTGGAGCATGTCCATTTTAGAGGATACCCCCTACGATCCTGAGACCGGGGACCTCGTGAACGGGGGCTCCATCGCCAACTACAAGGTCCCCACCTCCAACGACCTCCTCGACCTGGACGACTTCACGGTCTTCTTCGCGGACACCTACGAGCCCACGGGGCCCTTCGGAGCCAAGGGTATCGGGGAGGGGGCTCTCAACCCGGTTGCCGGGACGGTGGCCAACGCGATCCAGGACGCCCTCGGGGTCCGGTTCTTCGAGCTGCCCATCACGCCCATCAAGATATTGGAGGCGCTGAGGGAGAAAGAGGGTTAGAGATGACGATAAACAAGGTGAACACCCACATCGTGCCCATCGAGTTCGAGTACCACGTCCCCGGGAGCCTCGACGAGGCCGTGGGGCTCCTGGAGAAGTACGGTGGGGAGGCTCAGATACTTGCCGGGGGCACCGACCTCATCCCCCAGATGAAGCAGAGGAAGGCCGAGCCCAAGCACGTCATCAACATCAAGGGGATACCCGGGTTCGCCTGCATCGAGGAGACCCCCGAGGGCGTCAAGATCGGCGCCCTGGCGAAGCTGAGGGCCATCGAGCTCTCGCCGCAGATAAAGGAGAAGATACCCCTTCTGAGCGAGGCCGCCGGGAGCATAGGCTCCGTCCAGATCAGGAACCTGGGGACCGTCGGCGGCAACATCTGCACTGCCAGTCCCAGCGCCGACATGGCGACCCCCCTCCTGGCCCTGGACGCCACGGTGCACATCTACAGTAGGGACGGAGCCAAGGCTTGCTCCATCGCCGAGTTCTTCCAGGGCAGAGGCGACGTCAACCTCGGGAGGGGGGAGTTCATCACGGGCTTCACTGTGCCATATCCCCCCGTGGGGGCGGGCACCGCCTTCGAGAAGGTGGGGTGGACGACTTTCGACATCGCCACGGTCAACGTCGCGGCGGTTGTGACTCTGAAGGGAGGGAAGGTCGACCACTGCAGCATCGCATTGGGGGCCTGTTCCCCCGCTCCGGTGAGGGGGGTGCTGGCGGAGGCCGCGTTGATCGGTAAGGAGCCCTCAGCTGAGGCTCTGGAGGAGGCGGTGGAGTTCATCGCCGCCTGCGTGGAGCCCAGGGAGCGGTGGAGGAGGGCTCCCCCCGAGTACCGGAGGAGGTCCTCCAAGGCCCTCGCGATGGACGCGTTGACACGGTCCATCGAACGGGCGAGGAGGTTTCCATGATGGAGGTTGAGATAACCATCAACGGGCGGAAGCGGCGGTTCGACGTGGAGCCCAACAGGCTCCTGCTGAACCTCGTCAGGGACGACCTCCACCTGACGGGCACCAAGTACGGCTGCGGCATCGGGGAGTGCGGCGCCTGCACGGTTCACCTCGACGGGGAGGCGGTGCTCGCCTGCATGGTGCTGGCGGTGGACGCAGACGGGAGGACGGTGGAAACCATCGAGGGCGTGGCCGACGTGAACAAGCTCGACCCGGTTCAGGAGGCCTATATCGAGGAGGGAGCCATCCAGTGCGGCTTCTGCACCCCCGGCTTCATCATGACCACGAAGGCCCTCCTGGCGGAGAACCCGGACCCCTCCGAGGCCGAGATCAGGGAATACCTGAAGGGCAACTACTGTCGGTGCACGGGCTACGTCAACATCGTGAGGGCGGTCCAGAGCGCAGCCCGGAAGCTGGGCTCCTGAGGTGGCCCCGCTGAGGGTCGCCGCGGTTGTCCTCGCCGCGGGAAAATCCCAGCGGATGGGGAGAAACAAACTCCTACTGAATCTCGGGGGGCGGACCGTGCTGGACCGCATCCTCTCATCCATCGAGTCATCCAGGGTCGAGGGGGTCTTCGTTGTTCTCGGCCACAGGCCGGAGGACTTGAGACCCATAGTTGAGGCTCACGCCGCCGAGGCCGTCCTCAACCCGGACTACGAGGAGGGGATGACGAGCTCCTTCAAGACGGGTCTAAGCAGGGTCTCCGTCGACGCGGCGTTCCTCTGTCTGGGGGATCAGGTGGTGCTGGATCCTGTTCTGATGGACGGGATGATCGGTGCGATGGAGGCCCATCCCGAGGCTCTCATCGTGAGCCCCGTTCACGAGGGGAGGAGGGGGCACCCTGTGCTGTTCAGGGGCACCCTCTTTCCCGAGGTCATGGCACTCGGGCGAGAGGATACGATGAAGGACGTCGTCGATGGCCACGGGGACCGCCACATGGAGGTCGAGGGGGATGTCTGGTGCACCCTCGACATGGACACCCCCGAGGACTACGAGATGATCAGGGAGCGCCTAGACGCCGAACCTTGATGAGCTCGGCTACGATGCTCACGGCGATCTCCTCGGGGGTCTCGGCCCCGATCTCGATGCCGATGGGGGAGCTGATCCTCGCCAAATCCTCGGCGGATAACCCTTCCGAGATGAGCGTCTCCAATATCTTCTCGCCCTTGCTGCTGCTCCCGAGGAGACCCACGTACGCGGGCTTCCTCGGCAATAATCGCCGGAGGGATACGAGTTCGTACCAGGACTCGCCGTGGACGATAGCCACGTAGTCGGCGGGTGTGGTCTCCAGGCCCTCGATCTCTTCCTCAAAGTAGCCGGAGCGGATCTCCGCTGCGTGGGGGAATCTCTCCCGGGTCGTCGTGGGGGCGTCGTCCACGACGATGGTCTCGAATCCGGCCTCGTGGGCCAGGTGGGCGAGGGGCATCCCGATGTGCCCCGATCCTATGACTATGAGCCTGGGGTCCGGTTTCAATATGTCCATGAATATCTTCACCTCTCCTCCGCATCTGGAGTCGATGGGTATCGCGCCCTCCCTGGGCTCGACGCCCAGGGCGAACGTGATGGTCCGGGGCTTCCCCTCCACCAGAGCTTTGAGGGCCTCCCCGACGAGCCTCCTCTCCATGCCCCCTCCTCCCACCGTGCCGTAGGTGTCCCCGTCGGAGTCGACGAGCATCTTGGCCCCCTCGTCCCGGGGGCTCGACCCCGTCTTCTCGACGATGGTGCAGAGGGCGACGGGTTTCCCCTTCCCTAGGAGCTCCTGGAGCCGGGCGACGAGCTTGGGGTCATTCAGCTGGGGTCATCTCCGCCGCCTTCAGTATCGCCTCGAGGGGGAGGGCGTAGCCCGTGCACCTGCAGATGTTGCCTTCGATTGCGGTCTTGGCCTCGTGGGGGGTGGGGCTGGGGTTGTCCCTGAGGAGGGCGTAGGCGGAGATGAGCATCCCCGGGGTGCAGAATCCGCACTGGACCGCGCCCCCCTCCATGAAGGCCTTCCTGAGTGCAACCATTATGGGCTCGTCCCTCAGCCCCTCGATGGTGGTGACAGATCGCCCCTCGACCCGCGCGGCGAGGATCATGCAAGAGTTCACGGGGCGCCCGCCCAGGAGCACCGTGCAGGCGCCGCACTCCCCCTGCTCGCACCCCCTCTTGACGCTCAACACTCCCAGCTCGCTCCTGAGGAGGTCGAGGAGGAGGATGTTAGCGGGGGCGTCGCAACTCACCGCCCTCCCGTTGAGCACGAAATCCACCATCATTGGCCGCCTCCAGCCCGTGCATGGGCCTTTACAATCGCCCTCTTCACGAGGACGCAGGCCATCTCCCTCCTGTAATCTGCGGAGGCCCTCACGTCGTCGACGGGGTTCACCAGGGAATAGCAGGCCCGGGAGGACTCCTCGATGGCCTCCGGGGTGAGTTCTCTACCCTTGTAGGCGGCCTCGACCTCGGGGAGCCTGATGGGTGTCGCCGCGATGGCCCCCAGGGCGATCCGCGCATCCACGCACTTTTTCCCGTCCATTGCGAGGTACGCCGCGGCGTTCACCACGGCGAGGGTGATCCCCCTCCTCCTCCCCAGCTTCTCGAACGCGGCCCCCGATCCCGAGGGGAGTTCTGGAATAAGTATCTCGGTTACAAGCTCATCCTTCCCGAGGCTGTTCATCTTGGGCCCCGCGAAGAGCTCCTCCACGGGGACCCTCCTGACCCCCCTCGCGGAGGAGACTCTGGCCTGAGCCCCGATGACCATCAGCGCCGGGGCGGAGTCCGCAGCGGGGCTAGCGTTGCAGATGTTCCCTGCGAGGGTCCCCTGGTTCCGGGTCTGGACGCTCCCGATGTGGCCCACAGCTTCCCTGAGGACGGAGGCTTTCTCGGCGACGAGGGGTGACTCTAGTACCTCTGTGAGGGTCGTGAGGGCGCCTATTCTCAGGGTCCCGTCTTCGACCGTGATCCCTTTGAGCTCGTGGAGTCCCCGGATGTCCACGATATCCTCGACGGTTATAGCCCTGTCCCGCATAAGGGGGAGGAGGTCGGTGCCCCCTGCGATGGGCTTCACGCTCTTGAGAGCCCCCATGAGCTCCAGGGCCTCGCCGAGGCTGGTGGGTCTGTGTAAGTTGAACCCTGGGAGGGGCCTCATCGGGCGCCCCTCCTCATAGCCGCGTGGAGCATCTCAGCCGTCGCGGGGAGCATGTTCAGCCTGACCCCGACGGCGTCGTAGATGGCGTTGGTGATGGCCGGGACGACGCTGATGATCGCGGGCTCCCCGACTCCCTTGGCACCGAATGCCGAGTGCTGGTAAGGCTCCTCGACGATGATGGTGGGGGCGTACTCCGGGGTGTCCAGGGCGCTGGGGACCACGTAGTCCTTGAACCCGGGGGTGAGAACCACGCCGTCCTTGAGCTTCAGGTGCTCCATGATTGTGAAGCCGATGCCCTGGGAGACGGCGCCGTGGATCTGCCCCTCGATGACCAGGGGGTCGATGGCCTTCCCCACGTCCATCGCGGGCCAGACCTTCACCACCTCGCATACCCCCGTCTCGGTGTCCACCTCCACCTCGACGACGCTCGCCGCGAAGGTGTAGACCGAGTAGTTGACCCCGAGCCCCGTCTCCGGGTCGAAGTAGCGCTTCGGGGAGGCGTAGAATCCGTAGGAGGCGGGGGAGACGCCCCGGTTGTAGAGCTCCTCGGCGAGCTCGGGGAAGCGGATGGTCTCGCCGGGCTCACCTTTCTTGGATGCCTTCCCGTCCCTTAGGTCTACTTCGCCCTCGGGGCAGCCCAGCATATCGGCCGCCACCCTGACCATCCTCTCCCTGAGCTTGATCGCGGCGTCAGCGGCGGCGGTCCCCCCGAGCATGAGCCCCCTGCTCCCGTGGGTGGGCTTCGCGTTGGGGGTGGAGTCGGTGTCGGGGACCTCGATGCGGATCGATTCCATGGGGGCCCCGATGATCTCGGCGACGATCTTGGCGTGGCCAATGGGGGCGCCCTGGCCCAGCTCGCAGATCCCGGTGCGGTAGGTCATGGAGCCGTCCTGGTTGAGGATGAGGGAGGCGGCGCTCCAGTCCGGGGTGCTCCTGCTGGTGCTGATGCCGTGGTAGGCGCAGCCCACGCCGAAACCCGTGACCCTGCTCCCGTTGCGCTTCCTCTTCTGGCTGCTCCACCGGGAGGCCTCGGCGACCTTGGTCAGGCACTCCTCGATGCCCACGCTGTGGTCCAGGAGCTGGTCGCACGTCGTACGGCTCCCCGGCTTCAGTATGTTCCTGAGCCTGAGCTCCACGGGGTCCATCCCCAGCTCCCCGGCGAGCCTGTCCACCTGGGACTCCGCTGCGAAATGGAGGGCGACGTCCCCGAATCCCCTGAAGCTCCCCCCGAAGACCTTGTTGGTGTAGACGGCCCGCCCGTCGACGCTCGCGTTGTGGACCTCGTAGGGCCCCGCGGCGTGGGCGGTCTGCCTCCAGAGCCAGAAGGGGGCACGATTCGCGAAGGCCCCGCACTCCAGTGTGATGTCGACGTCGATCGCGGTGATCCTCCCCTCTTTGTCGGCGCCTGATTTGTACTTGATGCGGGCGGGGAACCTCTTATTGCTGTAGGCCACCGACTCTTCCCTGTCGAAAATCAGCGATGCAGGTTTCCCGGTCTTGACCGCGGCGAGAGCGGCTTTGGCGCATACGAGGGGGCCCATGTCATCCTTACCGCCGAATGCCCCCCCGGTGAGAGCCTGGATGATCCGGACCTGGTTGAGGTCCCAGCCTAGGATGTGGGCCACCTTCTCCCGGACCAGGAAGGGGCTCTGCATCCCCCCGATGACGGTGACCTTCCCGGAGCCCTCGGGGATCGCGTAGGCGGCCTCGGGCTCCATGTACATGTGGTCCTGGTAGGGGGTGTCGTAGAGGTCCTCGATGACCACCTCAGCTTCTGAAAAGCCTTCTTCGATGCTCCCTTTCCTGATCTTAGTGGTGAGCGCGACGTTCCCCCCCTCGTGCACCAGCGGTGCGCCGTCCCGCAACGCATCGGTCGTGTCGAGGACGGAGGGGAGGGGGGAATACTTGACCCGCACGGCGTCCGCCCCCTCGACGGCTGACCCCTTATCGGCGGCCACGACCAGGGCGACGGGGTCTCCGACGAAGCGGGTCTTCACATCGTTGAGGAAGGGCTGGTCGGGGAGGGCGTATCCGATCTGGTTCTCGCCGGGGACGTCCGCCGCGATGAGCACCGTCTGAACCCCGGGGAGCTCCAAAGCAGGCTCAATATTGATGCCCTCAATGAGCGCGTGGGGGTGGGGGCTCCTCACAACCTTGACCACGGCGGTGTCACGGGGGACGTAGTCCGCGGTGAACTTGGCCCTCCCGAGGACCTTGTCGAGGGCGTCCGTCCTCACGACGCTCCGCCCCACAACCAGGAAATCGTCCCTGTTCAGGAGTTCCTCGAGGATCCTGTCGTACCTCACACTGGCGTCCTCCGCTCTGAAAAGTAGACCAGTTACGACTATATCAAAGCTTCAGCCCAGAGCCGCTCGGACGATCTCCCAAGCGGAGCCAGCGTCCCCGGCATCCAAAACCACCGCATCGGGAGCCCCCCTCCCAAGGAGGTCACAGACGGACTCCACGAGGTCGGATCTGCAAGTGAGGACGGCGACCCCTTCCTCTGCGAGCTTCGAGGCGACCGCAGAGGCTCCACGATGTAATCCCCGCCCCTTGTCCTCCAGCCTTCCGAACTCATCGACGAAAACGAGTGTCGAGGGAGTCATCTCTATTGATGCTCGTATGAGGATGTTGTTCGCTCGTTCGAAGCCCTCAGTCGAGAAAGCGTACATCAGCCCGCCGAAATGGAACCAGTCCGACCCCACCGCATGCTCCTTGAGCCTCACCAGCGGGAAGGCCTCGCCCGTAGAGACCCGCCGACAGTCATAACCGATGAGGCTCTCCCCCTCGAAGACCCTGGGGCTGATGACGCCCTCCACCCGGATCCCCAAATCTTTGGCTTTATGCAAGAGCTCGAGGCAGGTCTTTGTCTTTCCCGCGCTAATTGCCCCGTGGATGATTATCGCCTTCGACATCTTCGGCTCTTCTCATGAAATGCCCAGGGAGCGCCCGATCTCGTCCGGGTTCGCCCACACGAAAGGGACGTAGACGTCCTCGTCCATGGATGTCCCGTGGGTCCCCCCCTCGCGGCCCCCCTCCCTGACGACGGTGTGCTGCCCGTGATCCGCCAGCACGACTAAACCGTAGCCGTTCCTCCGGGCCTCGACGGCGATCTCCCTGAGATTCCCGTCGGCCCTGTGGACCGCTTCTACACCCTGGGAGCTGAGGGGACCGTGAGCGTGGCCCGCGTCGTCGACATCTAGGAGCTGGACCCAGAGGAGGTCGACCCCCCGCTCCAGCATCTCTAAGGCTATTTCTTTGACCTCATCATCGGTGTTGGACTCGGCTATACCCGGCTCGTCCGCATGGGGGCCGATGAGGATGCCGAGGCTGCTTTTCGCCCGGGCAGCGGTCGCCGAGACGCCCCCCTTCTCCCTGAGGACATCGAATATGGTCTCGAGGCCCAGGGGCTCGGTCCTGTCCCTGATGGTGTGAATGTCGGGGCTCGCCCCGGTGAGCATCGTCGCGAAGTTGACCGGGGTGACGGTGGGCATCGCCGATCTGAGGCGGAGGAGGCGCCGGTTGGCGAGGGCATTAAGGTAAGGGGTCTCGGCCTTTGCGTTGGTCCACGTGGAGACCCCGAGGGCGTCGATGACCACCACGGCGAGGCGGCCCGAGAGCCCCATGGATTCCACGACCTCGAGGAGGGGCTCCGCCTCGCTGGACCGGGGCGGCCTCAACCCGAGGATCACGCAGACCGTGGGGGCCACGGACCTCATGTCTTTCCCGAGGGACATCGATCTCATACCCAACGGGCGCTCAATCGGATAAGTAATCTCCTGTGCCAAGAGGAAAGCTCACGTCCCCCGGTGAGATTAGGGAGTCCCCGTGTACCAACTCTTATCAAAAGTATGAGCTATCCCTATCCAGGAGATCACTGTCATGAGTGAAGACTACTCGAAGGTCACCAGGGAGTACCTTTTCGGCACCTGGAAATACCAGAAAACATGGAACCCCAAGGTCATCGTGAAAGCCGAGGGCACACGATTCACCGACTCCACCGGAAAGAGCTACCTCGACTTCTCGAGCCAGCTCGTCTGCTCCAACCTGGGCCACAGCAACGAGGCCGTCAAGAAAGCGGTCGCCGACCAGGGGGCGGAGCTATCCTATATCGCCCCCGGGTTCACGACTCCCGTCGCCGCGAAGCTCGCACGGAAGCTCGCCGAGGTCGCCCCCGGGGACATCTGCAAGAGCTATTTCTCGGTGGGGGGCGCCGAGGCCAACGAGGCTGCGGTGAAGATCGCCCGATTCTATACGAAAGCTCCGAAGCTCATCGCCCGGTTCAGATCCTACCACGGCGCCACGAGCGGGGCCATCAGCCTCACAGGGGATCCCCGCCGTCTCTACGCCCCCGTCCCCCCCGGGACGGTCCACGCCCCCGACGTCTACTGCTACCGGTGCCCCTTCGGCCTGGAGCACCCTGGATGCGGGGTACGGTGCGCCGAGTACATCGGGGAGATCATCGAGATGGAGGGGGCCGGGAACGTCGCCGCGCTCTTCGTGGAGCCTATCGTGGGTTCCAACGGGATCCTGGTGCCCCCCGACGACTATATGCCCAGGCTTCGGGAGATCTGCACCGAGACGGGGACGCTGCTGGTCGCCGACGAGGTGATGACAGGCTTCGGCCGCACCGGGGAATGGTTCTGCGTCAACCACTGGGGCGTCGTCCCGGACATCATCACCCTGGCGAAGGGGCTCACCTCGGCCTACGTCCCCTTCAGCGCCACCATGGTCCGGAAGCCCATCGCCGACTACTTCGAGGAGGACAACCTCTTCTGCCACGGCCAGACCTACGCCAACCACCCCATCGGGTGCGCCGCCGGGCTCGCCGCCGTCGAAGAGTACCAGCGCCTCGGCCTAGTCGCCAGGGCCAAGAAGATGGGGGAGTACCTCGGGAAACGGCTCAACGAGCTACAGGATTCGCATCCCTCAGTGGGGGAGGTCAGGGGGAAGGGGCTGTTCTGGGGCATCGAGCCCGTCAAAAACAGGGAGACCAAGGAACCCTTCGCCACAAGAAAACAGCGCTTCGAGCCCACGATGCTCGGGACTATGGCCGGAGAGGCCCTCAAGAAAGGGGTCTACTTCATGACGGTGCTCAACACGATGATCTTCGCCCCGCCCCTCATCGTCACCGAAGAGGAGATCGACGAAGGCTTAGGCGTCGTGGACGAGGTCCTCAAACTCGCAGACGCCGAGTGCACCTAGACCTCTAGGACCCTCTTCAGGGCGGCGACGATCCGCCCCCGGGTCTCCTTTTTCCAGGGGCCCTCAGCCGAGAGTATGTGTATCCCTTTCTCTGTCTCCTCCCCGAACTCCTCGAACCTTTCACGGACCGTGTAGTCGAGGTCCCCCTCCCCCACAAGGAGGAGTACCTCCTGGAAGCCGCTCTCCTCGACGTAAGAGACGGTGAGCTCCGCGGTGAGTTCCATGGTCTCCCAGTCTAGGGGATCCGCAATCTCGGTTTGGCTGAGGGGATACGTCTCCGTGAGTTCCAAGGGGACGACGCCGTAGGGGGCTGAGAAGAAGGATATCTGGAGTCGGTCCACGGCCTCCCCGAGGCTCTCGTCGAGGGCTTCCTTGAGCCCCTGGAACTCGTCGGATTTGGAGAAGGGCCTCCAGCTCGGGGCCCTGGCGAGGAGGAGGGCTTTCCCTGATTCCGAGGGGCTGTGGCTCCCTCTCAGCCTCCTTACGTGGCGGGTCACCTCGGGCCGGGCGGTGCTGTCGTGGCTGAAGATGAATACTCCCCGACCCTTGTATCCGGGGCTGCGTTCCTCTATCTCCTTCCTGTATGACTGGAGCCTCTTCAGGCCTGAGGCCATGGCGGGGTGGGCGCGGCTCCTTGCCTCCACTAGGTCCCAGAGGGTTCCCTCCGTGATCGCCTGCTTCACCCTCCTCATCTCCGCCATGGTGACCCAGAGGTTGTGCTCCGCGAGGAGCCTCTCCCTCTCCCCCTTGATCGACTCCTTAAGCTCCTGGGCGCTGGTCCCGCTGCATACTGGGCAGCCGCAGGGGAGGTGGCTCAGGTCTTTGAGCTTCAAGGTGCCCAGGGGTGTCATATACCGCCCCGCCTTGGCGTAGAGGGCGTAGGCGGCGGAGTCGAACAGGTCGCAGCCCAGGGCGACGGCGAGGCTGAACATCATGGGGTGGCCTGCCCCGAAAAGGTGGAGGGGCCTGTCGGGGGGGAGATTGAGCTTCGCCGCCATGATCATGTCCACCAGCACAGAGAACTGGTAGTTCTCCATCACCTCGGTGGGGCTCCCCAGGGCGTGGACCTGGAAGGGCATCGCCCCGATCTCCCGGGCGGAGCGCTCCACGAGGTCGAGGTGGGCGCCCCCCTGCACGGGCCCCACCCAGAGGGTGTCGTCCCCCTCGATGAGGGGCAGCGCCTCCCGGGCCCTGCGGAGGGTCTCCTGGACTGTGTACTCGACCCGTTCCCGGGGCTCGTCCCAGCCCGTGGGGATGTCGAGGATGACCGCGATGTCCGAGCCGATCCCCTGCTGGAACCTGATGATCTCCTCGGGGTTGGTCTCCACCTCCCCGTAGACGAGGAGCTGGTAGGCCCCGGAGTCAGTCATGACCACGCCGTCGTAATCGATGAGGCGGTGGACGTCGAGCCCGGGCTCGTCCCCGAAGTTCTTCATGATGATATAGGAGTTGGTGATGACTATCTCGCAGCCGAACTCCTCGAGCATCCTCCGGGGCGGGATCGACTGCTTCACGGGGTTCACCACCGGCATGAACGCCGGGGTCTCCACAACCCCCCTCCTCGTCTTGAGCCTCCCGATGCGCCCCATCAGGTCCCGGTCGCGCAGCTCGAAGGACATGGCACCCAGAGATTAAACAGGGGTCCGGTATTTCACCTTGGCGCTCGGGCCCAAGCCCCCGTCGAGGGCTCATAGCCCCGGCTGGCGGGGCCCGATAAAAAGAAAGTGGGTGGACTCCGCTAGGAGGCCTCGTTGACGAACCTCTGGTAGATGTCGCGGACCCGGTCCGCAGCGGGACCGCTTCCCTCGATCACACCGGACTCGTTGACCCTGATCTTGTCCATGACGACGATGACCCCGGCGTCATAGAAGGTGCGGGTCATATTGGGGAAGACCCTCTCGATCCTCGCCGCGAGCCCGTCTAGGTTGAACGGGCGCTCCGAGGCGGAGATCTTCGTGATGGTGGAACCGTAGATGAATATCCTGTGGATCTTGGTCCCCTGCTCCCCGGCCACGTCCCCGAGGACGACGCTCAGTGAGCCCCCGTCGTACCCCAGGAGGACCCCGTCGTAGGCGTTGCCGTCGTTGCTCTCGACCCTGACGGCCTTATCGACTAGGAGCCCGAGCTCGTCGAAGAATTTCCTGCTGGCTACAGCGGCCATATTCCAAACCTCTAGAGGACTGAATACTACATCGTCCTATAAAAATGAAAAAGTCCGGGCACCCGCACGTGCTGGACGCGATACACTCGCCACAATATCCTCCGTTTACCCCATTCAGAATGGTTTGAGGTAAATCGACGGAGAGATCGCCTAAGACTCCTCTGCGTCCCTCTTCTTGAGCTCCTGGATCATCGCTACAGCCTCCTGGGAGGATTCCGTCTTCGCCAGCACCTTCCGGCCTCGGAGCACCATCCGGTGGCCGCAGTGGGGGCACGCCCGGGTTCTGTGTCTCGTGTCCCCCAGCAGTAGGTTGTTGCACCTCTGACAGCTGACCACGACATACAAACTATCTGCCCTCCAAGAGCCCCCGGGTCTCGGGGCTCCCCAGCCAGTCGACGAGCTTACGCCGGCACGGCATCGAACCTTCGAGGATACCCAAGGCCTCCTCCACGGTCTCCTCCGGGGTCCTGCCGGTGGTGTCCGCTTCGCAGACCCAATCGGGTCCCAGGGCTTCGATGGCCTCGACGAGGGGCACGTCCAGGAGTTCCGCCTCGACGTTCTCGCGGATCTTTTCGTCTGAGTAGCCTCTCTCCCGGAGTTCCTCCTTTAGGACCCAGGGAGCCCGCCTCAACACGAGTGCGTGGGAGACGAGGTTGCTGGGGACCACGTCGTATGCGAAGTGTCCCTCGACGATGATGGGGCCCTCCGTTGCGGAGACCACCTCAGCGATAATCTCCTTCAATCTGGGGAGGTCCACGATGTCGGTCTCCCTCTCAACATCCCTGCCCAACAGGGCGCCCTCCTTCAATGCCAGCTCCGAGACGCCGATGACTGGGTAGCCCAGCCTCTCCGCTATAGTGCCGGCCACCGTGGATTTCCCTACCCCCGGGACACCGGCGATGACTATGACTCTCCGCTCGGTCATCTCAGGCCCCTTAAAACATGTGTGTGGGCTAGCGTTCTCTCCATTTAGCCCTCGTCGTCTTCTTCCTCGGTCTGGCTCTGCTTCAAGATGTCCCCCAGGGTCCTCCCGCTGGATGCCTTCCTGGATACTGGGACCGCGGTGGGGGTCGAGGCCTCCAGGAGTATGACGTTGAGGGCGTTCTCGAGCTTCCTGATGAGCTTCCGGTCCGGGTTGAGGTTCTCCTGCTCGAGCTTCTTGACCACGGACTCCTTTTCCTTGATCATCCGCGAAAAGTCCTCGACGTTCAATCTCATCTTCTGCCTCGCTTTCCTGATCGTCGCCCCGTAGTCTTCGATGAGCTCCAATCCCTCGGTGGCCTCCACCTCGCTCCTGGGGCGCCTCGGGGGTGACGGGTCGCCCCTCGTCCTCCGAGGAGGCATGTTGGGGGACCATTCGCCTGAGCCGAAGCCGGCGCAGCGGCCGCAGACCGTGAGCCTTCCGCCTTCGATGACTTTCCTGTGGGGTTGCCCCCTGATCTCGTCTCCGCAGACCTCGCAGCGCATCGTTTAACCTCACTAGATGGGGGGCGAATCCGCTATAAATGCTCAGCGCATACAAGCCTACCGGGATGAACCCGGACCTCAAGCGCATCAGGGCGATCGCCGACTACCAGTTCGGATTCGGCGTCGGTGACGCTTTATTTCCGGATGATGCCTCCTTCGAGCGATCCAGGAGGACCGGCAAGATCAGGTTCATCTGGATCGGGGAGACTCTCCTCGCCGCCCTGAGGCCCACCGACGGGTTCTTGACCTTCACCATCGTGGGTGCGGAGAGGTTCGTCTCGGCGGTGGACTCCCTGGGATGCACTATCACTATCCAGGACGATGTCGCCGAGGTCATCGTTCAGGGCAGGAACGTCATGGCGAGGCACGTGATGGAGGTGGGAGGCAGCATCAGGCCTGGGGACGAGGTCATTGTGTTAGACTCAAAAAAGGAGGTCCAGGCCGTGGGGCGGGCCCTCCTCACCGGAGAGGAGATGCTCGCCTTCCGGACCGGGGTCGCGGTTAGGACCCGGCGGGGCCGGGAAAGGGATCGCTAGAGTTTACTCGAACTTCCCGAGGAGCTCCGTCTTCCTCTTGAGCGTCCCGTCCCTGAAGTGGACCAGCCGTTCCACGGAGTCGTTCGCCTTCTCGATCTCCCTCGCCTCGTCGCAGAGCATCGCAGCGGCCCTCATTAACTCGTGGGCCGCGGCGACGATGGGGATGTAGTTGGAGGCCTCCTGAGTCTTGAAGCAGCCCTCGACGTCGAGGTCCGCGACCTTTCTGGCGGCCTCGAAGGCGGCCATCGCTTTCGCCCGGGCGTAGGGGTTCTTGAGTCCACTGTACTCCAGCGCCCTCGTCTTGTTCACGACGATCATGGGGAGCTCGGGCTCCTTGCCCTGCTCGATCTCCTCGATGACCCGGTCGATCTCACTGTGGACGAGCCTGAAGACCCCCGTGACCGAGAGGACCCGTATAGCATCGGCGTTGAACAGGGCCATCTCGACGGGGTCGAGGAACGGCCTCTTCGCACCGATCATGGGGTCCCCGTAGAGAACGAGGTAGCCGATCCCCTCCTCCTCCCCGAGCTGCTTGGCCTTCTTACGGCTGGGCTCGTCGGAGACGATGATGATGGGCTTCCCCGTCTCCTTGAGGACCTCCCTCACAATCGAGGGGCCCGGGAGCCCCGCGTTGGGGGAGATGACCACGTAAAGGTCCGTGGGGACCTGGGTCGCGAGCTTCGCGGCGGCCTCCGCCTCGTCCTTATCCATCTTGCACCCCGAGGAGACGACCCTCACGGAGACGTTCTCCCGTGAGGCCCTCTCGTCTAGGAGGGCGTCGATTAGGGTTGTGGTTGCGATGTATCCTGTCTTGACTATGGTAACTTTGACCATTTCCTCATCACTCTATACGTGACTGAAAGGCATGATGAAACTATTAAAATAATCCCTCAATACATCATGAGTAGATTGGAATGACAATTCCCCCAGATATTGAAATCGCGCAGAGCGCAAAACTCAAACCCATAACCGAGATAGCAGCCGGCCTCGGGCTCAACGAGGACGACATCGAGCTCTACGGCAAGTACAAGGCGAAGATCAATCCGTCCGTGCTGAAGGATCGGAAGGATAAGCCCGACGGGAAGATCATAGTCGTGACCGCCGTCACCCCCACCAAGTCCGGTGAGGGGAAGACGACGATGGCGGTGGGCCTCGCCCAGGCCATGGGCCAGCTCGGGAAGAAGAACATCGTGGTGCTGAGGCAGCCCTCCCTGGGCCCCGTCTTCGGTATAAAAGGAGGAGCGGCGGGAGGAGGTTACGCCCAGGTCCTTCCCATGGAGGACATTAACATACACTTCACCGGAGATCTCCACGCCATAACCTGCGCTCACGACCTTCTGACGAGCCTCATGGAGAATCACGTTTTCCGCGGCAACAAGTTGGACATCGACTTAAAGTCGGTCATGTGGAAGCGTGTGCTGGACATCGAATCCCGGGCTCTCAGAAAGATCGTCGTCGGCCTCGGTGACAAGAACGGCGGGGTCCCCTATGAGACTGGCTTCGAGATCACGACAGCCAGCGAGATAGCGGCCATACACGCCATCAGCAGCGACCTGATGGACTGCAAGCGGAGGATGGGAGAGATCACCGTCGCCTACAACAGCAAGGGCGAAGCGGTGAAGGCTAAGGAGATCGGCGGTGTAGGCGCCATGGCGATCCTCATGAAGGAGGCTGTGAAGCCCAACTTGGTGCAGACTCTCGAGAACACACCCGCCATTATCCACGGCGGTCCCTTCGCCAACATCGCCCATGGCTGCCCAAGCCTGGCAGCCATAAAGACGGCCCTCAAGCTGTCTCCCTATGTCATATTGGAACCTGGCTTCGGAGCCGACCTGGGCATGGAGAAATTCCTCAACATAGCCTCACGGGCGGGCGGATTGAAGCCGGATCTGGTCGTGGTCGTCGCCACAATCAAGGCGCTGAAGAGGCACGCAGGCGTCAAATACCGTGACCTCAAGGAGTCCAACCCGGAAAAGGTGAAGGAAGGCCTGCCCATCCTCGCCAACGAGGTGGACAACGCAAGGAAGCATGGCCTGCGCGTGGTCGTCTGCATGAACCACTTCTACACCGACGACCCGAAGGAGATCGACGTGGTCCTCAACTGGGCGAAGGAGGAAGGCGTCCCCGCGGCTTTCACCGACACCGTCCTGAAGGGAGGCCCTGGAGGTACAGAGCTCGCAGAGCTGGTGCTGAAGGAGGTTGAAAAGGGGAGCGACTTCCACCACCTCTACCCGCTGGACATGCCGGTCGAAGAAAAAATTAGAACCATAGCCACGAACATGTACAAGGTGGCCGACATCGAGCTATCGGCCGGGGCACGGAGCGATCTGAGGAAGATAATCAAGCTGGGCGCCGACAAGATGCCCATCTGCATGGCTAAGACTCCGCTGAGCCTGACAGACAACGACAGTATACTGGGTATGCCCCCGGAGGGCTACGTGCTTCCCATCGTCAGGCTCAAGCCGAGCACCGGCGTAGGGTTCATCGTGGCCTACTGCGGGGACATCAGCACGATGCCCGCCCACCCGAGCAAGCCAGCCGCCAACGACATGGACATCGACGAGGACGGCGTCATCAAAGGGCTGAGCTGAGATGGTCATAATCCTGGACGGGAAAGAGACCTCCGCCACCATCATGGAGGAGCTTCAGGCCAAGGTCGACGATCTGAAGGCCAAGGGAGTCACCCCCACCCTGGCGATGGTCCTCACGGGCACGGACAAGTACAGCAGCCGCTACGTCAGGATGAAGGTGAAGCGAGCCGAGAGCATAGGCATCGAGGCCCGCCTCCACCATCTCGAGGAGACCACCACCCAGGAGGTCGTGGAACTCGTCGAGGGGCTCTGCAGCGACGCGGAGATCCACGGTGTCCTGGTCCAGCTCCCCGTAGCCGAGGGGCTAGACGAGGGCGCCATAGTCGAGGCGGTCACAGCCGAGAAGGACGTCGACGGGATCTCTCCCTCGACTCTGGGGAAGATCCTCTTAGGTGAAGAATCTTTCCTGCCAGCCGGCGTCGACGCGATACTCGAACTTTTCAGGCGTTATGGCCTCGACCCCGAGGGTAAGCACTGGGTCGTCGCAGGCTCCACCAACTGGCTGGGGAAGCCTCTGATCGCGCACCTCGCCAACATGGGTGTCCAGGCCACGTTCTTCGGTAAGGACGACCCGAGGATGCCGGAGCTGGTGAAGGAGGCGGACGTCCTCTGCACAGAGCTCTCCCAGAAGCACGCTGTCACCGCGGACATGGTGAAGCCCGGGGTCATCGTGATCGACAACGGGAACAACTACGAGGGGAAGAATGTCTACGGGGATGTCGACACGGAAGCCGTCGCCGGGGTTGCCGAGGCGATTACTCCGGTGCCCGGGGGCGTGGGGCCTCTCCTCATCACGATGCTTCTCGCGAACACCCTCGAGGCCGCCTCGAAAAGCATCGCTTAAATCCCCTCTTTCCCATCCCTATGGTGAAAGGCATTGTCCAAGGTCAATTCTAGGCGCGCCCGCCGCATGATGAAACAGATGGGCATGAAGATGGACGAGCTCGGCGACATCGACACCGTCATCCTCCAAGGCCCCAAGAGGGAGATCGTCATCGAGGGGGCCGCGGTCACCTCCATCAACATGCAAGGCCAGAACATGTACCAGATCGCCGGGGGAACCGCCACAGAGACCAAGAGGGAACCGGAACTCGAGATCCCCGAAGAGGACGTGCTCCTCGTCGCTCAGCAGGCCAACGTCAGCGTCGACCGGGCCAGGGCCGCCCTCGAGGACGCGGAGGGGGACCTAGCCCGGGCGATCCTGATGCTCTCCACGGGTTGACCCTTCAACCCTCCTCTCATTGAAGGGGATGGAGCGTGTTTCCCCAAGGGATCGACATATGGATTAATAATCCCCGTACGGTGTAACTAGAACAATCCAGATTCAGAGTAATCATCCATGAGATTGAGGTCGGCTGTGTGGCGCTAACCGTAAGGCAGAGCAAGGGGGTCATCGTCGAGTACGGGGAGGACGGTATCGCCCTCGACCCCGACAGGAAAGTCACGGACTACCCCATTTTCGTCACCCACGCCCATGCGGACCACGCCTCCGCATTCAAGAACCCCGATCCCGTGAAGCACGCCACCGAGCCCACCTACAGGCTCCTGGAGGCCCTCCGCTATAGGGGGCTCAACAATTGGAAGCCCGTCACCATCGGGGACAAGGTGAAGATCGGGGAGATCGAGGTCCGGCCCCTCAACGCGGGCCATGTCCTCGGCAGCGTTCAGTACGAGGTCTCCACTCCGGAGGGCACGGTCCTCTACACCGGGGACCTCAGCATGGGGAACAGCTACACCATGGAGCCGGCGAGGGCCGTCAACTGCGATCTCCTCATCATCGAGACCACATTTGGGGCCCCCCAGTTCAAGTTCCCCCAGAGGAAGGAGGTCGCCCTCGAGATGATACGGTGGGCGGTGATGGAGGCGATCCCCGCAGGATACGTCCCCGCGTTCCGCACCGACGCCATCGGGAACGCCCAGGAGATCATCAGCATCTTCAACAGGATGACCAACCTCCCCGTGGTCACCGCGAAGAACACCACCAAGGTGAGCGACATCTACAGACAGTTCGGGCACAAACTCGACTACGTCGACGCCAACACCCCCGAAGGGCAGGAGCTTCTCGAGAGCGGCCGCTGCGTCGTCATCGCCCCCAAAGGAGCGAAGCTGAGCATCAAGAACCTGGACTCCGCCCTCGCCTCGGGATGGGCAGCGATCATGAGGAACCGGGCCAAAGCCTTCCCCCTTAGCGACCATGCCGACTTCAGGGAACTCCTCAGCTTCATCAGGCGCTGCCGCCCCAAGAGGGTCCTCACGTTCCACGGGGGCGCCATGACGAAGGGGTTCGCCGAGTACGTCAGGAAAAGGCTGGGGATCGATGCGGGCCCCCTCACGAAGCGCCAGGAGACCCTTATGGGACCCGTGAGTCAGGCCGAGATGAGGAGGAAGGCGTGCGCCGAGAACATCGTGAGAGCTGTCCGTATCCCCGGATTCGTGTACACCGAGCCCTGGATGGTGCGGGAGATGGCCCGAAGGGGGTTCTCTAAGGGAGAGACCGAGGCGGCCCTCAGGCGCCTCATCGAGGTGGGGGTCCTAGAGACGACCTCCGCCGGCGTCAAGCTACCCTGAAAACCTTGCTAAACTCCCACTGACGACCTAATTAGCGTTGGATCGGCGTTTCGAGACCATTTTCAAAGAGGAAACTGTTAAGTCGGAGAAAAACGTATGCCCCTCTGTCCCCCCAGGGGCCAATGTGCGCCGGGGAAAGGATCGCAGGCAGCCGGTTCCCAATAAGGAACCTTGATAAGGCGGCCTCGTTTCAAAGACAGGACTACAGGTTAGAATAGTAATGGTTAATTTACGTTTCATGGGAGGCACCCACGAGGTTGGCAGGAACGCTGTCCTCGTCGACTCCAACGGGTCGAACCTCCTACTAGATTACGGGGTAAAGATCGGCGAGAAGCCCCAGTTCCCAGGCCACATTAGGGCCAAGGACGTGGACGGGATCGTCGTCTCTCACGCCCACCTAGATCACTCGGGCGGGGTCCCCCAGTTTTATCTCAGAGAGGCGAAGCCCTTCTTCGCCACACCAGTGACCATGGAGGTCATGAGGATCCTCATTAGGGACATGATCAAGTTGAGCGGCTACTGGCTCCCCTTCGAGTACATCGAGTTCGAGACAATGCTGAAGCAGAGGCACGACCTCGCCTACGGGGAGCCGGTGAAGATGAAGAACCTCGAGTTCAACCTCCTGGACGCCGGGCACATCCCCGGGAGCGCCATGGTGGAGATCACCACGGGGGGGAAGCGGATCCTCTACACCGGGGACTTGAACACAGACACCACCCGGCTCTGCCAGGGGGCCAAGGTACCCCGGAAGAGGTTCGACGCCATCGTCATCGAGAGCACCTACGCCAACAAGGACCACGAGGACAGGAAGAAGATCGAGGTCGAGTTCGTGGACGCGATCAAGGCGGTTCTCCACGACGAGGGGAAGGTCTTGGTGCCTGCCTTCGCGGTGGGGAGGAGCCAGGAGATGCTCAGCGTCATGCAGGCTCACAAGCTCAAGGCCAACAGGGTCGTCGACGGCATGGCCCGGTCGGTGAACAGGATCTACATGGATCACCCCGACTTTATGAGGACCCCGCAGGCCTTCGCGAAGACCATCAACTCGACACGGGAGATGACTGGGTGGAGGGACAGGAGGACCGCGGTCCGTAGGAGCGACGTAATGGTCGCCCCCTCGGGGATGCTCCAGGGGGGCACCGCGATGTTCTACATGGAGAAGCTGGCCCTCCGGGAGGAGAACGCCGTCTTCCTGGTGAGCTTCCAGGTCCCCGGCACCGGGGGCGCGAAGCTCATGGAGACCGGGTTCTTCACCATCAAGGAGATGGACGTCGAGGTCAAGGCCAAGGTCAGGCACTTCGACTTCAGCAGCCACTGCGGCCGGAGCGGCCTCGAGGCCTTCATCAGGGGGGTCAAGGGGAAGCCCGACGTCTACGTGGTCCACGGGGAGCCCGAGAACTGCGAGTCCTTGGCCCAGTGGGCCCGGGACGAGCTCGACTTGAACGCCGCGGCCCCGAACGAGGGCGACGAGTTCAAGGTCTAGACCCCTGTCTTTTTCAACCCAGGGGTCTCGTCCATTTTGTTAAGTAATCTTTAAATCGCGGCCACCGAGCAGTACCAGGCTTTTATTGAAGGTTCAGGGAGGGGCGCTGGAGGACGGCTCGATACGTTCTCTGATGAAAGGGAACGTCCTCGTTCTCACTGTCGTGCTGGTGAAGGAGCTGGAGAAGGCGGAAGTTTAACAGCATTCACCGGATGTTCGCACCCCTCTGGGAGAGACAGGGGTAATTATGGTGGATTCATTTTTTCTCTTGCAGGGAGGGCTGCCACAGCATCTTGAAGAACTTGTTTAGGCTCCGGTAGCCCTCGAACACTATGTCCTCGATCTCCTCCAGGGGGACGTTCATATCGAGGAGGCTCTCCGAGATTTCGTCCATGTTTCGGCTGAGCTTCTCCTTGACGTAGTGCCTCAGCTGGAGGCCCCACTGGATCTCTTCGGCGACCTGAAGGGCCTTGATCTCGTCGGGTTCCTCGTTCCAGAGCTGCTCCTCGCCGTCTTCGTAGAGTATGATGACGCGCCTCCCCCTGACCAGGGTCTTGGGATACTCGGGGAAGGCGATTGGTTCACCCGAGGCACCGTTTCGCGCCCTGTTTTGCTCGACCGCCTTCCGGATCTCCTTGACCAGCTTGGCGAAGTGCTCTGGGTCATGGTCTTTACGGACGTAGGCGTCCACCCCGGCGGTCATAGCGTCTAGGACCGTCTGCTCGCTTCCTCGACCCGTGTACAGGACGAAGGGTATGTCCTTGGTCTCCTTGATGATCTTGGCAAGCTCCACGCCGTTTATTCCCGGCATCGCATAGTCGGCCAGGATGCAGTCGTATGGCTTAATCTTTATCGTCTCGAGGATTTCTTCGGGGTTGGAGAGGGTGTCCACGACGAGATCGGGGTCGTTCTCCTCGATGAAGAACTTGGTCAGCTCCAGCTGATCCGGCTCATCGTCCAGAGCGAGCACGTACAGTGGTTTTTGCATTCCTAATCGCCATCCCCTTTCATTTTATACTTTTCTTTCCATATAATATAAAAGATAATGGATCCTGCTTTTATTTATACTATTATTTGATAATAAATATTGATTGTATGCCCTCGATCATTTTTTCACTGGATTTTCTTCAAACAATTATTATATTCTGTTAACATTTCTGATTCATCATGGCAACATCCGGCGCTCAGCCAATCAACTCGATGAGAGTCCTACACATAGATGACGACCCCGACCATGTGGCGATCACGAAAATGTACCTTGAATCCTTTGACCCCGAGATGGAGGTCGTCTCGTCTCTCTCCCCCGTTGATTCTCTGCCTCTGATCGAGAACATGCAGTTTGATTGCATCGTCTGTGACTATCTGATGCCGGAGATGGACGGCATCGAGCTCTGCAGGAGGGTCAGGAGGACGAGCGATGTCCCTTTCATCATCCACACGGGCCAGGGCAGCGAGGAGGTGGCATCCATCGCGTTCGACGCTGGGGTCGACGACTACATACGGAAGGAGCCCGGGCAGAGCCATTTCCAGGTGCTGGCGAAGAGGGTCAGGCAGGCGGTGGAGAAGCACTGGGTGGAAGGGCTCTACAGGAACGTGCTGGAGAATTGCAGAGACGGCATCATCATAGTCGAGGGAACATTGGTCGTCTTTGCGAATCAAGCCATGGCCAACCTCATGGGTGTATCTAGTCCCGGAGAACTCATGAAAAAAGATGCCTTGGATGGGATTTTAGAGAGGGATCGAGAACAGCTCCAGTCAATTGCACTAACTCGTCAGCGAGGCGAATCTCAACCCTCTCAGTATGAGGTTACCTTCCGGCGACCAGACGGAGAACACCGGGTGTTGAACATCTCCTCCTCCCTCATCAACTATAAGGGGAGGCCTGCCTCTCTCGGAATAGTACGCGATGTCTCGGAAAAAGTCAGAGATAGGGAAAGGCTCGAAGCCCTTCATGGTTGTACCATAGGGCTGGCGTCGGCTGAATCAATAGAGGAGATCGCGAAACTGACCCTGGATTCCATAACGGAGGTCTTTGATTTCCAATGGGGTGACTTCTCCATCCTCGAAGCTGGGCGACTCATCCCGGTTCTCTATAAAGGTGTCGCCTATGAAGTCGAGATTTTGGATCTCGACGGTCCCGGTGTCATTGCTAGGGCAGCCCGGACCGGCGAGTCCCAGCTGGTACCCGATACCAGGGTGGACGAAGACTACATTCCCACCTTCATAGACGGTAAGACTACGACACCTTCCGAGCTGGCTGTCCCAATCAAGAGTAACGGCAACGTTATCGGAGTGATCAATCTGGAGAGCCCTATGTTAGACGGGTTCAGCGTTGATGACCAGAAATTACTGGAGATTTTCTCTCAATACGTCGCTTCAGGCATTGTCAGGATAAGGAATGAAGGATTGCTGAAGGCTTCAGAGGAGAAATACCGTAACATCCTGGAATCTTCCCTGGATGGTATTACCGTTTCCCGTAAATCTAAGACTGTTTTCGCCAATCAGCGTTTTACCGAGATGCTCGGGTATGACGACCCCTCAGAGGTTTTAGGCAGATCGAGCTGGGAATTCGTCCGTCCTGAGTATCAGGCGCTCGTTAAGGAGAGAAGTGCCAAACGAAGAGAAGGGGATCGCAGCACATTCCGATACGAGTTATGCTTCGTTACCAAGGACGGCTCGCCTTTCTTCGCCGAGACTCAGACCTCACCCATCGATTTCGAGGGAGAGGCCGCAGTGCTCGGCATCCATCGGGACGTGAATGAGAGAGTGCGTCTGAGGGAGGAGTCTAGGAGGAGCGAGGAACTCCTCAAGAATTTTATGGATTCAGCCACGGATGGCTTCTCCATTTTCGACTCCGAAATGAACTATCTCGACGTGAACAAGTCTCTAGTGACGCGCTCAGGCCACCCCAAGGGGTACTTCATCGGGAAGAACATTTTGGATGTCCTCCCAAACCTGGATAAGACGGGAAGGCTCGAGCTATATCGGGAGGTTCTCGAGACTGAGAACCCCGTTTCCCTGTATGTGCCATCTTCGTCGCATAGCGATCAACAGCTCTCCATTAGAGCGTTCAAGGTAGGAGAAGGACTCGGGATAATCACGACTGACGTCACTTATCGGAAGCAAATGGATGAACAGCTCAGGAAATCTGAGGAAAACTACAGGACTCTTCTGGAGTCAAGTCTTGACGCCATCACAGTGAGCGTGGATAACAAGATTGTCTACTCGAACAAGCGGTGCCTGGAAATACTCGGCTATGACGATATTTCAGAGCTCAAAGGGATGAGATTCTTGGATTTCATCCATCCCGAAGACAGAGAGACAGCCAAGGAGGCATACAAGAGGCGGTCGAAAGGTGAGAGGGGACCCATCAACTATACAGTCCGGGTATTTGGAAAGGATGGCCAAGATAAGTACATAGAGTTACGGACAAACGGCATCGAATACGAGGGCCAAGAGGCCATACTCAGCATCGCCAGGGACATCACGGAGCGTAAGCGCCTAGAGGAGGGGCTGCGGAGAAGCGAGGAGCGCTACAGGAGCCTGATTGAACTCGCCCCGGATGGAATCATGACTCTCAATCTGAAAGGTGGGGTAACCTCGATTAACACAGCGTTCATTAGACTGACTGGCTACTCTGAAAACGATATCGTGGGGCATCATTTCTCGAAGCTGAAGACAGTAGCGTCTCTAAAGTACATGCCAAAATACCTCAAAATGTTCGCCTCCCTTCTACGAGGAAAAACTTCTCCCCTCGTCGAATTCGATTACAAACGAAAAGACGGCACATTTGGCCGCGGTGAGGCGGTGAGCCAGATAGTGGAGGTCGAACCGGGGAAGAGGGAGGCGCTGGCAATTCTAAGAGACATCTCAGACAGAACGCGCATGGAAGAACAACTCCGTGAATACACGAGGAACCTCGAGAGACTCGTCGAGGAAAGGACTCAAGAACTCGTGGACGCAGAACGCTTGGTGGCAGCCGGCAAGGTCTCTGCGATGGTGGGTCATGACCTCCGAGGCCCCCTGGTGGTGGTCAGGAACGCCGTCGACCTGGCAAGAAAGAACCCCGAGAAGACCGACAGGATGCTGGACATGATCGAGAGAAATGCTGGACAGGCAATTAATATCCTCGAGGAACTAAGGACCAAGACGAGGGACGAACCCGTCACCCTGACCTCCGTAGAGATCAGAGAATTCCTGGGGAAGGCCACGGAGGATATCTTCCTACCCGACGAAGTGGAGTTCCAAGTTGAGATCGACGAAGGGCTCTCTGAACTCGTCCTCGACGAGGCCAAGACGTTGAGGGCTCTGGATAACCTCATCAGGAACGCCTTGGATGCGATGACCACCGGAGGCCTGCTCAAGATCGGAGCAACACGCGAGCGCGACAAGGTAGTCATCCGGGTCTCAGACACGGGGACCGGGATCCCCGACGAGACCCGAAGAAACCTGTTCAAACCCTTCTACACCACAAAGCCCGGAGGAATGGGTCTGGGCCTCGCCTCCACCAAACGAATAGTGGAGGTCCAAGGGGGAACGATCTCCTTCGAAACCAGGGACGATAAGGGCTCGACATTCACGATAACCCTACCCCTGAAGGAGAAGAATCCGGAGCAGTGAGGGTCCACTTTCCTCTACCAGACTCCCCCGTCGATCCCAGCGAACCCGCTGCTGCCCGAATCAACTCTGACGTGATCCGAAAAACCTATTATCTGGCCCCCCGTTCAAATGAGAAGACTGGAGACATCCGAGATGCCCAAGGAGATCTACGACGCCGAGGAGTTCATCGCCCTAGCCAAGGAGGCCACCAAGTGCATCGTCAAGAAGAACGACGGCGAGACAAAACTTAAACTCCGCACCAACCGCTACCTCTACACCATCGTTCTGGATACCAAGGAGGCCTCCGATGTTCTGGGGAAGATTCAGTGCCCCACCGAAGAGATCTAAGACTGTCTCAGTATAATCATCACCAATGTTGTTCTTTCAGCATTCCACTTGAGAAAGGGATAATTGCCAAGCCTCACTTTTACAGGTTAAAGGTGAAACGTGGTGGCATACTGCAAGAACTGCGGAGAAGAGGTCCAGAGCGGGTCCGCCTACTGCGCTAAATGCGGGTCACGGGTCCAGGCCCAGACCGGGCTGGTCCTCGCGACATGGGGCGAGAGGGCGCTCGCCTACATCATCGACACCATGCTCCTCGGATTCGTCCTAGCCTGGTTCGCCCTCCCAGGGCTCAGGCTTATACCCAGGGTCTGGGGGGGCGACATGATGAACTGGATACCCTTCGTCGACTTCGGCTTCAGGAACATAATCTACTTCGTCTACTGGTTCTTCATGGAGCAGACCTACGGCCAGTCCCTGGGGAAAATGGCCATGAGGATCGAGGTCACCGACCTCGACGGAGGCCGCCTCGATATGAACCAGACGGCCATCCAGGCCCTGGGGAAGGCGTTCCTGCTCCCCCTGGACCTCATCCTGGGCTGGGTCATGTACCCCTCCATGCAGCAGAGGCTCTTCAACAATCTCTCCAACACCGTGGTGCTGAAGAAACAGGGATGACCCTCCGCCAGAATATACTGTAGGAATCATCCATAATCCCATTTCTAACCTCTTTTTCTAACCATCTTATCTGATAACACTTAATAAATCCCTTTCTGGGTAGGAACCACTTTTGTACTTATTAACTACCTTTAGCGTATTCATGAATAATAGTCAGGAATGATACGCATGAACTACATGGAGAAGATAGACGTTCTCGACCTCATCATCGAGACCCTCAAGGAGCACGAGAAAGCCCTCGACGAGATAGTATCTAGACTGGATGCGCGCCTCAACGGAGAAGCCGGGGAATCGAGAAAGCCTCACTCGACAAATGGATCTTCCCTGGAGAACTGGCGCTGATCACGATGAGGGGTCAAGTCTCGACGACCACCCGATCGGAGGCTCTCCAGAGGATAACCAACCGGAAGGACTGCCCGAGTCTCCTCGATTGCGAGTCGGCTGTGACCCATGAATATTTCAAGCGAATCTGCGGCACCCGGGGCTACGTCAGGTGTCACCACTACGCGAGGAGGATGGGGGAGCTGAAGGCTCCCATGGCATGGCTCCAACATCAAGCCATGTACGAGGCGGTCAAGAACGCCGAGGACCAGCAGCCTCAGAGCCCCATCGCAGTGAAATAATGTTAGAATTGTATATACTTTGATATCTGTCTCTTTTTCTTTCGGATGATCAACGAGACATCAAAAGCTGAACCTAGGGATTGTCTTTTAAGTGAATTAATCGTCTGGACAGGCACGCCGTTTAAATTTATTAAAAATAACTGGTGATTCCATGGCGGGGTTCAAATTCGATCACGAGAAAGAGGGGCTCAGGAAGACCCTCAAGGA
The DNA here is from genome assembly GCA_016783485.1 of Candidatus Bathyarchaeota archaeon. GTDB lineage: Archaea > Thermoproteota > Bathyarchaeia > TCS64 > TCS64. Next base: position 28,644 of record JADHWM010000019.1, read on the forward strand.
GTACGAGGAGGTCGCCCTCAGGTACGTATGGTCCATGGGCGAGGAAGGCGTGGGCTCGGGGAAGACCTGGGCGATTACAAACGAGAGGCTGGAGTCTGGTAAGACCGTTTCCAGAGCCTCGGTGATATTCTTCCTGAACAGGATGGTGGACCAGGGAGTCCTGAACTACAGGACCGCGACGGGGAAAGGCGGACACCACAGAGTATACTATCCGGTGATGGACGAGAAAGCCTACAAGAAGCACATACTGAAGACGATTGTAGAGAGCCTCATGAGAGACTTCCCAGACGAGACGAGGGAAGCCCTCGGGGAACTACAGTTCCAACCGTCATGACTCTGAGTCGATCCCCGGTGTACTTACCCGCGGCCAAATAGAGGAATAAAACCCAAATAGCGCCGCTTATTTATCTTTAATTGTGAATAACCAGAAAGCTAATAGCGATGCTGTACCCGACTATCCCAAAGCCTTCGTGGAGGGGTGTCTGGTCATTTTCATCGACGAGAAGGGGAAACGGAACGTTTGGGGACGCGAAGCCAATCCCCTGACCGCCCAGGAGACCGCAGAAGAGATCGAACAAGGCTTAAGGTCAATCCGCCACGCCCGGAGGAGACTAGTCGAGGCTATTGAAACCACGATCCGCGAACTAGGAGAGGTGGATATTCCCGAAGGGCTCCTGATCGAGTCCATATGTGAGGCATACTGGAGCATCCAGATGAAGCTGCCTGGCCTAGTAGAAAGTCTAGTAGAGGCCGACAGTAATAGATGAACCCTCGAGCCATGTTATCCCTGCGAATTTCTTAAACTGGGCTCGCACATCGTTCCATAGAAGCGCCAACACTCCCCTGAGTAACAGATTAATATCCCCCCTGCTCATAGGAGGGATGCTAGCGACCGTAGTCCAGCCTGGTAAGATATCTGGTTGCCATCCAGACGACCCGGGTTCGAATCCCGGCGGTCGCACCAGTCCACCGATTACCGTTTGACCAGATTAAAGCACGCCGAAACAAAACCGAGCGACTGAGCCCTATGGCCCTCATCTGAATGAGGCAATCGGAATCATTGTCCCAACATCCCATCTCCTGAGCGAATTACCTGACATATACCCTGTTCTCGTAACCCTCTATCTCAAGATGTTATCTCTCGAATAAGAACATCCGAGAACAGGAATAACAAAGCGTCAGGTTTATTCGTCTTTTATTAATGATGGGGGAGGTTATATTGTAAATTTAAACATTTCGATGAATAGATTAATTTTCCACATCTATATGAACCTCAATTATAATTATATTAAAAGCCTAGATTTCGTTCTTATAATTATAATCTCTCCACATTTAGCCAATAATATCGATAAAATCTTCGTTTTTTTTGGAAAAGAAATTAGAAACATGATTCGATTAAATATTGAACCGCAATATTGTGGCTTTTCAGATGAATAAATATGTTTAAATAGTCATGATAACAAGCCCATGGTCAGGTGATTTATGGTTGAGTGAAATCAAGTTTGATTTGCAGCCAGTAACAAAGAAGCCTTCGAGGAAGTATAGGAAGGGCAGCAAATATGATCCGATTCTCGACAGTTTCATGAGTGGTGAATACAACCTCGTGAAGGTTGAGGTCGAGAACAAAGACGCTAACTATCTACGCACACAGTTGAACAAGAGAATTGAAGCCAGAGACATCGGCGAAAAAGTAAAAGTTTCCGTTGTCAATAATGTCGCCTATCTCGAAAAAATGTGAGAATCTATCTCACATATCTCTCTTTTTAATATTAACGTATTTTAGAATAGATTA
>JADHWM010000084.1 GCA_016783485.1 Candidatus Bathyarchaeota archaeon
CTACGCCCTCCCCAAGGGCGTCGATGGTCGGGCCGTCTCCGCCCTTGTAGACCCCTACAAAGGCTTGGTGGTTCTTTCCTTCGATAAGCTACAGCGTATCTGCAGGCATGAAAAAGGCAGGTACTGCAAAGAGATCAGGAGTAGATGTGCGCCCCAAAACTGCCCCCAAATTATAAAATAAGGATAATGATCATTTTTACACAAATTATTAAACTCGCCTGCGCGCGAAAAGGATGGGCATAACATCGCGATTGGAGGTCATTTAACAATCGTATGTTCTTCTCCCTCTTTTCGTTTTTTCCTAAGTCTAATTCCCCTATATTTTAATTCATTATGAAGATGGGCTCTGGCATAAGCAGCCTTAATGATTACATCCAGTGCGGGTTTTTTCATATCATTTAATGGAATATCCCAACACTTTTCTTTGAAATTATAATCTACATAAATACTGTCAAGCCTCAAAGTTAGAAGCCTCCTAAGAGAATCCGTATCTAGTATTCGTTCCAATCCACTATCAATTAATGCCTTTCTAGGTGCAACGCGCAATATCTCTAGTAAATTAAAAGTTTCTAGTTTTTCTGCCTCCGTTATTTTTATTTCATGATTTTTTATCTCATCTCGATATTCTTCATATTTGATGCTATCATCATCCCAATGATTTAGTAAAACGGCAGCTTTTCCGATTTCTTCCCATGATGCAAAACCCAATAGATATGCCGCATGAAAGCAGTCTTTTTCAAATGCTTCATCAGATAATTTTAATAACCTTCTAGCATTTCGCCAACATAGTACAAGACCTCTGTGATAATGTTTTTTAGGTATTTTCCAAGGCATATCTCTATCTTTGATAGATTTCTTGATAAAGTTTTTAGTGATGATAAATAGTTGGAATTAACTAGCCCTCCTCGTCAAGGAGATTATCCGAAATATAATTAGATACAACTCGCGAACACGGGACATTTCAGAAATCCCATGTTTCAGATGCAAGTAATTAAATGATGAACGTCGAACTAACTGCATGACACCTTCAGACTCGCGAGCGTTATGGATTAAGCATGTAAAAGAACTAGAGAAAATATTTGGAATCAAATTTAAACGAGAGTATACCCTTGCAGAGGCTATCACACGCAGATCATGGAAGAGTGATCATAAAGAAATTGACCGAAATGATAATGAAAGACTCGAATTTCTAGGTGATAGCGTTCTCAAGCTTTTATTAAGTGAATATCTCTACACGCATCCTGAACATTCAGAAGGCGATATGACCATTATGCGAGCTAAAATTGAAAAAAACGAGACCCTGGCGAAAATTGGTAAAAAATTAGGTATTCATCCCCACATTCTAATGGGTGCTAGTGAAAAAAATAATGAGAAAGCAGAAGAAAAAGTGATCGCTGACACGCTGGAAGCAATAATGGGTGCGATATATCTTGACCAAGGATTAGAACCTTCAAGAGTTGTTTTTCAAGATAAAATACTGTTAACTCTTCTCCAAATTCTACTTGTTTGATACGTGCACGCGCGACAACAGACAGAACAACTCTCTATCCCCTCAAGCAGTTCAGTAGCTGAACAGTAGCTATTCAGCAGCAAAACAACCCCGAAAGCAAACAGAAAACACCGCCAAACACCCAGCAAACCCCTAAAAACACCCCAAACAAACCCCCACCAAAAAACAGGGGGAGGACCAAACTCCCACCACGACAATGATGCGGGGGGGGGGGATTCGAACCCACGCTCATCAGCTCCGAAGGCCGGCATCCTATCCTGACTTAGACCACGAGCCCACCCACACTTCACACCATCATTCAAATAAACCAACCGCCAACCGCCCCAAACCCAGACACCCATTCACGCATCCACGCAACAGGAAACCCGTCGAAGGGGGGAGGGGGGGTCATACGCCACACACAATAAAACACCGCAAAACCCCGAAAGGAGCCCCAAAAACGCCCCGAACGGAACCCATTCATACCAAAAACGCGCGAAACTATATAAACAAACACCCAGAAAACCCCGAAAAACAAACCAAAAAACAAGGCAATGGTGCGGGGGGTGGGACTCGAACCCACGGAGGACTAGTCCATCAGGACCTGAACCTGACCCCTTTGGCCACTCGGGAACCCCCGCAACGACCCTAATGAGCCTGCTCAGCCACGTGCTTCCTGTAAGCCCCGGCGTCCATGAGGTGAACCTTGTCCTCCTCCCAGTCCGAGGGCTCCAGCTTCGCGATCCATCCCTCCCTGTAAGGGGACTCGTTGATCAGCTCCGGGCTGTCCAAGAGATCCTCGTTCACCTCGGTGACGCTGCCCCCCACGGGGCTGTTCATGTCCGAGACCGCCTTCACCGACTCCAAGGCCCCGATGACCGCCCCCAACTCGGCGTCGTCCCCCACCCCGGGGAGCTCCACGTACACGATCTCGTGAAGCTGCTTCTGAGCATAGTCGGTGACGCCCACCGTCACGGTGCCGTCGCTCTCCAGCCTGGCCCACTCGTGATCCTCCGTATAGTAGAGGCCTTCCGGTATCTTGTACTCCTCACTCATGTTCTCACCCTCTTCCAACCGTATACAGAATCATCATAAAAAGGGTGAGACTTAACAATCTTTCCCTCCACCAGCCTCTTCCGGACACGGATCATCACCGGAGTCCCCACTTTACTGTACTCCACGGGCACGTAGCCGATGGCGATCCCGTAGCCCAGGGTCGGAGCGAGCCCCCCGCTCGTCACCTCTCCGAGAGCCTTCTCCCCGTCCCCGTCCAGGATCTCATAATGCTGCCGGGGCAGGCCCCTGCCCACCATCTGGATCCCCACCTGGCTCCGCTTGACTCCCTCCTCCCGGGCCTTCCGGAGGGCCTCCATCCCGATGAAACCCCCCTCCTTCTTGAACTTCACCGCCCACCTGAGCCGGGCCTCCAACGGATTCGTGGTCTCACCGATGTCGCTCCCGTACAGATTGAGCCCCGCCTCCATCCTGAGGCTGTCCCGGGCCCCGAGGCCGCATGGGACCGCCCCCGCCTCGACGAGGGCATTCCAGACCTTCAACGCCTTCCCCGGATCCGCTACAGGGCTGTCCAGGACGAAGACCTCGAAGCCATCCTCCCCCGTGTAACCCGTCCGAGCCGCCATGCACCTGAGCCCGGAGACGGTGATCTTCGCGATGCTGAACCGCTCCACCAGGGAGACATCCTCCTCGGTGATCATCTGAAGGGTCTCCACGGCCTCCGGCCCCTGGACCGCGATCATCGCCATCCCGTCAGAGACATCGGTAAGCTCCACGTCGAAGCCCCCCGAGTTCTCCTTGAGCCAGTCAAAGTCCTTCTCCCGGTTCGCCGCGTTATAGACGATGAAGAACTCGTCGCCCCCCATCTTGTATGTGATGAGGTCGTCCACGATCCCCGCATGGGGCCTCAGCATCAGCGCGTAGAGGCCCTGCATAGGCTCCAGCCTGGAGACATCGTTGGTCACGACCCGATTCACGAACTTCTCCACGTCCGGCCCCTTAGCCACGGCCCTCCCCATGTGGCTGGTGTCGAACACGCCCACACCGTTGCGGACCGCGTGGTGCTCAGCAATGATCCCCTCGTACCAGACGGGCATCGCCCATCCCCCGAAGTCCACGATGTTCCCGTGCCCCTCGTGATAGGCGTAGATATGAGTCTTCATGAGCTCCAAAACTATATCCTCGCTATCCATAGCGTATTACCCGGTTAAATCTGTTGTTCGGGAGCCACGGATCCCCCTTCTCCTGGAGCTGCGGGGCGAGAGTAACCGTTCTCCCGGTGCCCCTCTGTTATCTCCCGGAGAATCCCCTCGGGTCGGTTCTCGATCTGCCTCCTGACCATGAAGCTGGTGGCGTTGTCCACCTGGTAACGGCTGGTGCTCCTGAAGGAGGCCTTCCTGACGACCCTGAGCCCCCTTAACCCGAAGGGGCCCCCCTCCCGGAGCTCCGCGGAGAACTTGAACCTGTTGTACTCGATGAGCCCCACCCCCGGAGGGATGCTCCCAGGGCTGACGAGGCGCATCGGGGTGAGGAGATAGTTGTAGTTGCACCCCGTGCAGAAGAAGCCATTCCTAAAGTCCCCCCGGGAGACCTTCACCTCAACCCCCCGCAGCACGTTCTGCCGGACCTCGAGGCGCCGGGGGTCCACCCCCTCGTCGGGTATACCCCGTGGTCTCACGAACCGCTCCCCGACGCCGCAGACGTCGATGACATGGTGCTCGTCCAACTCGTGGATCCGCCGCTGCCCGAACCTGCTGAGGGGGACCTCGATGTCCACGAGGAAACAGCCCTGGTTGAGGAGAAAAGCGGCCCCAACCTTCTTGAGGAACGCGTGGAGATCGGACTCACCCAGCCCGGGGACCCCCCGCCAGTCTCGGCATCCAAGCGCTCAACTTCATGCTCCGGAGTCCCCCTCCACCCCCGGCTTCGGGAGCCTCGAAGGGCATGAGGACGCTCCGCCCCGCCTCTTGATGAGGGTGAAGACCCTCACAACCCCTCGTCCAGGCTGAGTGTCCCGTGCGAACTGGGAAGCCATGGTGGAATGGGGACTCTCTCGATCCCCCTCTTAAAGCGGACGGAGCCCCGGATAGGGGAGAGTGAGGTGAAAATGGTGGCGCTAGGGCAGCCGTCCCAAGTTGAGGAAGTTGTCTATCAGGAGCCCGGCGAGCCCCCGCATCTCGGGCTCCCGCTCCCTGCACTCCTCGACGACCTGCTCTCTGGGCTTCCCCACAGCCTCGAGCTCCATGGGATAGGCGTCGGCCCACCTCGCTGCGTCGGCGCTCGTGACCTCGAGGTGGAAGATGACTCCTCGGATGTTTCCCCAGCCGTAGGCCTGAATGGGGCAGGGGGCGCCCCCGACGAGGAGGCTTCCCCCCGGGGGGACCTGGAACATCTCGGCGTGCCAGTGAAAGACAGGGAACCCCTCAGGGAACCCAGCGAAAAGAGGGTCGATCTTCCCGACCTCCGTCAGGCGAACCTCGTATCCCCCGACCTCTCTCTCGGGGCTCCTCGTAACCTTTGCGCCAAGACGCCTCGCGAGCATCTGCCCCCCGCAGCAGACCCCGAGGGTGGGCTTACGGCTCCCCACGACCTCCCCTAAGAAGCTCCACTCCTTCCTCAGGAAATCGTGGCTCTCCACATCGTTGGCGGAGATGGGCGTCGGCCCGATGATGAAGGCGTCGAAATCGTCGACCAGGGGAAATGGGGCGTCGGGCTCAACACCATAAGCATGGAGCACCTGAAGATCAATCCCTTCCTCGCACAGGAATTGCTCGTAGAGCCCCAGGCTTTCCGTCTCGTCGTTCTGGACTATGAGAACCCTCATGACCAAACACCATGCTACGCTCAGTTTCCAGCGAGGATCATAACGAGTGTCGCGACTTAAATTATTGATAATTCCAAGTTCTAGGACAGGTCCGGTCGTAGGAAACCCCCACACACAAACCGATTTCATGCCAGAATAGAACCCAAGACCGGGCATAGCAGCAATAGGTATGATGCTTATCCACCCGAGCTAGTCGTGGTAGGGGCTCAGGATAGGTGCACCGCGTGGGAACGGATTCGAGACAACTAGAGGACGAGACGATGGCCTTCAGCGTGGACGCTTCATCGGAGCCTGCTGCCTCCCCAGAGCAGGTTGTCTCGTCCCTCAGGGAGCTCCGGGAAGCCCTGGGGCGGGTCTCCGACCTCGCCTCGGAGGAGGATGTGACCGTCGAGTCGTTCCTTGAGACACTGGGGAGCCTATCTGTGACGATCTCCCGGATTCCTTTAGAGCCCTCCCTCCTCCCCAAGCGGCTGGGGTCTGTTGAGGAGGCCAGAATGAACGACGAGGGAGCACTCACCCTAACAACCCCCGACGGGAGTATAGAGACCATTGACCTCACGAGCTTCGATAACAGGGACCTCCTCGTTACGGTCCTAGGTGATCTTCTGGAGAAACTGAGAGGGCTAGCAGACGGGACCCATGATCTCCACGAAATCATTGTTGACGAGCCCGATATTGAGAGGGCTGTCGTCGATGAGCCCATTATCCTAGAACCCCCAGTGATTGAGGAGGTCGCGGAGCCGAAGGCCATGGAAATGTTCCTCTCCACCCCGGAGGAGATCGATATGCCTGTGGAAGAGTCTCCAGTATCCATAGAGCCTGAGCCGGTGGATCCGCCCGTTGAGATGATCTCGCCGGCCCCGCATAGCCCCGTCGAGGACGAGCCCTCCCCGGTTCCCCAGATAGTTGAGGAACCAATCTTCACCCCGACTGTTCTACCGAACTCCGTTCTCAGGCGGTTCAGGGACAAAGCACTACGGCAGAGGAACGAGGCCTCACGGAGGATATCCGAGATCAGACGGCTGAGGGAGGCACAGGTCCATAGGATGCGCAGCGGAGCCCAAGAGCCCTGGATCCAGGAGGAGACAGGGGTCTTCGCCTCACTGAAGAAGCTTCTATCACGAAGATCGGGGAAAAGATAGACTCCATTCTATCCACGGCTGGGGTTTCATTCGGGGAAAACAGATAAGCATAGGGGTCCTATGGTAACCCGGTGCTGTTATGAGGTTAAAGTGGCTCGGCCACGCCAGCTGGAAGCTCAAGGCGGGCGGGAAGACGATCTACATCGACCCCTACCAGGGGGAGTACGACGAGGAGGCCGACCTGATCCTAGCGACCCACTCCCACACGGACCACTGCGAGCCCTCCAAGGTCAACATGGTGAAGGGCGAGGGAACCGTGGTGGTGGCCCCCGCGGACTGTGCTGAGAAGATCGGGAGTCCCGTGGAGAGCCTAAAACCCGGGGAGAAAGCCAGCTACGGCGACGTTGACGTCGAGGCCGTCGAGGCATACAACGTCAAACGATTCAGATCCCCCGGGGTACCTTTCCACCCCAAGGGGCTCGGCGTGGGCTATCTTGTCAGGGCCGAGGGGAAGACCGTTTATCATGTGGGGGACTCGGGTTTCATACCCGAGATGAAGGATCTGGAGGGGATCGACCTGCTCCTCATCCCCAGCGGAGGGACCTACACTATGGACAACGAGGACGCGGCGGAGGCCGCCGTCGCCATCCGTCCCAAGAAGGTGATCCCCATGCACATCTGGGACTCCGACCCCGGGGAGTTCAAGAGGAACGTTGAGGCCGTCTCCGATGTCCAGGTCGTGATCCTGAGACCCGGGGACACCTACGATCTCTAACCCCTTATTTTCAGAGTTTAGGAAAAATCAGGGTCAGTCCGGACTAGGTCCACTGATCCAGAGGGGGCTTCGCATCTGGGGGCAACGGTGTTTTGTACTTCCTTCCTGCTAGTCTATTCCTGTACTCTTCCTGAGCTTTTTTCAGGAGATCCGCGTCGGTCATTAGGTCCAGTGTTGCTCCCGCCATGGCTTTTGCTGCGAAGATGAGGCTCTTGTGACCGATGCTCATCCCGCTGGTGGCTATCGTGCGCCGGGAGTGACCGGGGGACCCGAGGACGCTGCCGGTCGTATAGAATTCCGTGGTGGGCGTGTTCCAGCTCACATCTGAGACATCGGTAGAGCCAGGCATCACCTTTCCCTCGTCCCAGGGGTCGAGGATGTCGGTGACGAGGTCGACGTCAACGTAATTCTCCCAATTCGGTACGCTGTACGCCCTCAGTCCGTCTATCTTCGCTCTCTTGGATACCGTTTCCCCGATCTTCCGAGCGAATTCAAGCTCCTCCTCGGTATACTCTGGGGCCCCCACCTTCCTCATGTTGGCGATCACCAACTCCGCGAGGGTCCTGTTGGGGAGGAGGTTGTAGATGGCCTTAGCGAGCTCGACTTTGTGAGTGGTCCCCGTCATGAGGGCAGCCCCCTCCGCTATTCTGGAAACCCAATCGTAGATGTGGTCCACCTGGTCCCGCTCAGGGGCCCTGACGAGGTACCAGACCCGGGCGTAGTCGGGGACCACGTTGGGCTGTCCGCCCCCCTCCTCTATTACGTAGTGGATACGTGCTTTCTCGATGATGTGCTCCCGCATGTAGTTGACCCCGACGT
>JADHWM010000020.1 GCA_016783485.1 Candidatus Bathyarchaeota archaeon
GTGGAGGTCTGTCCAGAGGATGGGTTGGATCGGTGTTAAATCCAGGTTTTTGAATAGTAGCTTGGGGGAACCGATCTTCTTTTTTCCCATCAAGAATCAAGAAGCCGGGGCCCCCAATAAACCCCGAGAATTATTGAATCAGTGAGTTTAAGTCAAAAAGATTAAGTTTAAAGTACGTGTTTAGCCGTTGGTCCATTCTTGGGTGAGGGCGTCTCCCAGGGCTTGGGGTAGGTCTCGTCCCGCTGTTTCCAAGTGGCCAGCAGCGTCATCACCGTCTCGTAAATCCAGGTGCCCTTGCCGTTCCTGAAGCAGCCCATGATCCTCCTCTGAACCACATGCACCCTCAACGCCCTCTCCGCCCTGTTATTCGTAGGCCCCACACCAGGCACAGCGAGGAACGCGAATACGCACGTCACCTGCCCCAAGGAGTACATCGGCCGGACGGTCCACCTCGTCGTGCGCAAGAGATGACCATGAACTGCCCAGACTGCGAGCTGATCCGGACGCTGATAAGAGTGTTAAGAGCGAGAGAGGGCGATAGCGGAGCTGAAACGCAGGCTCGCACTCTACGAAAACCCGAACACGCCGCCCTCGCAGCGCATGAACCCCAGACGTCCACGCTCTTATAACTCTGGGAGGAAGTTCCCAGGCTGACCCAGAGGGCATCCGGGGAGGACGAGGTCCAGGCCGAGGGCGGACGTGGTGAAGACTCCGCCGTGGAAGGAGAGGCTAACTTACCCTTTTATCAATTAATGCAGAGAAAAATTAGTGAAATAAATATAGACACAAAATATCATAAAATAATAATGACTTTTTTAATAAACCATCATGCACACGCGTGCGCGACCTGTGCTTCCATTGGCAGAGTATAGATTGATTGCTTAGTTATTTTAAAATATGTTAATTTATAGAAAAAGGTAAGGATTTTTAAATTCTAATATCCTGTATTGGATAGATAAAGGTGACTTGAATATGACACTGATTTTCAACCCCCAAAACAAAGGCCTCGCCAAAGTCTTCAAAGACTACCAGGAGGAAGTAGTGAAATTCATCTGGGAAGTAGGAGACCGAGGGGCAATCTCGAGGGATGTCTGGATCAAGGTCAATGAGAGGTTGGTGGGTAAGACTATCAGCCGTGCTTCCATCATCAACTTTCTCAACGCGATGGTCGATGAAGGTCTATTTGATTATCATGAGGAGACGGGTAAGGGTGGTTACCACAGGGTCTACAGACCGAAGCTGGACGAACCCGCGTTCAAGCGGCATGTGGCGCAGATCATGATCTCCAGTTTGATGAAGGATTACCCTAAAGAGACCAGGGAAGTAATCAAGTCTACTTAGAAGAGAGCGCGCGATGGATAGTCTGGCTGTGGATCTTACACCCCCTGGCCTCAAATCGACACCGTGCTCGCGTGCGCGATTTCCTTTTTAGATTGTATATAGCCATATGTACACATTATGCCTACTTGGGTAAGACGAATAACAGAACCGTCTGAATGGCATTGGTGTGTAAATTGTTCCAGGTACCCTTCTAAGCGAGAAGAGAGGTTGGTCATTACACATCGGAAACCAAATCTATCTCCTTTTCGCTTCTGTTTTGAATGTTTAAGGCTAGAGCGGGCGGGTAATTGTAGCGTAATCAGCGAATGACTCGCACGCGTACATGAATTTTAGGACTCGATCTTGCTCCTAATTCGCTCAAACTCTTCGGGAGTTATCTCTCCTTTGGCGAGCCTCATTTGGGCTACTTCTAGAGGATCCTCCTCGTATCGCTGGTAAGGTCTATATCGATACGAACGAGGCCACCACATGAAAAAGAGCCAGCCGCAGCCGATGAATAGTAAGAACCAAATCCACATGCCCCAGCCCATACCCATGCCACCCCACATCCAGGGCCACATCACACCAAACGACTCCTGTATTTACCCATTAAAAAAATAAGGCGGATTTGATTAACGGAAAAAAGAACAGATTGATTGCACGCAACGACGGTCGTCGAGGTGGGTTACTTGCCTTTTCGCACGCAATCGGTCGGTTTGTTCTCTTTCAAGGCTCTCGGAGACCCAAAACAAGCTCACATGGGCGGCTCTCATTTTCGCCTGCGTAGAGGTTGGTGTGTCAATCGTAGCTTTGTATCCACGGGGTTTTCCTAGTGTCGGGTTCTCAGGCTTCGGGTTCAGGGTCAGGGGTCTCAGGCTCATCGGTTGGTCGGGGAGGGGGATTGGGCAGTCGGATCCATCAACCTGAGGCTGTAGCCCAAACTTTTGGCCTCGTTGACTTCGCTTTTAGCTATTCGTCGTGACAGGTAGCCCCCGGAGCTCTGCGAGATCCCGGGGTCGATGATCTGGAACAGGAATAATTCTCATTTTCTTTCTTCGATGGGTTTGTATCGCCTTGTGCCATCGACATCTCTGAAGTGGACTATACGATTATCCCTATGAAGTAGACTGATAGCTCGGTAAACCCGCTTATCTTCGCCCCTTGTCTTCGCAGTCAGCTCATTCAGAGACATAGGCTTCTCGGAAAGCTGTATCATAACCCATCGAAGACGCTTCTCAGACAACATCTGACTCACATGAATATTTCACTCAGATCTTTATATGCTTCATATAATGTTTTTGACCCGTTAACCATGTGCCTTCTGATCCGGCTCTTCTTCCTCCACCCGGTTAAGGGGGAGTCTTTTTTCGCTTATTTTCGGTCAAACCCATATACTAACTCGTTGAAGTGGGGCATGGGTTGTTGGGTCCAGTCCTCTCCTTTGAGCCACGCCCGCCCTCTTTTCGTTATCATGACGGATAGCAGCCCCATTGGCCCCGGTTCCAAGGTCCTCAGGTTCTGTACAAATCCTTTCCTTTGGGCCAGTACAACCTCATCATAGATCCTGTCCCTAGAGAGGCCCATATCCTTCTCTATCCGGCTCACAAGAACCCAAGCATAGCCGATGCTATCCGGATAATAACTGTTCAGGTACTCGATAAGCTTCTTGTCCATGCGTCGCTCGCGCATATGGAATATAAATTTGACGCAGGTTTTATCTGGTGGGAGCTGGGTGAAAGTAGAGGACTCTCATGGATTATTGGGTTAACGTTGACTAGTGATGGTGTTTCCCGAGTTATAGCTGCCATTTAATCTTGCTCTTCTTCAGCCATCAGGCTAATGGGAGTTGACCTCAACCTTGGTTTCGTGAGCCTTCTCGAAGACTACAACCATAGAATCGAAGGCGGGCCTAAACATGCGAATCCCCGCATACCGCTCCTCCTCTATCAGCCCAAGTTCCTTCAAAACCTCCACCTGTCTGGATACCCGGGTGTTATTCATTTTGGTCTTCCTGCTCAGACCTGTGATATGGATCTCCCCGGCCTCAACGATAGATTGAAGAACACGGACCCTGCTCGCCAAACCGAATACCTCCTCAAGATTAGGCTGCATCAATGCAAGCAGAACGAACTGCACTTGGTATATAGATGATCCGAAGGACTGCACACCCGGGAGGTAGGTGAAACTAAAGCAGGTTGTAGCTTTTCTCTCGTCCTTGGGGAAGGTGTGAGTAATCCTCTCCTTTGAGCCAGAACCTTCCTCACTGCATGAAGGTCGTGGAGAGGCCGCACAACCGCAGGTTCGAAATGCCCCTCATGAAGCCGCTTGACGAGTATGGCGAGAGAGGTGTAGACATGTTCACGCAGGGTGGACAGTTTCAGCCACCTCCCTCACCAAAGAAGCTGCGAACGCCTTTTAAACGGTGATAAAAGAGACTCGACTGGTCTGGAATGGCGCAGAAGGCTGGTGTAGAGGCTAAGACGGCGTTGTCGAGGGATGTACCCGATGAAAGCGGGATCCTGACGATATGCAGGGGTTGTGGGCACCTCGTCCCGAGGACGGTGGTCTGCCTCTACTGCGGAACACCGTTCACGCCCTTGACCCCGGAACATAAAGAGAAACCCGTTTAGGGAAAATCACGGTTCAAGTAACCGATCTGAGGCGGAAGCTCGAATCTTATCTGTGAGCGGGTTAAGGGCGGTTCACCGTGGAGAGGATGAAGTCCTCGGGGAATTTCTCCTTGAATTTGACCTCCTCACCGCGGCCCATCTCCGAGAGGACCATCTGGATCGTAAGCCGGGCGTCATCCAGACCTCCGGGTTTACCCTTGCATCCTCTTAGCATGTGCCAAGCCCATTCGAGAGCCTCGAAAGCCCCGACCTTATATCCGGACATGACCCATCACGCCATGCTCCCCTTCAATGCATTATAAAAGGAGCGAAGACCTGCGCGGGGGAGAGAAGGGCGAAAGTGGAGATGGCTCATCCGGAATAGGAGGATTATCCAAGACCTCCACTAGAATGCGTTGTGGGAGTGTGAAAACAACGGATTTACAGGAAAGGCTGGCCTCCGAGGAGACCATATCAGGATCCATGCGCCCTCTCAGAGAGCGGAGAGGACATATCGCCGCTACACGTAATCGCCAAGCTGAACCAGGAGAATGGAGATGCGCATCATTCGGCTGAAAGAGCTGTCTCTCTAAGAGTCCGTTAGGGTTCCACCCACTTTCACCGGTCTCCCCCCTATGGGATGCCCCGTTCCCCTTAAATCCCGTTCAACCAGGCTCTACCGAGGGGGGAACCCGATGAACGAGCCTTCAGAGCCGGGCATCCATGAGGGAGATACGACGGGAACAGCCGACAAGCCCTTCAAAGCCGGTTACGCCACCCCGATGTCCGATGCCACCGCCCGGCTGAGGGAGCCCTCCAAGGAGGGAGAAAGGGGTCGGGGACTCCTAGGAAGAGTCGAGCAATAGGCATCTTCGAGAGGCGATTCTTTGATGGGGTTCACCACCGGTTTACAGCGGCTGCTCTCGGCGGGGAGGGAGACTCCGCTGTCCACGGGCAGCCCCGAGCTTGACCGGCTCATCGGGGGCATCAGGGGGAGCTTCTTCTACCTCTTCTACGGGGAGGAGGAGCTCATCGAGTCCCTGTTCCTGCACCTGCTGGTGAACGCCCTCAAGCCGCGAGGCCGAGGTTGTGCCCCCGCCGTCGTCTACATGATGTGCGGGAACTACAGGAGGGAGAGAACAGAGATGGGCACCGAGGCCCTCATGGAGCTCGTCGAGGAGTCGGGCTTCGAGGTGGAGGAGGCCCTGAGGCGGGTCCGAATACTCACCGCCTCCTCCGCCGACCAGCAGGCCCTCCTCGTCGGGGAGCTCACGAAGATCCTCGGGGAGGAACCGGACGTGAGTCTGGTCCTAATCCGGGGCATCTTCAAGCTCCACCACGACGACGCCAGGATAAGGAACCGCCACGTGGTCCGGGAGGAGGTTCAACGGTCTATCGCCCGCTTCAGCCAGCTGTGCGCCGAGAGGGGGATCCCCATCGTCGCCTCAGGGAGGCCCAGGAAGGCGGAGCTCCTCCCGAAGCCGGAGAGCAGCAGCTTCCTCAGGCACCTGGCGAACGCAGTCGTATACCTCCGCAGCAGGGGGAGGGGTTCCAGGTTCAACAGGGCCTTCCTCATCAGCCACCCCGCGAGGGTACCCGGATCTACTGAATACATGTTTGAGGTGAACGAAGAAATGGGAAGAGATACACCGCCGTTCAGGCAGTCGTTCCAAGGTCTGGTAGCGAGGCTCAGAAAAGAGTTCCAGGACGCCCTCCTCAGCAGGGAGCGGAGGGAGGCCTTCGAACATCTGGTGGAGGCCTGGTCCGCCGAACTGGGGGCCATGAGCTTCGCCGAATCCGTGAAGCTCCTCGACCTGCTGCTACTGGTCGCTGTCGTCGAGAACCGGAGCCATGTGGAGAGCCTCAGCGTGAGGATCCGGTCCCTCGAGGAGAGGATCCGCCTCCTCGAGGAGCACATTGGGCTGGACTAGGATGAAGTTCGACGGATGGCTCCTGGAGCCCTACATCAGGGACAAACACGTCCACCTCTGGTTCAAAACCGTGGAAGGCGATGCTGTCCTCCTCAGGGACAGGTATCACCCCCTCTTCACTGCGGAGCCTGCGGAAGGCTTCACCGCTGAGAACGTGCTCTACCTCTTCGAGGAGCACCCCCTGGTCCACTCCGCCAGCATCGTCAAGAGACATCCATCCCTCCACCGAGACGAATTGAAGAGGGTCGTGGAGGTGAAGGCGTTCTCGGCCTCGGAGCTCGGGGAGGTGCTGTCCTACGCGGAGAGGTTGCCCGAGGTACGGGAGGTCTACGACACGGGCCTCACACCCGTCCAATGGTACCTCATCCGCAAGGGACTAGCCCCCTCGAACCTCTGCAGCGTAGAGGAAGACAACGGACGCCTCACGGGCATCACGGTCATCGACGATGACGACGTTGAGCCGCCTCCCTTCGAGACCCTCATCTACCAGGCTTCAGACACACCGGTAATCGAGGAGATCAACGTCTACGACGGAGAGCAGAACCCCGTTACCGCCTTCAAGGGTGCTGAGGCTGAGGTTTTGAGGGGTCTCCAGAGGCTCTTACTGGAGAGGGATCCGGACGTCATTGTCACCTCCAGCCCGGTGACCTCCGTCAGGAAGGTGATACATAGAGCGGCGTGTAACGGACTCGAATTCAGATTCGGACGGGGCGGGGAGCTCTATCATGGCCGGGTTCTCCTGGGGCTGCACGCCTACGGTGACATGGGCGTCGCAGGACTCGTGGAGAGGGCGCGGTTCACCTTCGCCCCCATGGGTGTAGCTGCTGACTGGGCGGCGGGGAAGACCATCGACAGCCGCCAGTGCTACGAGGCAGCCAGACAGGGCATACTGGTCCCCAGGATGAAGGGGGGCTTCGGCTCCTCCTCCACGGCGTGGGACCTTGTGAAACGCGACCGGGGTGGCATGGTGTTCTCCCCCAGGGCCGGGCTCCATGAGAACGTCGCCTGCATCGACTTCGAGTCCATGTTTCCCAACATCATCGTCCGCAAGAACGTGAGCTACGAGACCGTCGGCCCCGACGGGGTCGACACTGAGAAGCCGGGCTTCATGGGGATGTTCACCCGGCGGTTCCTGGAGCGGAGGCTTCGTTTCAAGCATCTCAGGAGCAGCTATCCCATGGGGAGCAGGGAGTGGTTGTGGTGTCAGCAGAGGCAGAGCAGTTTGAAGCTGATGCTGGTGGTGGTGTACGGTTACAGCGGATGCTACGCGAACAGGTTCGCCAACGTCCGGGTGTTCCAGGAGATCAACCGCCAGGCCCGGATAGCGATGGTGCAAGCCCTGAACGTATGCCTGAATAACGGATACGAGGTCGTCTACGGTGACACAGACTCTCTCTTCGTCAAGAGCCCGGACGCCTCTAGGGACGACTACCTGGGCCTCGCCTCGGAGATCTCCAGGGCGACGGGGCTCCCCATGGGTTTGGACCGCCACTTCAGGTTCCTCGTCCTCCTGAACAGCTCGACGGATCCCCGGATGGTGGCAGCTCGGAGGTACTATGGGAAGCTGATGGATGGCAGCCTGTTCTACAGGGGCATCGAGCTCAGGCGCCACGACACGCCTCCCCTGTTCAAGGATATGCAGAGGCTGATGATGGAGACCCTGTTCGACGCCGAAGACGCCGACCAAGTGCTTGGAGATCAGCTGCCCCGGGTCCTGGAGCTCGTGCGGGGGACCTGCAGAGATGTCAGGGGGGGAAGGGTCGACCCGAGGCTGCTCGTGGTCTCGAAGAGGCTGAGGAGGGACCTCTCCCAGTACCGATCGCTCCAGCCCCACGTCGTAGCCGCGATGCTGGGGGCCAGCGAGGATGACAAGGCTGACTTCATCTATGTGAACACGGAGAGGAGGAACCCTTACCTCAGGGTGATGCCGGCTTCGATGTTGAACGGAGGCCACCACAGGTATGACAGGAAGAAGTACGCTGCGATGGCGCGAAGAGCAGCCTGGAATCTCCTCAGACCCTTCGCGCTCAGCGAAGCGTCGATGGCAGGAAAGAGGCTACAGGAGATTCGCCTCGACACCTATCTCTGAAGACCGCAGGTAACCCAGCTCTTCTTCCTCCACTAGGCTAGGAGTTCACCTTAACCTTTGGTTTCGTGAGCCTTCTTGAGGAGTACAGCCCTCTCATTCGAGCGCGTCTCAGGCTGCGTCATTCCGAAGCTCCCTGAGAGCCTCCTCGGTCTCTTCAGGAAAATCCCTCAGAAGGCTCTTCACAACGGTCTTAAGGAGGTGTTTCTTGTATCCTTTCTCGTCCATCACAGGGTAGTATACTCGATGGTGGCCACCCTTTCCCGTGGCGGATCTGTAGTCGAGGACCCCCTGGTCCACCATCCTGTTCAGGAAGAATATCACTGAGGCTCTCGAGATGCTTTGTCAGGACCCAGCCTCTCGTTCACGGCCTCCCAGGTCTTCCCCGATCCCACTCCTCCCTCGCCCAGGGACCAGACGCGCCTCAGGCCGATCTCCTCGTACTCCTTGAGGGTCTTCCTCAGTTCTTGTTTCGAAGGATCAAACTTGAAAGATGCCATCAAGGAGGTGTATTGCGGTTATTAGAATTTAACAATGTTTGTTAAATTTAACGTATATTAGCCGGTGAGGCAGGATCTTTGGGTTTCTTCACTTACTCGGTTACCCAGTCTCGTGTACATGGACGTTTTTTCAGTTAGCGATGGTGAGCTGAGCATTATCTCCGACCCTCTATATGATCTCTACAGTGTCGGCATTCTCCGTGTCGTAGCTGCCTAGTAGCCTGGCTCTTCTTCAGCCACCAGGTATAAGTAGAGTCACCTTGAACTGGTGAAAGAGACGGGGACCTCAAGGGGGAGTTGTGGAAGATAACAAGGAAGGTCAAGGGCGAGGCTTTCCTGGACTGTATAACAACTAATGTTCGAAGATCTAAATACCTCAGCGGTACGTGAAACTGCAGTAGGTTGTAGATCTTCTCTCGTCTGGGGGGGGGAACTGAGCCAGATACTCGAAGAGCTCCTTCATCTCATTTCGCCAGGTGCAGACACCGTTTATAAGGAAAACTCATGGTTTGGGGGGTGTGAAGTTTGAAACTGTGTTCCTCTAGCTGCGCACACGAAGATGCGCACAGTTCCTACTGTTCAACCTTATCTTACCGTATTAATTTGCCTCTTCAAGAAGAGTAGACGGGGGCAACTCCTGAATCTCTGTCGAGGTCGTCTTGAGCTTCCTGATCGCATAGAGAACATAGGTGACCAAGTTGAATGCATGTTCCACAGCAGAGGATACCACAGCCTAGACACGGGGTCAGATAATCTGTTTCTTCTCCACAGCTTTCACAGCGATCACTTGACATTGCCATGTTGTTAGATGAACAACGACTAGAAGTAAATATCCTCTCAATTCAACGAAGTTAATCCGTTGATTCTTACGGGAGATTTCATTCGGGCACCTCTTTGAGAACATATTTACCTCTCCATAGACTGGGAAGCCTTCGGAGAACCTCGCCATCCAGCGTGTAGATCTCGCACCAGTCGTCTCGGTGCCTCACCGCTCTGCCGCATTGTTGAACCAGGTTCCGGTCGGCGATGTCCCGGAGATACGCCCAGAAAGCGTCTTCCCCAAGAAGCTTACGCATCGTCCTGAAGACAACGTCCTCCGTATTCGGAAACGGATACTTCATGATGACAATGGACCTGCATTCCTCATCCCTGAGGTCAATTCCCCTATCCGTCTTCGTAGAAAACATCACCTCCGCTTCTCCGAAGCCCCAGTACTCCTCCCTGCGCTGGTCAGGCGAGGGCCGATACTTCTCCGGCAGATACCTGAAGGCGTGCACCTGAACCAGGCAGGGCTTCGCCGCAGCCTCGATGACATCGTCCAGATATTCCCAGTAGCCCTCTCGGAACTTCTGGTCGCGCCATGTCCTGTAGGTCACTCGGGGCAGCAGGTGTCCCTCTGGGGGAACCATTATCATGAGTGTTCCTGGAAAACGGCTCTCAGCCTCAACAACCATAGGGGCGTCCATCTTGAAGATGCCCGTGAGACTGTCCGGCTCGTGGATGGTGGCAGACATGAACACCATCTTCCCGCTGCGCTTGGCGAGCTCCCTGAGGGTCACGCCGGGGCTCGGCAGGAAGACGGTTACCCCAGGGTTGGGGGGATCCCTGTTGGTTCGGACCCAGGAGACCTCCTGGTTCTCGAGGATCAGGCGGATCCTAGTCTTGATGCCTAGAACAAAGTCCGAGGGCTCTGCGCCCTCAAGCATATCGATAAAGTCGGCGAGGAACCCAGCGATGTTCTCCTCTTCCTGGAGGAAGCCGTCGTAGCCTGCCTGGCCGTACCTGTCCAGGGTGTCCTGGAAGTGCTCCAGCGACAAGCGCAACGTATCATCATCTACCAGTCCCTCTCGCCGGATCCGTTCATACAACCTTCTGGTCACGGAGGTCCTGTAGGTCAGCCCATCCAGGTACTCGTCGCCCTCGTCTATGATCTCCACGGGTACCCTGGGTTTCCTGCCCAGCCATGTCTCGGCTTCCCATTTGGCGCTGTTCATGATTATCGCCCCGGGTCTGGTGAAGTGGATGAACTGAGCGTAGTAAGGGCAGGGCTCCTCGGCCCTGTAGTACACCTTCTTCCCCGTTATGCTCGTGTACTCGATGGTGTCCCGCCCCCTCCTCTCCAGGAGCGTGCAACTCCCGGGGACGTAGACGGGAGACCAGAGCGGACATTCGGCGCCAACGGCGCATCGTGATACGCCTTCGGGTAGCCTCCTGACGCATGGCAGGCGGCGGTCGCCGCTGTGTATGGGCTTTCTCTTCAGGTTTCGGGGCGGATTGGGGCAGGGAAAATTCGTCCTGCCCATCAGAAGGTTGATATTGAGACTGCTTCCATCGGGGTCGCCTACCCTCATGCTCTGGGTTCCGCAGTAATCCTCCGTGTACTGTCTCTCGAGGATCTTAGTCGGAGTCGAGATGATACCTTTCCCATAGTGATCTATGATGTGAAGGGCTATCGCACTCTTACCCGTGCCGACGCCTCCGACGAGGAACACGATGTCATGGTCATCCAGCGCTTCAATGATCTCGTTAACCACGTCTTCCTGAGTTTTACCGTTTGAATACAAAAGGGGATGCAGAGGCCTTCCACCTCTATCGACCAGCCTCCATTTTCCCCCGCTATCACCTGACCTTGGAGGCTTCGCCTCATCAGCAAACTTGGAACCCCTGTCTACGACTCGAACCCTCTTCTCAGGCAATCCATCCATTCGCTTCGCAGATCGCTGTTTCAAAACATTGAGGGAAGGCCGTCCGTCGTATCTCCGTAAATATGAGCCACATGCCCTGCAAAACCTATCAGCCATGAATTCATCGACCGAGTACACATGGTTACACCGAGGGCAAAGATACATCAGTATGGTTTAAGGGAAATTCTGAAATATTAAACTCAGCGCTACGTCACCTAGTTCTTGCCCGGCATTCTCCGAAACATCGCCAGCGGATGGTCGCTATTATCTCTCTGAAATCTTCAATCCTGTCCTATATTCCCTGAGCCGCGACTCGAGATCCTTCCGTAGAGACCTGAAGAAAACCTCTTTCTCACGGACAACCTCCAGAGCAACCTCCGTCTCTGAGGCCTTTTCCTCATCCACGATCTCCCTGTCCCTCAGCCCACTATAGACATCGACGATGCACGAAAATCGGGCACGACACTTTTCACAGAGAGAACAGGTCATGGTATCACCTTTATTGTGCTTGTAAGGTCAGATCCATAATCTGAACGATGTAATAAACGTTTATCGTACGGCTCCAAGTGTCTGGCGAGGGCCGTCAAACGTTTTTCGTATTCTTGAAGGCGTGGGACTCTGGTTTGCGAAGTATGCATGTAAGCTAGTCATCTATGTATTGCATGTGATCAAGAGAGGCCCAAGATGAAATCGATGAATGTGAAGTACTGTTGCTCCACGATGAGGAAGAAAAACTGATCTAAAAAACGTCGAAAGCGCCTTCAAGAATACAGTGATGACGCCTCTCTAAGGTAGTCGGGCGCATCCGCAGGTTCCAGAGCCTCGACAGTAATCTTCACAAGGTTATCTCCTCTCTGAGCCTTATTGGCTCAGAAGAGTATCTTTAATGTCTCGTGCACCCGTATGTAGAGGGGTTCCCGATAGCTCGCTTAATAGAGAGAATGAAGATGCTCCCTGATAGCTTCAAAACGGGGCGAAAAAAACATCTTTTTCGGTCAAGCAACCTTTTTTACCGTGATTCTTCTAGATGCTAGATATCGAACACGGCCCGATGCCGGTATCAGAGCCTTGAATAGGGGAGAATTGTGAGCAAGCATGGTCTCGCAGAGCTTCGTCCAGAGCTTCCTCCTCCTCATCTCCGCGACCCTCTTCCTGAGCTACATCAGCAACCTCTTCTACACCAAGACCCGGATCCCCGACATCGTCTGGCTCCTGGGCTTCGGCTACCTCCTGGGTCCAGTGCTGGGCATCTTCGAGATCGAGACGTTCACGTCGATCTTCCCCCTTCTGATCCTGGTCACCGTCTCCATATTCAGCTTCGACACGGGGATCCACATCGACATCTCCTCGGTGATGAGGACCGCGATAAAAGCCCTCCTCCTCTCCATTACCACGTTCCTCGCGGTAACGTTCATCGTGGGGTTCTCTTTGAGCTTCCTGTTCCCCGACCAGTTCGGACGCTTGGAAGGGCTGCTGCTGGGGGCGATGATCGGGGGGCTAGGCGGCATCTCCGTGTCGGGCATCCTCGACCAGCTCAAGACCCTGATCCCCTTCATCGAGGACGAGGGGACCGTCCTGAACCTGGAGTCCACCCTCAGCGACCCCATCAAGGTGGTGGCCTGCGTCACCCTGATCCGGATGATCATGTCCCCCGGGCTCACCTTGGGGGACGGGTTCAAGGACATCGTATTCACCTTCACCGTCTCGGTGCTCTTTGGCCTCGCCGTGGGGCTCCTATGGGCCGAGGTCCTCAACTTCCTCTGGGGCCGGCCCTTCAACTACATGATGACCGTGGCAGCCCTATTCCCCATCTACATCGCCTCGGAAGCAATAGCGGGCACCGGCGGAGGCCCCATCACGGCCCTCGCCTTCGGGCTCACCATCACCAACTACAGGTACATCTCCAATAAGCTGGGGTCAAACCGTAAGGTCAGGATCGACAAGAAACGGATCAGGGAGTTCAACATGGAGATCACCTTCCTGATCAAAGCCTTCTTCTTCGTATACCTCGGGCTCACCGTGGAGCTGAGCCTGGAGTACACCCTCGTGGCCCTGGGGATCGTGGCCCTGATGCTCATCGTCCGTTACCTCGTCGCCTCGGGGGTGGGGAACCTCCTCAGGTTCACCGTGGGGGAGACGGTGCTGAGCAGGGTGATCTTCCTCCAAGGGACCTCCGCCTTGGTCCTCAGCGAGCTCCCGGGACTCCTGGATCCCACGGGGGAGTTTCTGAACCTGGAGATCTACAAGAACTTCGCCTACCCCATCGTCTTTGTGACCATCATCTTTGTTTCTGTGGTGGGGCCCACGCTGGCGAAGAGGCAGCTCCGGAATATGTGAGGGAGAGAAAACTCCCAAGTGGGGGAGGCTCAGGTACTCGCGATGTAGATGTTTATCCTGTCCTCGTCGAGAACCGCTCTGTGACCCGCCTCCCTGAGCACCTCGGCGGAGAGCCTCAGCCACCTGCCGTGGGATTCGGGGTCGTCGTTCTCGGGGTCGAACTCGGAGAGGTCCTTGTGGCCCTGGAGCCTCGCGGTCTGCATCAGGACGTTCCGGGTGGCGCTCAGGAGAACAGCGTCGACTCCGCGTTCTTCTATGGGTCTGTCGAGGTATTCGAGGTAGTCTGTTCGGTAGGCTCCTTCCAGCTCGGGGAGGAGTCCTGTGAAGAGGAAGTCTTCGATGCAATTGCATTTTCTTTGTTGGTGGGACTCGGAGAAGTATTTCCCTGATTGGCCGAAGCTCATGCCGAAGTCCAGGAAGATGCGTGTGTCCTGGTCTTCCAGGAGGATCTTGTTTCCCCCTATCTCGTTTACTCCTCCGTAGAACGTGAGGGTTGACTTCATTGTCCCAGCATGAATACCGCCATCTCAACATCCGCAAGCCGGAAGTGAATGTTTCTTGGACCCAGATACTCCCGGAATGCCTCCAATATCCACGTGAGCTTCTGGTAGTCCTGCGCCCATACTCGATTGGACATGCCTATGTCTCCAGTTCGGCCACTCGTCCTACTTGGTGGAATGTGGATGAGTCTCTTGCCTTGATGTTTCAGGGTCCTCAGGGCGTACCCCACCCGACTGTCATAGATAGCGAGTGTCTCTTGATCGGAGAGCCCTAGAACCTTCGTCGCCCTAGCGATGCCCACACCGTGTACCGAAAGAAGGGAGAAGGCAGCCTGTTCAATTTTCCATTGGTCTAATAGCCTTAAAGCCCTGGATGTAATCTCTAGTACCCTTTCAGCATCTCTATCTGGGAATCTGCCAAAGCCTCCCCAAGCCATAACCTCGTCCAAGGTTTCCAAGTCGACGGCTCCCCGATTCCTTATCCTAGAATTAATAATTGCTCTGCTGACTCTATTTCTCTCGTCCACGCGCTCAAGGGTTGACATTCCCTTCCAGTTGTACCTATTCCGTGCTTCGACTACCTGGGCTTCGTTTTCCCGTATCCAAGACTGAATCGCAGATCTATGCTTCCTAAGGAAAGCCTGTCGTGGTGTTATAAGTTCTGGTGGGGGACAAGGGGGGGGTGAGGTGGGTCCTCCCTTCCAGCGAGCGCCCTGAACCCTCTTGCCCGATTCAGGATTCCTAGCATAAACGTATTCGATGAGGCCAACCAATAAGAGAATATCACAGGTGAATGAAGAGACCCTATATTCTGAACTCCCCGTCGGGAAAGGCTTCATCCATATCGCCTGTTCGACCGAGCCTTTGATGTAGGGTGGTCGTACTGCGGCGCCTAATGGAACGAATTCCTTTGCGGTTTGCAGGTGTTCGATGGTTCGGTTGAACATCCAGAAGTGCAACGGCAGCGCCTGGTATACACTCTTCTTGAATTTGATTCCAACCTTCTGGTCTTTCTCGTCAACATAGGTTATCATGAAATCGTCTGGCGCCCGGCGGCGCTCCAGCTCGGGGTCGCTGAGTCCGTACCAGGCCTGGAGGACAAGCATCTTCACCATCACCACCTCGTCGACGTTGGGGCGTCCCCCTTGGGGGGTCTTGTTGTCGTAGAGGTCCCGGATGATGGGGGTGAAGGCCTCCCAGTCGATGAGGGGCTCTACTTCGGCGAATCTGTCGCCCAGTTTTTCTACGTCTTTGTAGAGGTCTCTGAGGAGGTAGGCTTTGAATGAGTCCATGGTTGAGTGGCGGCGTTTCCGCAAAAAAAGACTAACCGAGGGGAATTAAAACGGCAAAACCAGAAGTTAATCGAAAACTCTAGAGTATAGTTATACGCGCGTGTTTACTTTTATCCCAACGGAATAATTAAATTACATACGCAGGTTGTGGGGTAGTAAGTTGTGAAAACACGAGTTGAACTGATACTCCGCGCGCTTTCCTGTCTCAATTTCCAAAGCATACTTCTTATTTTTCATCTCAACCAGTACAGGAACACGTGATGTCGTAAATAAGGGCAACTCACATGGTGTAGTCCCTTTTAATAGTCACGTTATGTTACTGAAAAAGGATAAACAAATGTCGCTTTACGTGCAAGCTATATGGTAAATAGTGACCTGGGATGTAAGATCTTGTGAAATATATCAAGCCTCCCCGACACCAAGAGACACATGAAACCATCTAGCATACCCCTCCATCCCCGGCTCCACCCTCAAGCAAAGAGGGCTATGCTCTGCCTGAGCTCGGGCCTCCCAAGGCCATAAGCGGCTATACAGACCGCGTACGCCACCATCAACACAAGGCTCACGTGGATGCTGGCGTTGCTCAGCCCCTGCCACGTCAGCCGCTGATACGCGAGCCGGCTCTTCACCCGGCCGTTGAAGCCCTCCACCATAGCCCGGAGCCTCTTGTAGATCCTCTTCTTCCACTCCGGACCCTCCACATCGATCCGGTCCTTCACCGTCAAGACGTCCGGAGGGTTCTCACAGCTCTTCAGCCTCCTCCACGCTATGATGTGGCTTATCTTCAGCGACACGAGGAGCTCGAAGACCACCCGGGACTCGAACTGGCTGTCAGCGGCGAGGAGCTCCACCTCGATGTACTCGCCCAGCACCCGGAGCAGCAGCTCCTCGACCAGCTGTTTCTCATTGACGTTGAGCGGGGCCTCGACGTGGCCCAGGGGGAAGCCTTCGATGTCGACGAGGAAGAGGCTCAGATAGCCGAGGAGAAAGCCTTTCTTGCCCCGGCCGAGCCGGGCGTCGGGGTCTCCCAGGCCCCTGCGGGTGTCGTGGGGGTCTCTGCTGCTCCACGCGGGGAGGTCTGTGCCGTCGAGGCCTGCTGCCTAGACTAGGCCTACGGCGGAGAGAGGCTGGCTCTCCTGAGCCTCAACGCCTCCCTTCGGAGCCAGGCCTCGATTATCCTATATCCAAATTTAACAATTCATAAACTGTATATCAAGATAGGTTCGAGATTATGAAAAGCTTTTATCAAAATCTTCGGTCTGCCAATCTTGAAGGCTATAAGAGCTTTGGAACTAATGGCCATAGACATGCCAGAAGTTCGGATCATGGACACAATTATAGTACAAGGGATGTCTGCCTCAATTACTCGTGTGATGTGGGAGCTAGCACAGTACAAACAAGGGGTACTGGTTCCCTTGGTCGATATCAAGGGGGAAGTGTTAGGAGATACTTTAATTCACCTGATCTCGTCATTCCTGTGGAGAGAACCATAAGCATAATTAGTGACGCAGGGGAGAGCTTTGGAGATTCCGACTTCTCCTATGAGTGGGCACAAGAACCAACTCGGGTACAACTATTTGAGTTGATTAACAGGATCGAAACGGCTTTAACTCCGTTGGGTTGTAAATATCGGATAGCCATAAAAAATGTGTAGAAACCTTAAAGAGAGGTTGCTTAATCGCTACGTTGCACTCATTTCATTGCTAGCGATAATGCTATATCTCCACTTACGTATCATCCCAATTCACCCCCTTATCTTTCTCATATGGCCTCTCAGCCTCTGGTTGTTGATCGAGGTTTTTCTCCGATTCAAGGAAAAAACATTCATCAAACTTGCATTCATAGTCACATTTATTATTCATGCATCAATCATTGGGCAGTTGGTCGTTTATAGATTGGGGGGGATATACTTCGACTTTCAACCTATACACAACTTGTCCACGATCTCTTACATCGTCCTCGTTGAGGTTGTCCTGTTCTTTCTATATGACGCCTTAATCGTTCGCTCGCTGACCTACAGAGACCTCCCGGCATACATCGGTTTTGGTTCGGTCATCCCGTGGTTATCTCCCGCGTTTGTAGAAGCGCTTATCTTAGTGCGCTGGTCTCTGAAAGGGACGTTCTCTCTGATGACCGCGGGGAAAAGCATTGGAGGGGCCCACCTAAACGATATACTTTTCTACTACGGGAGTAGGAATTTCGTAATTTTATCTTTTTTATTTAGCGTTAGCTTGCTGGTTTTACACGGTTCAAGAAGGTTGATTCAGTTTCAAGAAGTAAACAAAGTAAAGAGAACCATGAAGGCAAAGGACATGGAATGGTTGACCTTGGCTTGGGAGCATCCTTTGACCCTACTCAACAGGGAAGAGCGAGAATTGTTCTTGGTTGATCACGGGAATCTGGGATTGAAGCAGCAAAACGAGGTCATACGAAAGGAGGTTCTTCCAGCCAAGGGGATTTTTCTGATCGACCCTAGAACCCTTAGCTAGTTTACGACTCAATTTTGCTGACTGAATAAAAGTTCACGTTCTGGTAGTACTCCCTAATGGGCGTCGAGAAGTGGATCACACTCCTAACCCTCCACTCCAGTTCCGGGGCCAGGGGGTCCATTGAGAATAGGTCAGTCTGTGACCTTGAGACGGAAAGGCTTGTGGTAAAGGATATTCCCTCAAAGGATTTCAGAGGAACATCGACGGGTGGTGCGTACGCCGTAGCCCCGATGTACTCCTCGCCGCCATCGGTTATCAGATACAGCTGACACTGGAGGGAGGAAAACTTGAGGCGGGTATAGGCTGTGGGGTTATCCACCGAAAAAGTCAGGGCTATGTCAATCTCGTTACCATCAGAGCTATAGACCATCTCGTCGATGGAAAAATTGATCTTGCTCATCGAGTTTAGGAGACCGACGTAATCATTAAAGTTCTTCATGATTAGCCCTGACGATATCACAACAGCAGCCGCGAAGACATAACCTAGCATCTTGAGCCGTCTTTCTCTTTCACTCATCGGGCACATTAAAGGCTTCAGGGGCTATAAGATTTAAACATTTGATGTGTGAATATGAAAAGGATAAGGGTCGAGTATTAGATTGACTACTTTTAAGCGTATGCTCTTGGTGGCCCTGGGGTGGGCGGTCTTTCATGGACAGCTGCAGTTCAACATTCTCGTCAATGAGAGCAGCGGCATTCCACCAATCTGGTTTCTACTGGTTTTCTTAATGGCACTTCTGGCTTCTTCTCTGCTCAAAGAACTCGAACAGGCATTGAAAACCTGGCTGACATCAATCGGGTTTTCAGTCATTATCGTACTTCTACTCATCACTCTCCCAATCGCCTTCGGTGTGCTCGCTTTAGAGTTTGCCCCATTGGTCATCGTGGGATCGATGCAACCCATGGCCACGTCATTGATACTGACAGCGCCACTCAACCTTCTTGGGTGTTTCTTGGGCCAGGTGTTTAGACATCAGCTGATCTAAAGATTAGACATGATTGAGATGGCAAGCCACCACGTGGCCGCCACCTATATCCACGAGTTCCGGCTCTAGTCTGGAGCAGATCTCCTTGGCCATCAGGCACCTGGTGTAGAACCTGCAGCGCCTGGGGGGGTTGATGGGGCTTATGACCTCCCCTTTGATGTTTATTTTCTCCTTCCTAGCCCTTGGATTCGGGACCGGTGTCGCCTCCAAGAGGGCTCGCGTGTAGGGGTGAACGGGGTTCTTGACTATATCGTCGCTGCTCGCCATCTCCATGATCCTGCCGAGGTACATGATGGCGATCCTGTCGCAAAAGTGTCTCGCCACGGCGAGCTCGTGGGTGATGAACAGGTATGAACGGGTTAGTGTCTTGAGTTCCATCATGAGGTTCAGAACCTCACCCCGGGTGGAGGTGTCCAGCATAGAGACCGGTTCATCCGCAACAACGAAGTCCGGGTGGATTATCAGGGCCCGGGCCACGGCGATTCGCTGCCTCTGACCTCCGCTGAGCTCGTGGGGGTAACGGAACATAAAGTCCTCGGGGGGAGTAAGCCTCACGTTCTCCAGGATCTCTGCTACTTTCTCTAGCTTCTCCGCCTCGTTCTCAACGAGATCATTGACCTCCAAGGGCTCCGATACGAGGTCCAGGACGGTCATCCGGGGGTTCAGGGACTCGTAGGGGTCCTGAAAGATGATCTGCATCTTGGGCCTCAGCTCTTTCATCTCACTGTAAGTGAGGGGTACGATGTTGGTATCCTTGAAATATATCTCGCCGCTCGTAGGCTCAAGGAGGCGGATAAGGAGCCGACCGAGCGTGGTCTTCCCGCAGCCGCTCTCCCCGACAAGACCGAGAACTTCGTCCGTGTTTATGTCGAAAGAGATATTGTCGACCGCGTGGACGAACAGTTCTTCCTTGGTGAAGAAAGAGCTGAAGAAGTCCCTTCTTATCGGGAACAGTTTTCTGAGCTCTCTGACTCTGATTAAGGGTTCCTCGCTCAGTGTAGGTCACCTCTCTGGTGGTGGCATGCGACATAATGTTTCTCTGATTGCCTCCTAATCTCCGGTGGTGGTTCCTGTCTGCAAATCTCGGTTGCCGCTGGGCATCTAGGATGGAACCTGCATCCCAGTGGCGGATCAAGGAGGTTCGGTGGCGCTCCCGGTATGAACTCGAATGTGCTCTTCCTCTCCTCGTCCTCCACCGTCGGGAATGTGCTTATCAGCCCGTGGGTGTAATGGTGTCTGGGATTCTCGAAAATCTCCTCGATCGCTCCCCACTCGACGATCCTCCCCGCGTACATGATGTTCAGGTAGTCGCATAGCTCGGCCAGGACAGATATGTCGTGGCTGATAACTACTAGAGAGAGGTTCATCTCAGCCTTGAGCCTCCTGAGCAGGTCCATGATCTGCTTCTGCACGATCACGTCCAGCGCCGTGGTCGGCTCATCGGCTATGACGAGATGGGGATCACATGCGAGGGCCATGGCGATCATCGCCCTCTGGCGCATGCCTCCGCTGAACTCGTGGGGGTAGTGGCGCCCCATGGTTGGATCGATGTCCACCTTTCTCAGGAGGTCTCGTGCCGTCGCTATGCGCTCCCTCTTTTTCATCTTCTTGTCGTGGAGCTTGATGGCTTCCGCTATCTGGTCCTCGACCTTGAAGACGGGGTTGAGGGCGTTCATAGACCCCTGGAAGATCATGGAAATGCGATTCCAACGGACCTCCTCCCTGAAGGTCTTCTCATCCAAGCTATCAATGTCGTCGCCCTCGAACATCAGAGACCCGCTCGCTATCGCACCGTTTTCGGGGAGAAGTTTCAGGAAGGACAGGCCGAGGGTGGTCTTCCCGCATCCAGATTCTCCGGCCAATCCCACGGAAGTCCCTTCTTCAACTTTGAAGTCAACGCCGTCAACCGCCTTTACAACACCTTTCGTGGTCTGGTAATAGACTCGCAGGTCTGAGACCACGAGAATGTTCATCTCAGCGCCTCCTGAGTCTCGGGTTCAATATCTCGTCGAGGGAGAACCCGATCATCACGAAGCTAACCGCTAGGAGGGCGATGCATAGCCCGGGTGGAATGACCCAGTACAGCTCCTTTATGGCGGCGTAGTAAACGAGGTCATGCAGCATCTGGCCCCAGCTCATGATGCTGGGGTCGCCGAGGCCCAGGAAGCTCAGGGCAGCCTCGGCTGTTATGGCCGCTGGGACGTTTGTAGCGAGGCTCACATACACGAGGCCCATGATGTTGGGCAGGATGTGCCTGATCGCGATGTGGGTGGTGGAGCCACCTGCGGCACGGGCCGCCTCGATGAACGCCCTCTCCTTCAAGCTCAGGACTTGGCTTCTCACTGTGCGGCTGAAGCCCATCCAGCCCAGGAGGCTGATGACCAGTATTATGTTGAGGACGCTCTGGCCCAGAATGGCGATGAGGATAAGGAGCAGAGGGAGGAACGGGATCACCAAAAGCATGTCAGCAAAGCGCATTGACACCTCGTCTACCCATCCTCCCGCGAAGCCTGCGAAGAGGCCCACGACCAAACCGATGCTCACGGAGATGAACGCGGACAGCAAGCCCACGAAGAGGGATGTCTTCGCACCATGGGCTAGCTGGCTATAAACGTCCCGGCCCCACTGGTCTGTACCGAGAAGGCCAAAGCATGTGCCCATCAGCTCTAAGTTCAAGTCGTCGACGTAAAGCTGGGTGGTGCCTGCTGATTCTGGATTGATGCCATCGAAGGATGCCCTAAAATAGAATTCGTAGTCACCTGTTCCATTGAAGATAATACGAGCTGGATCAGCGAACACTCCATCGGGGAAGATCATCTTAACCCTTATCGAGTACGAGTCAACCTTGTACTCAGGATATGACCATATAGTATCAGAAGTTATGTCCCTCTGCCACAGGACGTAGTCTTCTCCTTTTGCGTCAACAAGGACGAGCCTGATATTCAAACTTGTGTCCTCGAGGCCTTCGGCCTTGAAACTCAGATCGCTTCTGAACCTCTTGGGAGGAGATGAATAATCCCACGAGAATGTCTTGGAGATCTTGATGTCTGCAGTGGAGGGCCCGCTGGTTTCTCGGTCCAAACTTATGAGGATTGAGCCGGGCCCACTACCGCCCTCATAGCCTTCCGTGGAGTGCGTGAATGTGAAGCTGTCCTCGGAGCTTGATTCAATGTCCCAAGCCGAGAGTTCATCGGAGTTCTCAAAGCCTACATCCTTAACGGGATTCAAGTTAGGGACTAGGTTTTGATAACCGGGGAGGTTCTTGAACCACACTGGAGGAACCCTCCTGCCTCCCACATCCCAGTCTAACACAGGGTGGTTCTCAGATAACCTCGGTCCTAAGAGGGCAAAAAGAATGAAAAAGAAGATCAGACCCATGCCAACGAGACCCTTTTTGTTCTGCTTATAAACGCTCCAGAATCCCTTCACTCGGCTCATCAAGAGGTTGAATCTTTTTCTACGGGTCGAAATTGTCATGATCTATCCCCTTAAAATTGGATCCTCGGATCGATGTATCCGTAGACGATGTCTACAATCAAGTTACAGACTATGGTGACTAATGCGAATATGTAGAACAACGCTTGAAGCACAGGGTAGTCGGTGAACTGGATGGCGCTCCAAGTGTAAAGTCCTAGACCTCGCCAAGAAAATACTGTTTCCGTCAGTATTGCGCCGTTTAAAAGACCTGGAATCTGGAGGGCAACGTTGGTAACGAGGGGTAACATCGCGTTACGGAAAGCGTGTTTGAAGAGCACATCCCTCTCAGGCACTCCTTTTGCCCTGGCCGTCGTGATGTAATCCTCGTGGAGGGCCTCAAGCAATGTACTCCTCATCATCAGCAGCCAAAACCCGTACTGGAAGAGGAATAGAGTCAGACTGGGGAGAAATAGATGCCAGGCTTTATCGAAAACTTTTAATATCGGGTCTATCGGTGGTGGCCTCGACATGGTTCCTGCAAGAGGAAATTGGCCAAATACATATCCTCCAACATAAATCAGAAGTAATCCCATCCAGAAGGTCGGTAGTGCATAGCTGAAAAGTGAGATTGTGACCGAGGTCAAATCGAATAGACTCCCGCGTTTGTATGCAGCGTAAATTCCGAAGACTGTTCCGAAGATGATAGCGAAAAAAAGGGAGACTCCCATTAGTAGCAGGGTATTGCCGAGTCTTTCTCCGATTTCTCTCGACACAGGTTCCAAGGAGTTGTAGGAGTAGCCGAAGTCCCAAGTCAAAGTAGATTTGAGGTAGCGTATAAATTGGATGTGCAGTGGCTCCTGTAACCCCCATAGCTCTATCAGGCGCTCGACCATCTCGGGCTCGAGCCTCATGCCGCTGGCCACTACTTGGATTGGGTTACCCGGTGCCATCCTGAAGATAACAAAGTTAAGTGTAAGCGCGAAAAACAGGAGGACGAGGCTGTAGAGTATCCTCTTTAGTATGTATCTTTTCAGAGACATTCGGTTCTCCTCTCCACACTTAATGTATTCCCTTTTTAAAAGTTGATAGATGAGACGGGGGGTTTTTAAAAAAAGAAAGAGATAAGGATGGGTCTATGTTTCTCTTCTGGATATGAAGATTGCGACTACGCCAACGAGTATGGCGATTACTATTGAGGCGTATCCGATGTTGGATGCACTGCTCAGCCCTGACCTAAGGCTGGAGATATCAGTTTCTAGACTCGATACACCTGACAGTAGAGATGAGACCTCTGACGATAAGGATTCGATGTCATCCGCGCTCGCCTCTAGGAGTTGGCGTGTGCTCGACTCGAGAGTCGAGAGCTGTGCGCTTAGAGTGGCGATGTCCTTCGCTGTTTCCTCGCTGAGAAAGGCTGTATCGGCCAGTTGTTGCTCAAGGGTAGCTATCTCAATGGCCTGCTGGCGTATTGTCGGGTACTTGTAGTAGTCCTCGTTGGCCACGAGGTGTACGTATTCACCGGGGACATACTCTACGAACTTCCAGGGTCCGAGGCCAATTAATGTTCCTTCTGCCACCGGGTCATAGTCCTGCCAGTCGGCGCCCACGTCCTCCCATATGTGTTTGGGAAGTACAGGTACGCCATTGATGTAGTGGAATGCGAAGTAGCTGGTGGTATTCTGATATACCTCGAGTGTGTAGTCGTCGACGAGAACGAGTTCCTCAATGAATTGGACGCTTGGCAGATACCTGGGTATGCCATATTCCGTGATATATTCGTAGGTGAATTTCAGGTCTTCAGCTGTGAATGGTGTGCCGTCGTGCCACTTCGCGTCTTCGACGAAGTGGAAGGTCACCTTGATGCCATCAACGCCGGTGGAACTCGTCCAGTCTTCGATCTCCCAGGACTCGGCCAGCCATCCCCAATCTTCGCTCAGATCGTACGGGTTGTATGTGTATGGGGACTCATATATTTCTTGGAGGACCTCCCAGGTGTATGTCCATGCAGCAGTTAGTGGATTAAGGGTCTCAATGTCCGACTTGATGCCGTATTCGATTATTCCGCCATAGGCTTGGTCTTCCAGATGCATGTTTAAGGTGCTCCACTGGCTGTTGATGCCTTGGCCGACCTGGTTGACAAGCCCCGTCCATTCCTTCCTATACGCCTTGACACCGATATGTCCGTATAGAGGGATGACGGTGACCTGCTCAGCCATAATCTCCTGGGCCATGTAAGCAGCCTCCTTGACATCTTCGAACGTGCTGGCTGTCTTCAGTATGTCTGCCCAGTGGTCGAAGGTGCTGTTCATGAAACCGTTGTAGTTGTAGCCTCTCCAGCCTCCAATGACATCGGGGTCGTACTCCTTGCTGTGGTAGAGATCCGTCAGGTGGTCTGGGTCCCTTCCGATGCCCCATCCGCCAGTATAGACGTTCCACTCTCCAGCTGCGTCCAACATCACTGCCTGTGAGCAGACGGACCTCTCGACGGCCAGCTCACCCTCGATGGGCACGCCCAAGGCTTTCAGCCCAGTGGCCAGCCATTCGCCGGCCTGCTTACGCTCTGGGTCGTCGATGCGGATGTAGAATATGACAGGGGCCATGTTCTCGCCGGTTATGGGATCGTTCCTTATGCCGTCGCTATCGGTGTCCACGAAGCCACCCAGCTCCAGCTCAGCCGCAGCCAGCTCGGAGCTAAACTCGTACGTCATTATGTCAGGATTGCTCCAGCCACCCATCACGACGGGCACGACGCTTTCCAGTTTATACCCGAATCCTTGCAGAATATCTGTCTCTATCCGAGACTTGTCCACAAGGTGAGCGAGAGCCCTCCTAAAGTGTAGGTCACTGGTGGGCCATCTTTGGTGGTTGATGTCTATCTCGTAATAGCCGAGATCTTCAGCGCTCGCAGTCATGATGTTCGGGTCAGCCAATGCGTCAGCAACCTTCTCAGCGGGAAGCTCCCAGTCCATCAGGTTGATTTCCCCAGTTTTCAGCGCCAGATACTCCGGCTCAGGGCTGAGGAAAATTTTAAAGAACAGCTCGTCCGCCCAGGGGCCAGTCTTCTCAGGGGGCTCTTGGGCCATCGCGGGCATGATTGGTAGGAAAAGAGAAATTAGTAGCAGTAGTTTGACAGTCTTGATTAATTTACTAAGTTTAATCATTTTATCTGGTAATGAAAATGAATAAGAAATATAAAAAAGGTCTTAATCCATATGCTCAATATAAGCAACAATCATCAACCAACTTTTTCAATAATTCACCCAGTCCAGAGATGAACATGAAGCCAAAGCCACTAAATCCCAAACGACACCCTTCACATTGAGAGCCTATACTAACGTGAAGAACTTCAAGGACAGTACTTGAAAATAGATAAGTCAGGCTGTGTAAAAACAGCCCTCACATCTCGCGGAAGCGAGCATAAACCTCGAATACATATTGCTCAAAAAGAGCAATGAGAGCAGTTATGCCCTGAAAAGTAAACCTCGTAACCACAAACGAACTGTCCCTAAAAGGAATCACCGAATACATTAAAAGAAAAGTCACACCCCACGGAACAGGAGCCCATGTCACCTGCCCCAAGGAGTACCTCGGCCGAACAGTCTACCTCGTGATATGCAGAGAATGACCTGCCCAGACTGCCAACGACTCCAGGAGGAGAACACCAGACTCCAGCGGGAGAACGGGGAGCTGAGAAGCCGCCTAGCAGCATACGAGAACCCCCACACGCCGCCATCCAGGCGCAGGTACCCCGTCAGCCGGCGTCGGGCCCTAGGAGGCCCGCGATACCCGGGCAGGCCGAGGGGGTATCCGGGGAGGACGAGGCCCCGGTCAAGGCCGGACTTGGTGAAGGTGCCGCCGTGGAGGGACCGATGTGAGGGCTGTGGGGCGCCCCTGGGCGGGCCCAGCAGCGTCGACCACCGCATCGTCGAGGAGATCGGCAACCCCGCCCCCAAGCAGGTGATTGATTTTCTGGAGTTCGGGTGGGAGTGCCCCGAGTGCGGCTCCCAGACCGTGTCAAGGCATCCGGAGTGTCCTCCCAGCGGTAGGTTCGGGAGGAACGTCTTGGTTCAGGCGACGCTGATGAAGTACGAGGAGAGGCTGCCCCACAGGAAGGTCTCCGAGGCTCTGGAGAGGACGTACGGGCTCCGGGTGACCCCGGCGACGGTGCTGGACGTCACCCGGCGGGTGTGCGGCTGGCTGAGGCCAGAGTACACGAGGGTCCTCCACAGGATACGCTCCGCTCCCGTGGTGTACGTGGATGAGACGGGGGCCAAGGTGGACGGCGCCCTGCACTGGACTTGGATCTTCACGACCCGAAGCGACACCCTCGTCGCCATCCGGAAGAGTAGGGGCAAGAAGGTCCTCAGAGAGGTCCTGGGAAAGGACTTTGGAGGCGTCATCGTCTGTGATGGTTGGAAGAGTTACCCGAGCTTCACGGACCTGATCCAGAGGTGCTGGGCCCATCTCCTCAGGGAGGCACAGCGCTTGGCGGAGCACGTGGATGAGGCGAAACCCCTCGCGGAGGCGCTGCACCGGCTGTACGATGGGCTCCGCTGCTGGGCCGTGGACAAGCCTCCGCCCGAGATGGCGGCTCTGCTTGCTGGGGAGGCGAGGAAGGTGATGGTGGGGCTGGCCGGGAGGCCGTATGAGACGGAGGAGGCGAGGCGGTTCGCGGGTAAGGTGCTGAACGGCCTGGATTACTGGTTCACATTCCTCACGACGGCCGGGGTGGAGCCTACGAATAACAGGGCGGAGAGGCCGCTGCGGGAGAGTGTGGTGCAGAGGAAGATTATGGGCTGCTTCAGAAACGGCAAGGGTACCTGGATCTACGAGACGGTGATGACGGTGCTAGCCTCGTGGAAACAGCAAGGCCG
The DNA here is from genome assembly GCA_016783485.1 of Candidatus Bathyarchaeota archaeon. Classification (GTDB taxonomy): domain Archaea; phylum Thermoproteota; class Bathyarchaeia; order TCS64; family TCS64. Next base: position 27,026 of record JADHWM010000020.1, read on the forward strand.
CAACCTATCCCAGACACTGGGTGAGACCCTCACCCAAGAATGGACCAATAGCTAAACACATACCTTCAATCTTATCTACTGGCTACTGGTCTGTGAACAGGCGTCTACGACCATGGGCTTTGAGTCCGAGTCTCCTTCTGCGAAAACTCACTGTACTTGGATGTACCCCAAGCTTCTCGGCTATTTCTCTACCATTCAATCCTTTTGCATGGAGTTCTTTTAACTGCTGGTCCGTGAACAGGCGTCTACGACCATGGGCTCTCTGGACTTTGAGTCCGAGTCTCCTTCTGTGATAATTCACTATAATTCTATCTGCACCAAGTTTCTCGCCTATTTCTGTATCGGTTAAACCCTTTTCATGGAGTTCTTTTAACTGCTGGTCCGTGAACAGGCGTCTACGACCATGGGCTTCGAGTCCGAGTTTCCTTCTGCGAGTATTTACTGTACTTTGAGCTGCCCCAAGTTTCTCGCCTATTTCTGTATTGGTTAAACCCTTTTCATGGAGTTCTTTTAACTGTTGGTCCGTGAACAGGCGTCTACGACCATGGGCTTCGAGTCCGAGTCTCCTTCTGCGAAAACTCACTGTCACTCGAGCTGCCCCAAGCTTCTCGGCTATTTCTCTACCATTCAATCCTTTTGCATGGAGTTCTTTTAACTGCTGGTCCGTGAACAGGCGTCTACGACCATGGGCTTCGAGTCCGAGTTTCCTTCTGCGAGTATTTACTGTACTTTGAGCTGCCCCAAGTTTCTCGCCTATTTCTGTATCGGTTAAACCCTTTTCATGGAGTTCTTTTAACTGCTGGTCCGTGAACAGGCTTTTACGATCGCGCCCAGCCATTAAAGAATTCTTCCTACACCAGTTTATGGGCGCATCGCCGCTTAAAAATTACGGGAAAAGCAATTAATTATTACTTCATGGGTCTTGAGGAGTTCGTTGGCTAGGCCCTCGGCCCCTATTTGGACCCCGTATCCCAGCGAGGCCGCCCCTAACACGGCTGAGGTGAAGCTGAAGCGAAAATCGGTGCCGAGAACCAGCACATTGAAGGCTCCGAAGACCAGGTATAAGAGCACGATCAGGTACCTGACTTTCACTCCCCAGATAACTATGTCATTCACCGCTCGGTCCAGGTGATCCAGGCTGATAGGGCGAATACTTTCCTCGTAGGTCATTCTCCGTATCCCTGCCTCTGATCTCTTTGATCCCTATTCATCAAGCTCTGGAGAGTGAGCGGCTCTGAGGCTCCACTGTGCCGAATATACAGTTGGTACGCTCTGAGGCCAATCGCGATGAGATTCCGAAGGTTAGCCTCTTTTATCTCCCGTGAGATGCTCTAGGCCTTGAGGTTCCCCCGATCTCGCTCTCCAACCATAACCCGAGCTCCTGGCCGTCGATGGGATCCTTCGACTTGACGTTGAACCCCTCCGTAATGGCCATTTCATAAACAGCCTCCGCAAATTCCTCTATGAGTTCCTGGTTAAGCACAAGGGGCGGCTCCCGGGGGGTTTGACGCTCCTCTATCGAGGGCTGCCGCGCCGTAGGGGCCGTTATCTCCGTTTGTATGGGTCTATCCCTCCATGCGTCCGGTGAGATTGGCTCGACCCGCGGCGCTCCTACCCTGACTGGCGCCCGTTTTTATAACGTTTCCCTAACGGTCGTGGGCTTCTCGGTGATCGTCTCCTTGAACGCCTCCGGGTACAAATTGAGGAGCTCCTCATCCGTCAAAGGCTTCTCCCGGACATACTCCGACTTGGGTTGCTCCTCGGCAACCCATAAACGATAAGTGTTCTTTCGACGGCCTTTTCTCTTGCTACTCTCCTTACCAACCACCAGCTCTTTACTAACCACCAGGACCTCTAACTCACACATAGCTCCAAGGATCTTGCTAAGCGTGGGTGGGGAGAGGTTGACGTGCTCCATGATCTCTGCCACAGAGGTCTCACCCCTCTTCTTTACATATCGGACAACCTTTTCCTCATTGGGCGTGAGAAGGCGGTCAACATTCGGTGTAGATACCGCTGCGCCATCGTCGGATGCGATGAAGGCGGCGCCCCGGGAGCCTCTGTCTCGGCCCAAGGAGCCCTAAGGCCCTTTCCCTCCTTGATCCGTCTTATCTCGACTCGGAGGTCTTTTACACGCCAGTTTCGTTCGAGGGACATCATGGCAACAGCGAAGTGCATGTTTTTAGGGAGATAAGAAAGGGTTCTGAGGTGGTCGGTAGTTAGCCGCCCAGGAAGATCCTCGGGAGGCTCATAGAACAGGTTGACTACATCCGTCGTGACGTTCAACAGGGAGAGCCTAGTCTTGATGTAGCTAATGCCTCTAAGGTTATAAAGCTCAACGAGTTTAACCGCCGTTATACGCCTTTCCTTCATCTCATTACGAAACAGTTCGGCCTCTTTTATGGGGTCCAGTTTGCCGCGTAGCTTGTGCCTGCGATAGAAGAAGGGCATGGCGTCTCTCTCCGTCATGTGCAAGATTTTCCCTCGAATATGGGTCATCTTCAGCTGAGAGGCCGTCGTGTACCTGTGGAACCCGTCGCAAATAATGTATGTCGACTCCGGGTCGATGTCATCGGGGATCACCGCTCTTACCCGAGGGTCCTCACGAGCCTCAGGAGTGTAGAATACACCCAGCGGGCTGACTGTGATAGGGTCGTAATTATCTACCCTGACATCGTTCTTTAGAACGAATAAGTCGGTTGAATCCATCTCGTTGGGGTTCAGCCGGTTCGGGTAGATACTGTCGAGGGGAAGGAGCTCCCCTCTTTCTACAATATTTACGCTTTCTGTCATCATCATCTGTGAGAAAAATAGGGACCATCCTGAGGTCTATCGTTCTGGCCACTTTAACTCATAGAATCTAACATTGTCAAACTCTGGATGAGGGTCGTTTAATACGAAAGTAACCCCTGGATTTTCGGCAACTACTCGAGCGTAGGTTTTTCCACACCACCAACAGGTCATCTCGGCGAACTTGGGAAAGGGAAACCGCCCCAACCCAGGAACTTCGACAATACGGGGGTTATCGTTCCCAGTAAGTTCATAATCAGATCGAAAAAAATCAGGTCCGAAAATGTGATGCAGTTCAGACGGGATGGGGGTGGCGAGACAGCCTGTTTCAGCGTCGAGGAATGTCTCCAACTCCTCATCATGTATCCACC
>JADHWM010000085.1 GCA_016783485.1 Candidatus Bathyarchaeota archaeon
ACGAAGTAGCCTACTGCTGCCCCGATGATGAGCGCGATCACTATTCCAGCGTATAGAGTTGTGTTGTTACTTGACATATTTACACCATCAAGTGATTGCATATGTTTGTCTTTTATTTATAGAACTTGCGTGAGGCGGCTCCTCCTAGATGGGTTTTGCTCCCGCCGGTTGTAGCGCATGTTCTCGGCCTGGCGCCCCTTCGTGAGGGCTACGCTGGAGTCAAGTAGATTGCACAATTGATTATGGGGAGGGCTTCTTGGTGGAAGGCTGCGCGGGAGCGTAAATCAGATTGATCAGGGTCACCTCGAACCCGTTTCCAGACCTGATTCCTTAGAAGAAAGAGAAAATAGATGATGAACGCGATTCCCACGTAGATGACCTCGACATTATAGCTATCGGTTGCGCGCCCCTGCAGGATACTCATCCACACGGTGATTCCTAATATGATCGTCAACAATGCGACGAACAGAATCTCGATCCTTTTCTCCTGCACTTTACCCATCCCCCTCAATCATCGTGGGCGCCGGTGGCTCACACGCGCATTTAACATTCAAGTGAGCTAATCAGTTAAAAATTGTGGAATGTGGCGCGAGGCAGGCAATTGCCTGGCTCGCTTGGAGGCGACTAATTTCCCAGTGCAAACTCAGTCTCAACCACGTTCCCGCTCTGATCTACCGTGCCCTTCCAGACGAAGCTCACCTCTCCAGTGAACCCGATTTCGACGTTGTACACGGGCTCCAGGACGACGGCGTTGCCGACCTCAGCCGTCCACGCTCCGCTGGTATATTGTACTACGGAATACCCCAAGATGTCCTCGTACACGAGGCCCTCGTTGACCCACGTGGACGGGGTTCGCAACACTGAGAGCCCCCCGTGGGCGTTCAGGATGTGATCGAGGGCGGCGTCGATGGCATCCCCCTGAGTCTCGATTGCCACCGGAGCCTCCCTGCTTAGAACTGCTACGCTGTATACTGACATTAAGACCAGAGCGCTCATCAGGCCGATGACCCAACTCATCTTTTTCACGCTTTTCACCGCCATATGAGCCCGGGCCCTACACTATAATACCACATTTTCGAACATCCGTTCTGGACCGTAGAACATGCGGGGGCGTGGTGGAGAATCAACGCCATGGAACCCGGGGGCGTGTGCCCCAACTCTTATCCCCATAAGGAGCCTGTTCGAGCCAGAGGACCCGCATTGAATTGGCTTGACCAGCTGGAGCACGACCCGACACGGGGGATGCTCTCGTCGGACAACGCCGCGATCTCCCACTTCGTCCGGAGGGACCTCCTAGGGGAAGACGTGGAGCCTATAAGCCGCGTCTGGGAGCTCCCCGAGGTGGGGAAGCTGCTGTGGAAGCAGCGCCCCGACGGCTCCTGGAGGTATCCCGGGAAGAGGTCCGTGTCCTATCCCCCTCATCACTACGAGCTCGTGGAGACCTTCAAGCGGTTCAGGTTCCTCGTCGAGAGATACCAGTTAACCCGGGATCACCCCGTAGCCGAGAAGGCCGCCGAGTACCTCTTCTCCTGCCAGACCGGGGAGGGGGACATCAGAGGCATGATCGGCAACCAGTACGCCACATACTACACCGGGGCCATCATGGCGCACCTCATCGAGGCCGGATATGCCGAGGACCCCCGGATCGAGGGGGGGTTCAGGTGGCTCCTCTCGATGCGCCAGGACGACGGGGGCTGGACGATCCCCATTCTCACACATAAGCTGGACCGGGAGACATCGTACAGGCTGACGAGTGAGGAGGCGGACCCCTTGGAGCCCGACCGATCCAAGCCCTTCAGCCACAACTGGACCGACATGGTGCTCCGGGCCTTCGCCGCCCATCCCAGATACCGGTTGTCCCCCGAGGCGAGAGCCGCCGGGGCTCTCCTAAAGTCCCGGTTCTTCAAGCCCGACGCCTACTCCTCGTACAGGGCCGCGAGCTACTGGGTGAGGTTCGCATTCTGGTGGCCCAACCTACTCACCTCCCTGGACTCCCTCTCGAGGATGGGCTTCACGAAGGATGACCCCGACATCGAGGCGGCCCTGGACTGGCTCGTCGAGCATCAGCAGCCGGATGGGCTCTGGAACATCACTTACGTGGGGGGGAAGAGCGCCCCGGATAACCAGGTGAACAGGGAGAGGAGGCTCTGGGTGAGCCTGGCGGTGGCCCGGATCTTCAAGAGATTCTATGCGTGAATGAGCGGCTGATCCAGCACGGTCACATGGGGCGGTGGATTCGCGTTCCGAGCCTCATCCATGCGATGCTTCCGTCAGGGCCTCGTATGAATTGGGCTATGTCTCCTTCGAATGGGGCTTCAAGCCCGACGATGTGATCCTCGTCGTAGAATCCGTAGTGAACGGGCGGGGGAGGGTCCGCCTCTGGGGGCGGAATGTCCCTCGTCGGGAAACCCCCCAGGAATCTCCTGCCGACGACCAGTTTCCCCTCGTCGACGCTCACCTCCGCCGCTGTCAGTGTAGCCTTGTAGCTGCCCTCATACTCCCCCAGCCGTTCCTGGGGCACATCCAGCAGCGTGGGCTCCGGCTTGGCGACCCCAAGATAGTGCTCCAAGGCCCAGTCGGTCGTCTTCAGGTTGAGCTGCCCGCCTGTACCGGAGTTGGTGACCAAGAGGATGCCGAAATCGTGGTCGGGGACGAGGGTGAACAGCGATATCTGCCCGACGGTGCCTCCACCGTGCCTAAGCGTCCTCGCCCCTCGATGGTCGTCGACCCAGAACGTGAGGGCGACGCTGCGGTTGGGGGCGTAGGACACTTGGGGCGTGTGGAGACTGCGGAGGGATTCGGGCTCCAGGAGCCTCTCCCCTTTGTATGTGCCGTCTCCCAGCTGGAGCTCCGCGTAGTTCATCATATCCCTCACGTTGGTGACGATGCCCCCCGCTGGGCCCGAGGCGCGGCCGATGGACCAGGGCCTCGCCACGGCGGGGGCGTCATCGTTCACGGAGTGCCCGACGGCGAAGCGATGAGTCATCACGTCCCACGGGAGGAGGTAGGTGTCGTCCATCCCCAGGGGCTCGAAGAGCATCTCCCGCATTATTTCCGAGAAGACTCCGCCCAGGACCTCCTCGAAGACGCGCCCGGCGACGTTGAACCCCGCGTTGTTGTAGGACAGGACCTCCCCGACGGGTGTCAGTTGCGGCGTGTCGGCCATGCTCGCGACGTATCGCGCCACCGCGTCGTCGCCGTGGCCCAGGTCCTCGGGGAACCAGTCCCCCACCCATCCAGCGGTGTGGGTGAAGAGGTGGCGTATCGTCGCCTCCTGGGAGGCCTCCTCGTCGAGGACCTTGAAATCGGGGAGGTAGCTCCGGATGGGTTCGTCGAGCTCCAGCTCGCCCCTCTCCACGAGGCGCATCGCGAGGGTCCCCGCGAAGGTCTTGGATATGGAGCCGATCTGGAACAGGGTGGAGTCGTCGACCTCCAAGGGGTGATCCACGTTGGTGACCCCGAGGCCCCGGGTGAATGTCTCCTCCCCGTGGCGAATGCCTACGGCGACCCCGGGAACGTTGAATTCCACCATCTGCCCCTTGATCTTCTCAACCAGCTCCCCGCCATCCATGACCGTTCAACCGATGAAAGTTGATCCCTAATTGGTTTTAAGCAATTGCTCTTGGATGCGCGCGGTTTCGGCTTTAGGGTTGGGGCGGGTTCTCCCGGAAGTAGGGGATTATCTCCTCCCCGATGAGCCTGATGGTCTCCGCGGGGTCGGGCCCCAGGGGGGGACCGAACCTTACGTGGGTGAGCCCCCTGGCCACCAGCTTCTCCAGGCGCCGGATGCAGTCCTCGGGGGTGCCGTGGATCGCGATGTCGGCCATCTCGTCGGTCATGAGGGCCCGGGCTCTCTCCGGGTCCCTCGCGGCGTAAGCCTCCTTTATGGGGTCGAAGTCGGAGGGGGATAACCCGATCTTGGCGATCATCTCGGGGGCGAGGTGGGGGCCGTAGAATGTCACTAGGTCCCTCAGGGCGTCCTTGGCCTTCTCGGGGTCCTGGGAGACGGAGAACCAGATGCAGCCCACGACGTCGATGTCGTCGAGGCTCCTCTCCGCCCTCCTGGCGCCGTCGGCGATGTGGCCCAGGACGGTGTCGTAGTACTCGGGGGGGAAGAGGAGAGGGAGGCCTCCGTCGGCGATCTCCCCTATGAGCTCCAGCATCCTCCTGCTCTGGGCCCCCAGGTAGAGGGGTATCGAGTCCCTGAAGGGCTGGAACCTCATGTAGGCGTCCCGGGTCCACCCCTTGAAGACCCTGCCGTCGTGCTCCACCCGCTCCCCCTTGAGGAGCCTCCGGATGATGGTGAAGCTCTCCCGCATCGCCGATAGGGGCTTCCGGGCCTCGATCCCCACCCACTTCAGGAACTCGACGGCCCCGACGCTGATGCCCAGCCTCACCCTGCCCCCGGAGTACTCGTCGAGGGTGGCGGCGTGCATCGCGAGCTCCGCGGGGCTCACCGTGTAGGGGGTCACTATCCCGGTGCCCAGGTGGATACGCTCGGTGTTCGCGGCGGTGGCGGTGAGGAAGACCCAGACGTCCCTCTGGAAGAGGTCCTGGCAGTACCAGACGCAGTCCATCCCCGCCTCCTCGGCGAGGACGGCGTATCTGACGGCGTTCTCGGTGGGGCCGTGGCCGCTGTTGAGGGAGATGCTGAAGGTGAGCGCCATGTCGAGATTCACTGGAGGGCTGGGCGGTGATAAGCGTTCGCTCCACGGGTGCATGGCGTCGAGCCTCCTTCCCTAACTCTTTTCTTCACTTCACCCATACCCTAGGCTATGAACTGCGACGTACTGGTGATCGGCGCCGGGGTCATGGGGCTCAGCTCGGCGTACCACCTGAAACGGCTGAACCCCGGGAAGAGGGTGGTCCTCATCGAGAGGCTCGGGGGGCCCGGCCAGGGGAGCACGGCCAAGAGCGGCGGAGGCTTCAGGAACCTCCTCACCTCGGGGACCAACAGGCTACTCTCCGAGGCCACCATCGACTGGCTCAACCACCTCCAGTGGGAGACGGAGCACGATATCGGGCTCCACAACACGAGCTACCTCTACCTCCTCGGAGAGTCCCAGCACAACAGGCAGAAGCCCCTCTTCAAGGAGATGGGGGAGGCCGGTGTAGAGCTCAAGACCTACAGCCCCGAGGAGCTTAAGGGGCTTATCCCCGACCTGGTGACCGACTTCACCGGGGACGAGGACGCCGAGATGATGGGGCTGGAGCCCATCGAGGTCGGGGTCCAGGGGATCAGATGCGGCACGGTGAACACCGACGCCCTCGCCCGGTGCTGGGAGGCTCTCTTCCTGGGGCTCGGCGGGGTGGTCCAGTACAACACCTCCGCGGACCGGCTCATACTGGGGGCCGAGAGGGAGCTGGGCCTCCCGGGGGAGCCCTTCGTCTGGCAGGGCCCCGTGGTGAAGGGGGCGGAGACCAGCCGGGGGGAGATCACGGCGGAGACCACGGTGGTGGCTGCGGGGGTCTGGTCGGAGACGCTGCTGGACCCCATCGGCTTCGACTCCATGACGAGGCCCAAGAAGAGGTGCATGTTCGTCTTCAACGATCCGAGGCTCGAGAGGCTCCTCCACGCGAAGGGCTTCAACGACGAGGGGATACTCCCCTTCACCCAGCTGCCCGACGCCGGGGTCTACATCAAGGCCGACGTCTCCGAGGGGAGCATCTGGGTCGGGGTCACCGAGGACCTTGGGAGGGGATACGGCCTCGAGGACGACCCCCAGCCCGAGCTGGAGACCTACACCGATAACGCCTACCACGCCCTGGTGAAGTATCTGCCCTGCTTCGAGGGGGTGCGCCCCGTGAACATGTGGGCGGGGCAGCGGGCGGTGAACAGGTTCGACAAGATCCCCGTCGTGGAGGGTATGCCCGGGTTGATCTACGTGGGGGGCGCCACGGGCAACGGCATCATGAAGTGCGACTCCCTGGGCAGGATCGTCGCGGCCCACTACGCCGGGGAGGAGGAGGCCGAGCTTTATGGGGGGCGGAGGGTCCGGGTCTCCGACATCAGCGTGAAGGATCGCCGGGTGGAGAAAGAGCGGTTCTAAGCCCGCTCTTCGCGCGAGCGCCCCGATTTGATCACGCTGGCGTGCTCGACCAGTCTCCTTCCGAGGAGTCTGCATGCGTTCAGGGCGTCTTCGTCGGGTTCCTTGATGGAGACCGCCCCGTAGTGGAGGGTGACTCCCCTGGAGACGTAGTCGGGGACGCCGAAGGTGATCATCCCGAAGTTGAGGATCGCAGATATCATCGACCATAGGGCCATCTCGTTGCCCCCGCCGAGGCCCCCCGAGGAGGTGAAGGCCACCGCCACCTTGTACCCGAGTTTCCCCCAGTGCTGGCGGTGGAGGGTGCGGTTGAAGAGCTCGTTCATCTTGACGCTCATGGTGCCGCAGTGGGTGGGGGAGCCGAATGCGAAGCCGTCGTATCCCTGGATGGTCTCGGGGTCCACCTCGTCGGCCCTCCTGACGTCGACGGACGCCCCGGATTCCCTGCAGCCCTCGGCGACCGCCTGGGCCATCGCCTCCACGTTTCCGGTGAGGCTGTCGTATGCGACCAGGACGTTAACGGTTTCCATGGGGGATTACTTGTTCACACATCATAAATGGTGTTTGGATACGGATGGAGCCTCGTATCCGCGCTGCTCTCACTTTTTCTCCAGCATCAGGTGGAACGTCGTGTCCCCGAGGGTTTGACCGGTGGTCTCGAAGCCAGCCTCATGAGCCAAGGCCTGGATGGTCTGGAGCGTCTGTTCCTTGAGTTTGACCCCGTAGCCGGTCTCCACGGTCTCATCGGGGAGGACTATCCTGAGGGGGAGGACGTAGTACTTTTTGTCTCCGGCCTCGGCGGGGATGACTGCGTCCCAGATGTGGAGTATGCCGCCGGGTTTGAGGACCCTGTGGGCCTCGCTGAGGACCCCGGGGAGGTCGGCGTCGGGGATGTACATGAGGGTGAAGAAGGCGGTGGCGGCGGCGAACGTGGCGGGGAGGAACTTGAGGTCCGTGGCGTCCATCACGATCTTGAGGGCCTCGTTCCGGGTCTCCTCGAGCTCGGAGATGCGTTTGTCGATCGCTACGACCCGGGCGCCGTGGAGTCTCCCGATGATGCCTTCCCCGCCGCCCCCGATGTCCAGGATGAAGCCTTCCGCCTGGATCGGTTGGAGGGGCACGGTCTGCTGGGGCTCCACGTGGGCCTGAGCCATGTACTCCTCTCTGCCGTCCATGATCCATGAATGGTTGAAGACGATTTAACTGTAAGAGATGGCGCCGGCTCCACCCATGGGGAAAGGAAGCCTCCGTCTCTCCGTACTTTAGACCCTCCTCCTTCCATCGCTGAACATCGGAACGCCATGGTGAAACATTTAGGTGATGAGAAACTATTTTTGCCTAGGTGTAGTATCCTATGGCTCCCCGTTCATTGAGCAACAGTATCAAGGGATTCATTGTACGCAGGCGTAGGCTTCTCACGGGGATACTCGTCGCCCTTTTCATCGTGTTCGCGGGGGTCAACCTGATTGTATACCAGATGACCGGGCTGTGGCCCCACGAGAAGGCGGCGGAGATCGTATTCTCCGAGGAGATGATGGCCGAGATACTCCCCACCCTGACCCGGGAATATCCCGCGGTGATCAAGGGGAACTGGGAGCCGAACGAGAGCTATATGTCTCAGGTGCTGGACGCATCCGATCGGCTGAGGGGGCTCGGCGTCAACACCCTCTCATGTGCGGCGGAGTACGAGTTCAGGGATGACGGCTCCTATTTCATGAGGGATGAGGGGCTCCGGAGATCGAACCTCGTGAGGGCGAAGCAGGAGGGCTTCGCCGTCTACGTCGGTGTGAGCTTCGTGGGGTCGGGGCAGGTGAGCATCGCCGACAGGGGGGCCCAGATATCGCTTGAGGAGTATCTGGAGGTCTCCGAGGAGCTGGCACTGGAGTGGGCCCGGTTCGCCGAGGAGTGCG
>JADHWM010000086.1 GCA_016783485.1 Candidatus Bathyarchaeota archaeon
TATGCGTGATCACCCCCAAGGAGATCACCAGCAGGAAGATGATGCGGGCCTGAGTCGCGCGCGTGTACGCGCGAAAAAAAGGGGAAAGAGACGGGAGACATCTCCATCTGGGCTAGGGTTCGAATCCCACCGAGCCCGCTATTCACTCTACGTTTATATTAGACCAGCTGAAGGCACGTGCAACAGTTTATTCTTTGAGCTGCGCGCGGGGATTCATCTTGCTAATTTATACCCCCGTCTATGACGTATAGACCATCTATTCCAACAGTCAATACAAAGAGATTTTCCACATGAATCAATTATCTTACCACAACCACAGCATATTTTCCCTTCCAGCATCGGATTAGTTGTATCGGGTAAATCTCTATCTCTAATCCAACTTCCCGCCCTCGTCCATCCACTAGACCAATCAGGAGAAATAACTGGCTGAAATCCATTTTTCTCTATCTCGATGATAATTTCTTTCGCCTTTTTTAACCAATTATAATTAGTAACAGGGTGAAAATCAATAATTAAACCTCTAAGAGAATCAGGAAAATTATCTTCAATGTGAAAACTATATTCGCCACCCTCGACATCTATCTTTACAATCGTAGCATCTTTAATCGCATCGAAATAATTTATAGCCGGAACCATAATCGATCTCGCCGTTCCATTTGACAACGTAGTGCTATTCGTTACCCCAAATCCAGATGAAATATGTAATACAGTATTTTTCTCATCATTGCCTACTATCGCCGCATTGATAGGATTAAAATTTGGAAGTTTTGTTTTAGTCAATACCTCATAGGATAGTGGAGTCGGCTCATACGCAATTACCCTTTCCACCGGAAACCTAGCACATCGAATACTATACTGACCCATGTAAGCTCCAATATCAATAACTCTATCCGAATAATGTAGAGGAATAGAATTACACTCCCTCATAGTAGGCATAAACGGTTTCTCTCCCTCTTTAGCAACCATTAATAGACCACCCGGAACATCTCTCGTCTTCACATATTCATATCTTAATTTAGAAGACATCCCATTCCACCTCACTCTTATGTCGTTGATGCGTAATGCTTTCTGGCCCCTGATAAGGATACCAAATAAATTTCGTCTTCTCCGTAATCGTCTGCCGCGCAGGCAGGTTAAATAATTCATTTTTCGAAAGGGAATTGAACCCTGTACTCGATTATTGAGCCATATAAAAACACCACCCAACACCAATGCCCCCCTTCACATCACCCCGCAAAGACGAAACCACACCAGAGACACACATCCAAACCCCGACAGAGCCAAAGCTTCCGCTAACCCCGCCCCTTCATCCTCGACCATCCTCACGCGAAATATACGACGCTCTGCCGGAGCTCAGGCCTCCCGATGCGGAAGGCAGCGATAGCCACAGCGTAGACCACCATTAGGACCAGGCTCACGTGGATCGAGGCATCCTCCAACCCCTGCCAGGTCAACCGCCCATAGCCCAGCCTGCATTTCACCCGCCCGATGAAACCCTCCACCAAAGCCCGGAGCCTCTTGTAGACAACACGCTTGTACTCGGGGCCCTCCACGTCGATGCGATCCCTCACCGTCAAGACATCCGGCGGATTCTCCCTTCCCTTCATCCGTCTCCAGGCGACGAGGGGAGCCATCCTGCGACCCTCCAATGCCTCGAACACCCTGCGGGACTCGAAGCCACTGTCCCCGGCGAGAAGCTCCACCTCGATGTCCTCCCCCAGCACTTTGTCGAGAAGAGACTCCACCATCAACGGCTCGTTGACGTTGGCGGGAGCCTCCATGTGGCCCAGGGGGAAGCCTTCAATGTCGGTGAGGAAGACGGATCTGTATCCGAGGTAGAATCCCTTGCGGCCTCTGCCCAGCCTTGCGTCCGGGTCGCCGAGGCCCCGCTTGTTGTCGTCTGGGCTTCTGCTGCTCCAGGCTCTGAGGTCGGTGCCGTCCATGCAGGCTGCCTGGATGAGGCCCGTGGCGGATAGTGGCTGAGATCTCCTGTGTCTGAGTGCTTCTCGTCTGAGCCGTGCCTCGATGATCCTGAATCCTTCGGCTCCTATTCGCTTCTTCATCTGTGAGAAGTGGGCTTCGGTGGGGGCCTTGTCCCGGTATCCGCAGGCGTGTCTGAGGCAGGGGTTGCGTCTGAGGCGTTTGACCAGGTCTTTGACGTAGGGTATCTGGAGTAGCTGTCGGAGCATGAGGGCCTTCAGATCCCACTCGGGCGGGTATTCGACGGGCCTTCCTGGGCCTTCGGTGTGTAGTCCTGTCCAGAGGATGGGATGGATCGGGGTTAAATCCAGGTTCTCGAACAATAACTTGGGAGAACCTACTCCCTTCATCCTATCTCCAAGATGATGGAGTACGGCTCTCCCAATAAACTCAATGAATTATTTAATCCGCCTGATGTCATGAGAAGACGTTTATCCGGTCGGCGTTCAAGCCATTCTATGAACGTCGTTGTCTCTGGACTGGATGTCCACAAGGAATACACCTACGCAACCATCCTCGGGCCAGACGGAGAAAAGCTGGCCCAGAGAAAAATGCCCAACGAGGAGGTCCCCGACTTCCTCAAACCCTATGGTGTGGAACGGGTGGCCATGGAGGCCACCACCAGCATCGCACCCCTCTACCGGAGGCTCACCGAGGAGGGGTACGACGTGCTCGTCTCCCACCCGAAGAAGACAAGGTACATCGCGGAGGCCCGTATCAAGACGGACAAGGTCGACTCCATGGCCCTTGCGGAGCTGCCCCGGGTTGAACAGCCTCCCTCTGAGTTACGTGCCCCCGCAGGACATCGCGGTGCTCCGGGAGAAGGTGCGGCGAAGGTCGTTCCTCGTCGGGCAGCAGACTAAGTTTAAGATCAAGATACGCAGCGTCCTCACCTACGAGGGAGTCAAGCCTCCTGTGGAGTACGGATTGTTCACCCGGATGGGGAGGGAGTGGCTCCGGGGGCTCGGCCTGGGGCCGGTGGACAGCTATCTGCGGATGATGGAGCCCCTCAGAACCGAGATCCGTCTGCTATCCCTGGAGATGAGGCACATCGCGGCCGACGACGAGGATGTCCGTCTGCTGATGACGATACCCGGGGTCGGCTACTACATCGCCCTCCTGGTGAAGGCAGAGATCGGCGACATCGGCCGGTTCCATTCGGGGGATCAGCTGGTGAGCTTTGCGGGTCTGGCGCCGTTCACCCACAGCAGCGGAGGAATCACCCACCATGGTCGCATCACCAAGGAGGGGTCCCGGTGGCTCAGGTGGGCGATGGTGGAGGCGGCGATGGTGGAGGCGGCGATGGTTCACTTCAGGTTTGATACACCGGTGACTCGGGCGTATCATCGGATTGCGGAGCGCAGGGGTATGGGTAAGGCTAAGGTGGCGGCGGCCAGGATGCTGCTGCTGGTATGCCGGTCGGTGCTGAAGAATCGGCGGCCCTACTTTAACTCTGTTCACGGTCAGGCGTAGCATGTCTCCTCGTGTGCGCGCTGCCCCGCCATGGGTGTGGGCGTCGGCCTGATTGAGGGAGCCTGGGGATGGAGTCATCTTGCCCTCCATCGGATGGGCGAATAGGTGCGTGTCAAACTATACTTGGGTGAGTTGAGAGGCGGAAGAGGAAAGAGATTTAAACGTCTTCACATAGGTGCGCGCATAAAGTCTCAGCTTTGACGCGTGCACGTTTTGTGCTTTGTTCTTACGTTTCCCACCCCAGGGGAGCTGTTTAATGAAATCTTCGACTGCTTCCGAGTCCCATAGGTTTACACGTTCCTGAAGAAATCCTACTGCTTCTTATACTCTCAGTACTTATCATCCTATCAATCACAAATCGCTACACTGTGATGTCAGAGACTCAGCTGCAATTCGACATTAGAATCAGCATCAGTCTCTCTCACTACTGGGACGAATCAATCCTCGGAACGAGAAACGACGCATCTGACGGCTTCGATGTCAACTGGGATATAATCGACACACCACCTCCCCCGAGAGGGCTCATCAGTTACTTTTGGAAGGGTATAGTTTTGAGTGGTCGGAGTGGACGAGAGACACCAGTAGTAAATTCACCGATCTACCCCCTGGGAATTACACGCTGAGAGTGAGATCAAAGGATCCAGCCGGTAATGTTGACCCCACTCCAGCGGTTAGCAGCATCAATCTTCATCTTTTTTCCACTCTCACAGTAGTGAGCGACCATGGCTGGATATATGGTGGAGGAGTATACCAAGATGGGGCTCTTGCCTCCTTTGGTGTCTCGCCGTTAGTTGTGACCGTGAATCCAGGCATGCGTTATGTTTTCGAGGGATGGACCTCGAGCAATCATAAGGGATACTCTGGTCAGGCCAGTGATGCGGATGTCAAAATGATTCCTGATGTTACCTAGACGGCTGTGTGGTGTTTGGAATATCTACTAGAAGTTGAGTCCGCAATTCCGATTGAAGGTGATGGATGGTATGAAGAGGGTTCAAATGTGGTTTTAGAGGCAGCAACGTCTCAAGGGGGTCTTCTTCGTAGGGTCTTCAAGGGTTGGGAAGGAGATGTCGTGTCAGATAATGAGCGTATATCATTCCAGATGGATGGTCCGAAGAATCTGCGTGCGGGATGGTCGACCGACTTTACACATGTCTATTTTATTGGCATACGTGTAAATCTATGTGGAATGCCCTCGTCTCGCACTAATACCCCCGGTTTAACGAATCTAAAAAGAATAAATTTTTACGCAAATCTCGCCCGGGCTACCATTTCTTGCGCACAATCCCGCCCCCAAATTAAAGAAAAACTCGCAAACCTCAAATTTCGTGGGATAGACAAATATCCCTTTTCACTCTGTTTGCGTGCGGGGTCTGTGTAGATCGATGTCTTCAAGAGTTAAAGGCACAGAATATCAAAGCCAATGTTCTCTGCAATTCGTTGTACATGATGGAGATGCCTTCATCTACCCCCATTCCCGGCTTTATGAGAACCTGATGGGGCCTCGTGGCTAGTGCGATATGAACCGAGACTTGGGCCGATCTATCAGTCTCCGCGCAGCTCCCTCCGAGATAAGGCAGCACTCCTTGAGATTTACAGTATAAAACCGCCTCTACGCTTCTATCTACTCCTCCCAAGTCGGGTGGTTTAATCTGGTAAATATCGGCAGCCCCGGCTTCTATGAAGTCTACCTTATCTTCAAATGTGGGAACCCATTCGTCCGCTACGAGTTTGAGCTCCAGACCCTCTTCACTCACCCTCCTCCTTATTTCGCTCATCGTCTCCATCTGCTCTTCCTTCGACGACATGTAAACGGGGTCCTCCACATGAAGCCTGAAAGGTCGAGCGGTTTCCTCGAGCTTTCTCAGGTACTCCACTATCCTGTCGATGTCGTTCCTATGGGCGAGGCCCAGGTTGCCGTAGAGGTCGAAATGTAATATGGGGTCGTAACCCTTGTCGGGCACGAGTTCTCTGATTCTTCTCTTCGTCCACTCGACGTATTCTAGCAGCTTCTTGAGGCGGGAGACGCTGTTGATAAGGGCATGCGGGAGGACCGGGATCCTCCGCAGGATCATCTTGTCGACCGTATTGTAATACTCGTCTCCACATTGAGCGAAGAACGTGAGGGGCTCGTTCACAATTGTCGTGTCGTATTCATCTGCCAGCACCTCCGCCATCGTCGTTCTCCTATCCTTGGCGATGGCGTCGAGGACAGCCTGGCTGACGCCATACTGCACCGATCGCGGCAATATCAGATCCTCATACATCCGCTTCATAAATGACCTAAAGCCCTCGACCTCCTGGCCAACGAGCCAAGGCTCAACCTCCCCGTGGATTAAGTCAACCACCGATTTCGTCGAGGGCAGCTTCTCCCTGCCGGCCCTCTCTCCACCGTACTGAACCCAGGTGCAATCTCCAAACGCTAGCTCCCCGCTTCCCGATTTCAGAATAAGGGGCACAGCCTTCGATGGTTGGCGTATAGCTTCAAATCCGGGCGTCACGGGCTTTCCTTTATATGTGAACCCATCTGACTTAGCGCCCTCCTTAATTGCCTCGTTGTCATCGTTCCAAAAGCCACCAAGACCATCAGTCGCTATGATCCCACTGATTTTCAATTTGAATCATATACATCGTGATTGAATGCCGGATATAAAATTCGCGTACCAGAAAGAGGGGTATGTTCTCTGTCTCCTTTAGTTCACATACCCATAAAAATGGATCTTCAACACAAAATAAAAGGCATAAAGTTTCACGTAAATCTCGCCCGGGCTACTTCCAATACATCCTCACATTAGCGAATCAGAATTCTCAACCCTTTTATCTATGGCATGATTCACACCATATGGTGGAATAAATGGAAAACGCTACATCCATCGATAAACAGGGCAGGCTGGTCCTACCATCGCACATCCGGGAGGCTCTGGGCCTCAAGGGAGGGGGGGAAGTAACCATAAGGCTGGACGGCTCCCGGGTCATCGTCGAACCCGTCTCCAACGACGTCAACAAGAAAGTCCGGGAATGGGAAGGCCTCACGAAGAGCCTCGGGGCCGAGGCATTCACCGAAGAACCCGACGAGAGCTGGAAGTGGATGAGCGGTGAGTACGCCCGGAGAAAACTCGGCTTATCCTGACGGGGTCGTCGACGTCGGCATAATCGTCCCCACGTGTTTCGAGAACCCCCTGAAGGAGCACAGCACGGCGTTCCTCGCGGACGTGCTCACCCAGAGGAAGAAGGCGGCGATACCCGTCACAGCGATCATCGGGGCCTACCACGTCGCCACCCGATACCTGCGGGTCCCCAGGATGACGGTGAAGAAGATCCTGGGCGGCATCCTGAGGACGGGGTCACCCGCCCTCTATGGTCTCGTCTCGCCTCAGACGGCCTGGGACGCCCTGGATTATGCCTCGACATATCTCATTGAGTCATGGGACGGGTACCTCGTCTCCCTGGCCAGAAGCCTCAGGTCAACGGTCGTGTTCTCCCTCGATGAGGAGCTCCATAAGATAAGGGAGATCACTCTGGTGAATCCGTTCCCTAGAGAGGTTGTTGAGCGGTATCACGACTTCCTGGAAGAAGGATTAAGATGACATCTCTAGTTTACGTGTCCAACTAGGGGTCAACCGAGGGTGGACGACGCAGGGACCCTCCGACGCGAGTCCGAATGTCGCCCGGGCTACCATTTTTTGGTTGTGCGGTTGGCTTAGGATAAGGGTTTTGGGGGGGGTTGTGTGTTCCGTGTGAAGGGGGTGTGTTTTGGTGGTGGGGGGTTTGGTTTTCGGTTGAAGGGCGTGGGTGTGGCGGTTCAGAGGCTTTGAACCCCTCGATGGGAGTTCGAATCTCGCCCGGGCTACTCTCCCGTGTGTGCACACAGTCAGCAAATCGCGGATCCACCGATCTCGATTATAAAAAGGGGGATCGTAACTAGGTTACGAATGTCTCGACCTTGGACTCGGAGTACGCCTTCCCGCTGTGCTTCTTGACCAGTTCCTTGACCTTGTTCTTCAGCTTCCTGCTGTATTCAGCAGCGAAGACCACGGTTCCTCCGACGGTCGCCGCTGCCCCGAAGGGCCCAGCCACCAGGAATCCGCCGGCACCAGGTAAGATCATGTTGCCGAACCAGGCCCCGGTGTGCATCTCAAGAAGCCAGTTGTCGGGTTGCCCCGCGATGGTCACGTTTACCTCTCTGAGGGTCCCTGTGATGGCGCGTGGTATCGTGGCCCTGGCGGCGGTTATCGACTTGAAGGGGACATCGTTGATCACTCCGATGTTCTCATTTATGACGGTGAGGTCCTTGTCCTGCTGGAGCTCCTTCTTGATGTCCTGATAGAGTCCATCCAGGTTCGTGCTCAGGTCCTTGTATCTCCTTACAAACGGCATAGCTCACTCACCCTATATGAAGGTCTCCACCTTCTCGTCGGAGTACTCCTTGCTGTGCTTCTTCACCAGATCCTTGATCCGGTT
>JADHWM010000021.1 GCA_016783485.1 Candidatus Bathyarchaeota archaeon
ACGCCGCCAGCACCCTACGGAACGACGCCTCTCCCGGCCGCCTCCGATACCCCGACAACGCACTCACAAGGCCGTCCCGGTCAGGCGGCGGCATAACCCCCCCCAACCCCCCCGCCATCCCCCGATTGAAGAACAGGTACTGCGCCATCGACGTCACATTAGAACACCTCCGGGAGACGCTCGCCGACTCGAAATCAACTATCCTCGCCACGCCCCCCGACACGATGACATGCCGCCGGGCGCTCGACAGCTCCCCATGATCCAGACCCGCAACGTCCAGCCTCCGGGCTTGCTCCATGAGATCCAGTAGAACCTCCCGCAGCTGCCCAACATCCCCGGGCTCTAATCCCCTCACCCAGTCCACGAGATAGCTCCCCTCCACGAGTTCCATCGCCAAGACCTCCCGGGAGGCCCCCAGAAGCCGGGGCCCCACCGAGGCCCCATTCGCCACCCTCAGAAACTCCCCCTCTGCCTCCATGGACGCCCTATCGGCGTCAACGCGCCTGAGCTTGACCGCCACCTCTCTCCCTCCGAGCAGGGCAGCCACCACGATCCCCACGTGCCCTTTCCCCATGATAGGCACGCCATCGATCGCATGGCGCCCCCTCAGAACGAGGGCGGAGACCCCCATCTCCTCGAGCTCCCCCAATACGACCCGCGCCCTCTCCCCATCGTCAGAGGGATAAGAAAGAAGAAAACCGGCGCGACTCTCCATGAGCCCTCCGAGGGGGATCACTTCACTCAAGCCAGCCAGGCCTGCCTCTCAGGAAACCATTCAGGTATGCGGCGAAATCGGGCGTCACGGCCTCCTCAACCTTCCCCCTGAGGAGAACCCTGAAACCCCGGGACACCCTCTCGGCGATCCCCCGGGAGACCCCGACGCCCCGCCCACCGTCCACGAGGAACGACCCCAAAGTGGCCCCAGCCCCCCGCTCCCCCCGCCTCACCACGACCCACCAGCGATCCCCCTCCACCCAGGGACCCGAAACCGTCTCCTCAGAGCCCGCATGGGCCTCCAGGAACCTGCGGCCCCCCTCCACCATCCTCACGGGGGGCCCCATCCTCAGCGCGAAAGCGGGCAGAATCGCAGACTCTAACTCGAAAACAAAGACGTGGCGCGACGCCTCGTCGCTCCAGACCCCGGAGCGGATCACCCCGAAACCCGCCTCCCCGAGGGCGGCAACCAGGGCCCTCTCCGACTTGTAGAGCTGACCCCAGAGCACGTCCGGGACCTCCACCTCTCCATCCCCCACCACGAGGAAGACAAGGTCAAACCCGTGGCCGCGAACCCTCGCCAGCAACCCGCCGACGTCCACGTCCCCCTCCACGGGATAGAAGAACTCCCAGCGCGGGCCCTCGAGGAAAGCCCTGGCGGCGGCCGAGAACTCCCAGAACCGGGTCTCCGAGACCGCAGAAGCCACGTTCCTCCCGGGGTCAACCGGATCAGGCACGATGAGGGGCTCACCGAACCGCTTCCTGAGACCATCATGATCCGAACCCCCCACGGGGTCCACCACCTCGCCCCGCCTCCACCCCGAAGCCGCCTCAAGCACACCGTCAAAGGAGCCCACGGCAATCACAAGAAGCTCGCAGAGATAGCCCGAGAACCCCCCCACCCTCACCTCGGCCCCGTAAACCCCCACGCCCTTCATGAAACGCTTCAGAAGACGGACCTCATCCCTCGCAGACACGGGGAGGCGATCCACGACGAATCCCGTGTGGAGCGGAGTCCTATCGGTCGCAGAGACAAGCCCCTCCCGAGGATCGACCCGGAAACAGGGCACGAACTCGACCCGGAACCCATCGACATCGGCGATCAAATAGGGATGCTCGGAGTACGCCTCAACCCAGCCCTCCCCCAGAATGCCCTTCACAACATCCAGCACGGCCGGGAGGTCCCCCCTCCCGTAGCCCTCATCGAGGACGATGAAAACATCGAAATCCCTATCCCCCGCAAGCCAAGTCCCCCGAGCAACGGAGCCGTGGACCTCCGCAACCCCCCGGACCCCCGCCTCCGCGAGCCCAACGTCAAGCTCCTCCACCACCCTGCGGGCAAACCCCTCCACAGACTCCATCTCGGCCCGCTTGGGAACGATGGCATCGAGAACTCTACCCCGAATCTCCCCCCAGGACGAGCCCTCCGCCATCGAGTACACCGCAGGGATTAGATCCACCAAGAATCCTATAAGCTCAATGCACGGGGCAGAATGAACCGTCCACTGAGTTAGTAAGAAAAGCGACCTTCAAACCTGGAAGCGAAAATTCACCGGCTCTCCTGGTTAACCTTCGAGACCGAGAAAGAGTCCAGCATCCTCTCCCCCGTCGAGGCGCTCGATCTCCAACCAAACTTATCCTCGAGGCTTCGAGCCCTCCTCTCCAGCTGCCAGAACCGGAGACATCTCCGATTCCCGCTGTAGCAACGCTCTTTCACCCTCCTCATGTGGAAGAGGCGCTCCTGGAGCCCATCCGCCGTATAACCCCCCTCCTCCTGGGTGAGGGCGTCCCGCCCCGCCCTCCGGAGCCCCGAGAGGGTCCTCTCTATCCAGCTCTCACTGTTCACGATCGCGCTGAAACTGTCGCAGAGAGCCGTGTGGGGGCAGAGCCCCGTCCTCTCGTAGACGCTAGCTAAGGCACCCATGGCATCAACCCAGATGCCTCCAGCTTCGACCACGCCTAATAAAGGGATTATCGAAGACTATCCCCTAAGTTACACAGAGTTAAAAAGAACTGTACCCGTGATCCGTTAGCTAATTAAGAATAATTAGGACTCGCCGGGTAGCGCTATCGCACTAGCTCCGACCCGATTCCGTCAGGGTCGAATAGACCGGACCCCTCGGCGTCAGGACGCTCCGCTTCAGCTTAACGCTCCCGACCTCGAAACCCCCGAAATCCGCATCCCTGTGCCTGAGGACCTCCTCCATGAGCCAGTCTCGATTCCTCCCCGATCTCACCCGGGCGATCGTGATATGAGGGTTGAACCGTCGCCCCTCCCGCTTGAATCCCAGCCCCACGAACCCAGCCTCCAACTCACGAAAAATCGCCGACAACTCGTCGACACCCTCGGAGACACCCGCCCAGATCACCCTGGGCCTCCTCAGATTAGGGAACGCCCCCGTCTCCACCAGGGCCATCCTGAAAGGCTCGAAGCTCAGACTGCCTACCACCCGCTTCACCTCCTCCAGGAGCC
The DNA here is from genome assembly GCA_016783485.1 of Candidatus Bathyarchaeota archaeon. Lineage (GTDB taxonomy): Archaea > Thermoproteota > Bathyarchaeia > TCS64 > TCS64. The sequence goes on from JADHWM010000021.1 coordinate 3,188, forward strand.
CCTCATCCACGTCCCCCAGGAACTTCAAGGTGAGATGGATGTTCTCACGCTCCACGGGTTTCAGATCCCCCCCGGACCCCACCAGCCCGGCCTGAAAACTCCCCAGAGCGTCCAGGACGCCCGGATCATCCACCTCAACCGCAACGAAACACCTGACACCCAAAGCCCCGCGCCCCTGCAACCAAACGACCACACAGGATAAAGTAGTTACCCTAACCCCGAGCAAAACTAAAAAATGCATGACGAACGCCCCCCTCATACGTCAAGCATATTAGCAATCCCCCTACCCTAGGTGCAATGGAACCCGGCCCATTCCTCCTCGTGGTCGCCTCCGCGTTCTCCCACGCCACATGGAACGTCCTCGCGAAGAAAGGGGAAGACAAGGAGGCCTACATGTGGATCATGGTCACCACCTCCCTCGTCACCCTCCTCCCCGTCTACATCGTCATCCTCCCCGACTGGAGCTTCCCCCTCGCCGCCCTGCCCTTCATGCTCGTGAGCGCCGTCGCGGAGACCCTCTACTTCATCTCCCTGGGCAAAGCCTATGAGCACGGGGACCTCTCCGTCGTCTACCCCCTCGCCCGCAGCTCCCCCCTGTTCCTCACCATCCTAGCCGTGCTATTCCTCAACGAGAGCATCTCCGCCTGGGGCGTCGTGGGCATCGCCCTCATGGTCATCGGCGTCTACACAATCCACCTCAAGAGCTTCAACCCCAAGGACATCGCCCTTCCCCTCCGCTCCCTCAGGGAAAGGGCACCCCAGTACGCCCTCCTCACCGCCCTCTGGACCACCGTCTACTCCCTCGCCGACAAAATGGGGGTCACCACGGTGAATCCCATCTCCTACGCCCTCTGGCTCGAGGTATTCATAGCCCCCATACTGACCGTCGCGATCCTCTGGAGGCGAGGAAAAGACACCATGATCCGGGAATGGAGGAACTCCCGGGTCAACGCCACAGCCGGGGGGTTCCTCATGAGATTCGGCTACGTCCTCGTCCTCATCGCCATGAGCCGGGTCCAGGTCAGCTACATCCTCGCCCTCCGCCAGCTCAGCGTCGTCCTCGGCGCCGCCGCGGGAGTCCTCCTCCTACGGGAGAAATATGGCAGGGTACGCCTCGTGAGCTCCACAATCATATTCCTGGGAGTCTACATCCTCGCCGTCCTAGCCTGAAAACCGAAACCCCCTCAACGGCCCGAAAAACCAGTCAGAACCGAAAAAATGAACTACTCCCTATCAGGTAGCTTCCCCAGCATCTCGTCGACCCTCCGAGGCTGCACCAGCAACGCATCCACGATCAGATTCAGGATCTCGAAGAGCGCCCTCGCCGTCTCCTCCCCATCCCCCGAGTCGATCATCCCGGGCTCCACAGCTTCCTCCCCCACCATCCTCAACCGCCGCAGCGCGATCTGGATCTTCTCATCGAGACCCCTCCTGTTCAGATACTCCAGGTTCTCAGCGACGTCGTCGGTCTCCCCCAGGTGGGAGATGAGCCCCCGGATAGCGAGCCTCAACAAGGCGGATGCCGCTCGAGGGGAGGCGTCCAGGGTCCTCCTGGCCTCGAGATAAACCTCCCTAACCCCCTCGGGCATCTCCACCCTTGGCAACGGCAGATCCGCCGATGGGGGATAGATCATCTCCCCGTCGATCCACAGGGAAAACCTGCCACACTTCTCACAGGTGCCGAGGCTGAGGGTCTCCCCGGAGTCGTCTGGGCCCCCCTCCAGAGCCACATCGAACCAGTTCTGATGAGCGTAGACCCCGCAGTGGGGGCAGTGGAATCCAACCTCTTTAAAGCTGGGCGGGGTATACTCAGAACTCATTCCGTATGGTACTCTCTGCTAAAAGTTAATAAAATCCACGCCTCACGAGAGATGGTGGTCCCTTAATCAGTTGTTCCAATACCGTAAAAATATACTTTACAATATAAAGTATAAAAACAATAAATAATATGCTTAATTGATATGTATGACTTCTATGAAGTTAATATTCTACTTGTTTTATAAATAAATCTGTTATGAGTCACTTGTGTATCAAAATGATGATAGAAAAGACCGCAGATAAAGACAATATCATAAAAACGTGGAGGCGGAACTGATTGGGGAACCCACTAATCAACCTCGAGATCGTGATGAACGCCATGAACGTCGAAGGCGCTGTATGTGGGGAGCGCTACTTACACAGTCCTAAAAGAAACTGGATTTTCAATACTGATCGGAAACAAGGGGGATAAAAAGTGCAGTTAGAGACTCAATACGACTCCACTATGCTGGCGGACAAGAGCATCGAGGAGGTCGCACGAGAGGCAGTTCCCAAGATCACCATACTGGGCGTGGGGGGCGGAGGATCCAACATCGTCTCCTGGCTCAAGAAAGACGCCGTCACGGCTAGGACAATTGCCCTCAACAGCGACGCACAGCACCTCACGGTGACCAAGGCCGACGACAAGGTCCTCTTGGGCTACAAGACCACCGGCGGCCTGGGCTGCGGGGGCTTCCCCGAGCAGGGCCAAAGAGCCGTGGAGGAGAGCGCCACCGAGGTCGAGAGGGTCATAGGCGACTCCGCCCTCGTCTTCGTCACCACAACTCTCGGCGGTGGAACTGGGACAGGAGCGTCGCCCCTCGTCGCGAAGATCGCTAAAGAGTATGGCGCTCTCACCCTGGGGATGGTGACTATCCCATTCAACGTCGAGGGGACCAGGATCGACAAGGCCAAGGAGGGGCTCCGAAGACTCGCCGAGGAGTGCGACTCGGTCATCGTCGTGGACAACAACCGACTAAGGAAGGTGGCGGGCAACCTGCCGCTCAGGGATGCGTTCGGTGTCGCCAACGAGCAAATAGGGTCCTTCATCAAGGGGATATCCGAGGCCATCTCGTTACCCGGTCACATGAACCTGGACTTCGCGGACATGAGAGCCATCATGAAGGACGGGGGCGTCTGCGCCATCGGGTTCGGCGAGGGCTCGGGCGACTCCAAGGTCGAGGACGCGGTGGAGAAGGCCCTCGACTCCCAACTACTGGACATCGGGGACATCAGGAAGACCAAGGGCGCCCTCATCCACATCGAGGGGGGCGAGGACATGACCCTCGATGACGTGAACAGGGCAGGCGAGCTCGTCATGGAAAAGATATCGCCAAGCGCCAGAGTTACCTGGGGCGCCATGGTGGATCGGGACCTGAAGGACGTGGTTCGAGCCACCATCGTCCTCGCCGGCGTCGAGAGCCCCTTCCTCAAGGAGAAGCCCAATGCAAAGCCGAAACCCAAGGAGACTCCGAAGGTAGTGGCCAAGAAGGCGGGGCCGATGGGCAAGAAGACCCTCAAGGTCTCCCGTTCTCCTCCCAAGAAGGCCAAGGCCTGACACCAGTTTTAACTTCCCACTTTTTCTTATCCAATTTCCCAGTGCACCCTCCAAGCCCATGGGTCAGGAAACTAGGTTCGCGTAGAGTCCACGGATGAGCTGAGCGGGAAAGCTTGGTCAAACCCTCTATACGTGGAACGATGGCGAGAGAACTCCAAAACATCCTGCGTGAGCGATGAATCAAGCGATTTAAATCAGAGCCCCCTGTCATAGATTGGATGCGCTATGGAAACGGGGGCGGGGCGATGAGGCTGGGCGGAGTCGTCGACACGTCGACGATCGACTGGTACGGAAACGTCTCCCTCGTGGTCTTTTTTGCCGGATGCAACCTCCGTTGCCCCTACTGCCAGAACGCGGGCCTGATCCCTCTGGACTCCGGGGAAACGCTGGGTCCCGAATATCTGAGAATGCGCCTTGAGAAGGAAAAGAATCTCCTCGACTCAATCGTCGTCTCCGGGGGGGAGCCTTTACTCCAGCCCGAGGGAATAAGGGAGGTCTGCCGCCTCGCCGAGGAGATGGGGCTCAAGGTTATGCTCAACACAAACGGAAGCCGTCCCCATGTGGTCGAGGGACTGCTGAATGACGGCTTAATCGACAGGGTCGCCCTCGACGTTAAAGCCCCTCTAACACCTGGATCCTATGCGCCGTTCCAAGGAGCGGAGGGGGGGAATATCCCCGCCATGGTGAAAAGGACAATGGAGATCTGCAGGGAACGGGGGGTCGAGGTGGAAGCGAGGACCACCGTAGCCCCGGGGCTCTCAGACGAACCCGGGTTCATAAAGGCTATCGCAGAAGACATTACAGACCTGTGTGATTTGTATGTCCTCCAGCAGTTCGACAACATGGGCGAAGTCCTCTGCCCAGACTTGAAATCCAAGACGCCTCCAACCAAGGAAAAGCTGATAGAACTGGCCGGGGTCGCGTCCGAGGCAGGGCTCAGGAATGTCTACATCAAGACCCGGAGAACAGGCCTTGAAAGGATTAGATGAACGATGGCTAAGAAGCTGATTTTAATCACTGGCATGTCGGGATCGGGGAAGACGACTCTCGCCAATAAATTCAGGGCTCGAGGGGTCGCCGTTGTGACCATGGGGGACGTCATCCGGGGCCTCGCCCGGGAAAAGGGTCTTCCTCCTACCCCAGAGAACCTGGGACGCCTCGCCACAGGGATCAGGGAAGAGGGAGGAGACGATGCCGTGGCCAAACTGTGCGTCGAGAAGATCGACAAGATGCCCGATGATATAGTTCTCGTGGATGGGATCAGGAGCATCAGAGAAGTCGAGGTGTTCGGTGATAGGTTCGAAGTCGCCTCGGTGGCCGTTTTCGCCTCTCAGAAGACCCGATACGCCCGCCTCACCGCGAGGGGGAGAAGCGACGACCCCAGTGAATTGGCCACCTTCAAGGCCAGGGATGACCGGGAGCTCAGCTTCAGCCTCAGCAACGCTATCGCTCTGGCCGATTACATCGTCCTTAACGAGGGGAGTCTAGAGGACTTTGAGGACGAGTTCGTGAATCTTCTGACTCTTATAGGCTGGTTTTAGCGTGATGGAAGGGGTAGTCAGGGTTGAGGTGCATCCCACCGAGAGCATCGAAAAGGTTGTGAAAGCCGTCCAGGCGGTGATGGGGGAGATTGAACTCCGCGAATCGGATCGGGGACATATCACGGTTCTTGAGGGGAGGCTCGAGAAGATGGAGGACCTCCTCCCCCTCAGAGACCTCCTCTCCAGGATGAGGATAAGAGACGCGGCCTTCTCCCTGTTGACCGGAGCGGCGGTCAATGAGCGTCTATCATTTGGTCTGAACAAGCAGGCGGCTTTCGCGGGTCGCGCCTCATTTCATCTTTCGGGAACTTCCCCTACGGGCCCAATTCAATTCGAACTCGCCGGAGACATCGAGAAAATTATTGAATATCTTTGCGGAAAATCAGAACGAATCTGAAACTCAGCATTCACAATCAGGAAATGCCAATCTCCGTCTATCCATGAGGGTTTCAGTTAGAGCCAAGATGTTTTTGAGTTTCTCCGGAAAGAGTGTCCAACGTCCCCCCTCTCGACCGGGGATGCACACCTAGAGAAGAGTAACCTTTGGCATTGAATGATTTAACTCACTATGTCTAAGAAAATGTGTTTTTATCCGGACATAATCTATTTTCTTTAAGATAATAGGCGTTATTGTTTTGTGACTACTAAATATAGTATATATTCGATGTTACCAAATCGGAAAAAACATATATTAATGATCAAAGGACTCCTAACCGATCTACAAGGTGAAGTAATGTGGATAGCTATGTAGAGCGTGTTTACAACAGCGTCGTCGAGAAAGACCCCGATCAGAAGGTCTTTCATCAGGCCGTCTTCGAGGTTCTCGAGAACATTGCACCCGCAGTCACGAAATTCCCAGTATACAAGGAGCACAAGATTCTAGAGAGAATAGTCGAGCCCGAGAGAATCGTCCAGTTTCGTGTCCCCTGGAAAGACAGAAACGGCGAGATTCAACTCAACCGGGGCTTCAGAATCCAGTATAACTCCGCGATAGGTCCCTACAAGGGGGGTTTCAGGTTCCATCCCACCGTCGTGTTAGGTCTCCTAAAGTTCTTGGGTTTCGAGCAGACCTTCAAGAACAGCCTGACCGGACTCCCCATGGGAGGAGGGAAGGGCGGTTCAGACTTCGATCCGAAAGGTAAGATTGACTCCGAGGTCGAAAATTTCTGCACTAGCTTCATGATGGAGATGTATCGCCATATTGGCCAATTCATCGATGTCCCCGCCGGCGATATCGGCGTTGGCGCACGTGAAATTGGGTACATGTACGGGGCTTTCAGGAAGATTACAAACGTTCACGGGACTTGTGTCCTGACCGGGAAAGGTCCCAGCTACGGTGGTTCGCTCATCAGGCCTCAGGCCACGGGTTACGGCGATGTCTACTTCGTTGAGGAGATGCTCAAGACCAAGGGCGAGGAGTTGATAGGCAAGGTAGTCACTGTCTCGGGCTCGGGCAACGTATCCCAGTATGCCGTCGAAAAGTGCCTCCAGTTGGGGGCGAAGGTGATCACTATGAGCGACTCCAACGGATGCATCTATGTCCCGGACGGTATAACCAAGGAGAATTGGGACTGGATCATGGAGCTCAAGAACGTCCGCAGGGGGCGCATCAAAGAGTTCGCTGAACAGTACAATGTCGAATACACCAAGGGTGGCAAGCCCTGGGTCTACAAGTGTGACGTCGCACTGCCCTGCGCCACACAGAACGAGCTGAACGGTGAAGAAGCTCAGACTCTGGTTGACAATGGTGTCCTAGCCGTCGGCGAGGGTGCCAATATGCCTACGACCCTAGAGGGCATCAACATCTTCTTGGAGAACAAGATTCTCTTCTCACCGGGGAAGGCATCCAACGCAGGTGGTGTCTCAACCTCGGGCTTGGAGATGGCGCAGAACAGCCAGCGGTACTTCTGGAGCGCAGAAGAGGTCGATCAGAAGCTCCACCAGATCATGGTGAACATCCACTCCGCTGCGTACGAGACGGCCAAGCTCTTCGGTCAGCCGGGGAACTATGTGCTGGGCGCGAACATCGCAGGCTTCCTCAAAGTCGCAGATGCAATGGTAGCTCAAGGCCATTTGGCCTAATCCCTTTTTTAAAAAGTGTGGCTCATGAAGAAAATAGTATGTCGCTGTCACGACGTTACAGAGTCGGACATAGAAGACGCCATTGACTCAGGGTATGACGACTTTGAGTCTCTGAAGAGAATCACCGGTATCACTACCGGTCAATGCCAGGGAAAGACCTGCATGGACCTCGCCAGAGGAATACTGGAGCGGAAAACGGGAAAGCCTGTCACGCAGACTACTAGGATAAGGTCTCCCATTGATCCTATCACACTCGGGAGCCTGGTGAAGTCCACCGCGAAAAAGAAATGACACAGTGAAAAGAATGGTCGATTGGAGAATTTACGAACATCCCATCCTCGAGTTCGACAGGGGCGAGGAGGTGACTATCTACCTCGATGGGGAGCCGATGAAAGCCTTCGAGAGTGAGACGGTCGCCGCAGCCCTTTACGCTAACGGTCTCAGGGAGTTCAGCAAGAGCATCAAATACAGAAGGCCCAGGGGCTTTTTCTGCGCCATCGGGCGATGCTCCACCTGCATGATGGAGGTGGATGGTGTCCCCAACGTCCGGACCTGCATCGTGATGGTTAAGGCTGGGATGCGGATCAAGCGCCAGAAATACTTGGCGGAGTATCTCTCCCCCATCCTCAACCTCATGAAGCTGCCCCCCCAAGTCTATATGCGATTGATGACCCGGCCGGGGATAATCTACAAGCCCGCGATGATGGTGATGCGGCAGCTCACGGGGCTGGGTGCCTTCCCTAAAAAGGTCTTAGACCCTCCACCGCAAAACCAAGGAGCTCAGGGAGAGATCTCAACCGAGTTCCTTATTGTGGGTGGCGGTCCGGCGGGGATGCAGGCAGCGATCGAGGCGGGACAGAGAGGAATCAGCGTCGTCATCGTGGATGATAAAGACCGACTCGGGGGGCAACTCGTCAAGCAGACTCATACATTTTTCAGCGACATAAAGTATGCTGCGGGGAAGCGGGGATTCAAGCTCGGGGAAGAGATGATCTCCCAGCTGGATCAGCTGCCCAACGTGAGAGTCATTACCGAAACCAGCGCCGTTGGATACTACCCCAAAGAGGACATCATGCTGCTAAAAGGTCCCAACAACACGACCCTCAAAGTCAACGCCAAGAAATACCTCGTCGCGACGGGCGCATACGAGAAGACCCTAGTCTTTGAAAACAACGATCTCCCCGGCGTCTATGGTGCCGGGGGGGTGCAGACCCTCCTCAATGTCTTTGGGATAAAACCCGGGAATCGGGGTATACTCCTCGGGACTGGGAACGTCGCCCTGATGGTGGCTTATCACCTGATCCAGGCGGGCATCGAGGTAGCCGGAGTATACGCCCCCAGCTTCAGGCGGGTCAGAGGCTACTTCGTTCACGCCGCCAAGATCCAGAGGCACGGGGTGCCCGTCGTTACACGGCACACCATCGTGAAGGCCTTGGGGAGGAAGGAGGTGAAGGGCGCCATCATGACCAAGCTCAATACCGATTATAGCCATGTCCCCGGATCCCAATTCAAAGTGGATTGCGACTTCATCTGCATAGGTGTGGGCCTCAACCCCGCCTATGACCTGGTGCAGCTCTTCAATCCCAAGATGGTGAGGTCCGGGGTCCTCGGAGGGTTCGTCCCCATCAGAGACAAGACATACCGCTTCGCAGAGAACGCCTACATCGCAGGGGACTGCGGGAGCATCGAGGAAGCCACAACCGCCGTCCTCGAGGGAGGTCTCGCCGGGCTCCACGTGACCGAAGCATTGGACATCAGAAGCGAGGAGATATCCGAGAAGATCACAGAGTACGAGCACGCACTGGAGGAGGACCGGAGCTCTCCCTTCAGCGCAGGTCTAAAAACGGCCATGAATGAGATCACAGTTGATGATATCATGGAGGTGTTGACCTAGATGGCTGACGAAGAGCTGAAGGCGGTCCAGAGAGGATACAACACCAGGGAAGAGCTGGAAGAACTGAACGTCCTGCCCCCCGAGGAGATCGTGGCCTCAAAAAGAATCGCCATGATAGAGTGTACCGAAGAGATCCCATGTAATCCATGCGCATACATCTGCCGCGTCGACGCCATCACCAAGGATTCTCTAAGCGCACCCCCGATAGTGGACTGGGAGAAATGTACGGGTTGTACCGCCTGCGTTGCCGTCTGCCCGGGGCTCTCCGTATTCCTGCAGCAGATCAAGGATGGAAAAGGATACGTCACACTGCCCTATGAACTGCTTCCCGCTCCAAAAGACGGGGACCGCGTGGAGCTGCAGGATCGCTCCGGCGCAGTCGTTGGAGAGGGAGTCATCGTGAAACCCACTTACCAGGCCAGAGGAGACGCCTACCCTAGATGGGTGGTCACAGTTGAGATGGACGATCCTGCTCTTTCGTACGAAGTCAGGTCAATCAGGATCCTGGGGGACCAAAAGTGACCGATAAAATTGAAAACCTCGTCGTGGGTGGTGGCGCCATGGGTCTCTCCATAGCCTATGGCTTAATGAAGAAGGGTAGAGAAGCCCATGTCCTAGAGGGCGCCTACCTCAACGCGGGGTCCACCGGTAGAGGCCTCGGCGTCCTCAAGGAACGCAACCCCTACGCCATGGGAAACGGTAACGAGGACCTCGTCAAACTGGCTCGGGAAGGCCTCCGTCTTCACGGGAGCCTATCAAGCGTGATGGGCATAAACACCTTCCATAAGAAGAGTGGCTGCCTGATCGTGGCAAAAAACGAGCAAGATCTTCGGGAACTTCGGGAAGATCATGAACACTTCGTCAAGCTGGGCCTGAAAGACATCGAGATGACCCCGGAGGAAGTCCAGGCAAAGTGGCCTTACATAGACTCTGAAAGCATTCTAGCTGGCTTCTACTCGCCTGACGAGGCGAACGCCCACCCATTTGGCCTCGTATGGGCTTACTTGGAGAACCTCAAGAGGATGGGGGGGAAGGTCGAAAAAGAGAACAAAGTGAAGGAAATCAAAAAGACCTCAGACGGTTTCCTTGTGAAGGCTCAGAGCGGGGATTATGAAGCCGAAAACGTTATCGTGGCCAGTGCCATCGACAGCTCGGGCCTCACGGAGCCACTGGGATACAAGATTCCCATGACCCCCATGAGGAAGGAGGTCCTCATCTCAGAGGCGGTGAGACCTTTCTTCGGCCCTACAATCGAGCGCCTCTCCACCCACTTGCAGGTCACCCAGACCATGAGGGGGGAGATAATGGGAACCATCGATTGGATGGAGCCCGGGCACGATCTGAGCGAGAACACCACCCAGTTCCTGAACAACTTGGCCGACGCGTTGGTCCCAGTGGTCCCGGTCCTCCGGAACCTCAACGTCATAAGGCAGTGGACGGGGATCTGCGATCTAACCCCCGATGAAAAACCCGCCATCGGGCGGCTCGAGGAGTGCCTCTACGTCTGCTGTGGATTCCACGATTACGGGGTTACCATGGTTCCCATTGTCGGGAAGCTCCTTTCCGAAACTATAATCAAGAAGAAAACAGAGCGGATGCTTGAGCCCTTCGATCCCAAGAGGTTCGATTAAGCCCCTTTTTTAGACTTCTTCTTAGAGGTCCATCTCTATTGCGAGCTTTTGCGTGAGCTCCTTGTACCTGTTCCTGATGGTAACCTCGGTGACCTGGGCGCCCCTGGCGATCTCGCCCTGGGTGCGGCGCTCGTCTGTGAGGAGACTAGCGATATAGGTTGCGGCGGCTGCGATCCCCGCCGGCCCTCTCCCACTTGTGAGCCTCATCTCCATAGCCTGTTCCAAGATCTGCATTGCGAGGTTCTCGACGTTCCCCGAGAGCGTAAGTTGGTTCACGAATTTGGAGACGTAGCTCTTCGCCTCTACCGGAGGAACCCGGGTCTCGAGCTTTCGGAGGAGAAATCTGTAGTTTCGGCCGCTCTCTTTCTTCGAAATGTTTGCAGCTAGTCCCACCTCTTCAAGGGTGCGGATGACATTGCATTGACGACACGCCATGTAGATCGAAGCGGCAGCCACTCCTTGGATAGAACGGCCTCGAATGAGCCGTTTCCTGACGACCTGGCGGTAGATCACAGAGGCTGTCTCGAGGACATTCTTGGGGAGATTGAGCTTGTACGCTATCTTGGTTAGCTCCGAGAGGGCGTACGCGAGGTTCCTTTCGCTGGCCCCTGACACCTTGGACCGGCGGTTCCACTTCCTGAGGCGGTACGCCTGAGCCCTTTGCTCGGGCCTGAGGCCCCGGCCGTAGATGTCCCTTCCTGTCCAGTCGATGATCGTGGAGAGGCCCTTGTCGTGGATCGTCCATGTTAGGGGTGCGCCCACCCTGGTCCTTTTCTCCCGTTGCTCGAGGTTGAAGGCTCTCCACTCCGGGCCGTGGTCGAAGAGTTCGGATGAGATGACCATGCCACAACCCTCGCAGACGAGCTCCCCCGCCTCGTAGTCCCGGATCAGATCGTTGTTGCCGCACTCCGGGCAACCTGTGATTTTCTCACTTTTGATCAAGCCGCTACTCCCTTCCTCTGCTAGTTTTGGGACCCCGTCTGGGAACCCTCGTTTCACTACTCTAAATTCACTCTATGAAGGAGCTTCGGCAATGGTTATCTCAGGCAGTTCGGCAGACTTCATAAAACCCCTTCGAAATCACCCTCCTTATGCAAAGGCTTCTTTATATGTGTTTATCGTCTTTGCAGGCTTCACCCTCTCTATAGGTCTATGATGGGAGTTCTAAACAAGCTTTTTTTCGGCTCCTTGCACTCAATGGAGGTATAAAATCAGAGAAAAGGAGAGCATTCTTGATGGGTGTGGTTAAAATAGGTTTACACTTGGTCCTTGTTCTTTGTACTGCGAGGACTAATTGACACCTTAGACCCCCGTTTTATTTCTCGATAGTCAATCTGTCAGTCGTTGATTTCCACCAGTTGAACGAGAACTCCGTTGGGATCCCGGATTGTGGCGAGCTTCCTCTTGGTTGCCTCTACATAGATGGGCCCATCCACCGTTAATCCCCTGTCCCTAAGTTCGCTACAGATGCCCTCGATATCCTCGACCTTGATGGCGTAGTGGTTGTACCCTGGGTTGTCGATGTTCTTGGCTTGGCGAAGGTCCACTACTAGTTCCCCGTCCTCGCTCACCATCTGGGCCGACTCTCCTCCGTGGTCCATTCTCTCAGCGACAATGAGCCCCAGAGCAAGATAGAACTCGATGGTTTTCTCAAGGTCTGTCACGGTGAAGTGGATGTGATCGATCCCCAGGGCTTTCATGCTGGAGATCATTCCGGATGGGTCCTATAAGCCTAGTGCAGGCTGCATCGTTATGAACTCACGCCCCAGCTCTCGGATGAGATCATGTATTTGAAATCCACAATTGTAAATAAATGATATCGCACCCCTCGAGAATGGGGCAGGTTTGTGCTGGCAGGGTTGTTTCAGGGGTACGAAGCTTGGCTTCTCGAGGGCTCCGCCATTCCGAGATGAGGCAAATGAAGTATTCTCAATATACGCGTTCGAACAGCTGAATCCGGAACAAACTTCGGTAGGTGCAAATTAAATTGATTTCGAAGGATGTTAGGCAGCTCTCTAATACGAATTTGATTTACTTACTAGAAATACTTAAATTTCAGGTTTAGTGTAAAATAACACACCTCTCGAGATCCCACAAATCTTGAATGCTCGCTATAGAGGCGGAACACAGGAGAAAAAACTGGATGAAGGAATCAGACTTGGGGGGCGCCCCTTGAAGCAGAGGCGGTCGAGGCTCGAAGTCCACTTGGACGTTCTGTACACTATCCGTAATGGGGTAAAGAAGCCGACTAGGATCATGTACGGCGCAAATCTATCCTGGAAGCCCCTGCAGAGGGTCTTGGGATCACTAATCCACCAGGATCTTGTGATGGAGATCGAGCCCGTGGATCCGAAAGACAAGAGGACGAGTGTCTGCTACGATCTCACCCAGAAAGGTGAGAACGTCCTCAGCTACTTCAACAAGGCGAGGGCCCTTCTGGAATTAGAGGCGGCTCCAAGGATCGCCTACTGAAAGTAAAATGGATTCTGCCATCTTCGATGTTTATCGATACACGGTATCACCGTTACAAAGTCATACGAGTGGATGTTCCGTTCCGCTGTATCCAAAGAAACGTTTTAGATTTCAAATAAGAACACGCGCACACAAACATTCCTAGATCATTAGGAGGCTCTGAGACGCCCCTTGAGGGCGTCCTCGATGACATAGGGAACTTTCTCTATCAGGTCTCCGGGCTCCATGTGGTAACCTTTTTCACTGACGACCATGCCCCCCGCCACTCCATTGATGAACGCAGCGGCTACCGCTGATTGAAAAGGCATTATTCCCTGGGCTAGGAATGCACCCGTGATCCCTGAGAGGACATCGCCTGTCCCCCCGACGGTCATACCGGGGTTGCCCGTCCGATTGAACCGCGTGCGTGATCCATCGCTCACGATGTCGATGTTCCCTTTGAGGAGTATCGTGGCTCCCAACCTTGCCGCTTCCTTCCTGACCGTCTCTCCCCTCTCCTTGAGTGTCCCTGATGGGGGCTTCCCGGTCAAGATCTCGAATTCCCTTGAGTGGGGGGTGAAGACAGCGCCGGTCGCGATCTCCCTCCTAGCTGGGTAGCTCTTCAAAGCGTCTGCATCGATAAGGACGGGCGTTTTCTGTCTCTCGAACTCCTCGACTATCTCAATCACAGCTTCCCGGGTTTCTGGGTGGAGCCCCAGGCCCGGGCCGATGACCGCTGCGTCGATTTTCCCGTAAAGCGCACTCAGTTTCTCGGCGTTTCTAGAGTTGAGTCTCGATCCCTTCAGCTTAACTGTGATGAGGCTCGGGGAGAAGCCGGCTATTACAGACGCAACGGACTCGGGGGCTGCGACGTAGACGATGTCGACTCCGGTCGCGTACGCAGCCATTGCGGCTAGTGCTGGGGCTCCGGAGTAGGTCTCGCTCCCTCCGATCACGAGGAGGCTGCCATGGTCCCCTTTGTGGGCGCTAGGAGAACGTTTTTTCGAAGCGATGAAGACATCTCCTGGCCCCGCATATCGTTCGGCCTCTGGGGGGATTCCTATGGGGGCTGTCTCGAGTTCTCCCGTGTGGTTCTGGGCGCTCCTGAGTCCCTTTTTCTCCTTATGGAACGTGATGGTCAGGTCCGCTTTGACTGCATTGCCTGCAGCTTCTCCCGTGTCTGCGTTGATACCCGTGGGGATGTCCACGGCGATCATATAACCGTTGGATGCCTTGATGGCGTCAACCATTTCCCTGTAAGGTGGTGTCAGTGCTCCGACGACTCCGGTCCCAATTAGTGCGTCGATCACGACGTCGCCGTTGAGGGGCTCAATCTCGGCGGAGTCTCTGACCTGGGTTATGAGGATCGTTTCGCTCATCCCCTTGAGCGCCTGCCAGTTTACTCTAGTCTCCTGGGAGCCAATGTTTTTGGGTTGGCCGAGGAGGATGACCCTGGGTGTGTATCCCGCGCCAGCGAGGTGCCGTGCAGCAACGAACCCGTCGCCACCGTTCCCTCCGGGGCCACAGACGATGACGACGCTAGATTTCCTCCCGAAACGCTCCATGACCGCGGCGGCGACCGCCCTCCCTGCGTTCTCCATGAGCTGGAGCTTGGAGACCCCGAGGTATTCTGAGTTCATCTCCACGGCCCTCATCTCTCGGGCGGTAAGTGTTTCGTCTAGGAGCATTGCCTTTCTCGCCTCTCACAAAGTCACGTAGGTTCTTAAGAGTCGCGCAGGGCCCTGACAGCCGGTATCACCGCGGTGTTCGAAACAATTCCATTGAAAAAGGGACGATAACGGCGTTTTTACCCGGAAAAAGACGGAAATCTTCGCTATACTTCGCTGCTAGCAAACGTTAAGTATCCCCGTCAGATTAAACTGTTCGAGGTAACTTAATGGCGACTGCTTTTGTTCTTATCAACGCCGAGATCGGCTCTGAGAGCGAGGTGCTCAAGGATCTCAGGGCGATCCCCGAGGTCAAGGAGGCCCACATGGTCTACGGCGTCTACGACATCATCGCCAGGATAGGGACCGAGACGATGCAGAACCTCAAGGACACAATCAGCTGGAAGATCCGGCGCCTGGACAAGGTCCGCTCGACTCTGACGATGATCGTCGTCTAGTCTCTAGACTGGCCAAACTCACCGTTTTTATCTCTTGACGATTCAACTAGCTGTTTTTTCTATGTTTTAAAACCTGATGAAAGACGCTGTTGCCGGGTAGCGGGATCAGTTGTCCGATGTTATGGAGTTCAATGTTCTCAGAACTCTTCTCGCTTGAATCTCCAGAACGCGATCACAGTGAACACTGCGATCTGGAGGCCGATGGTGAACAGAGGAACCGTAGAGGAGATGGGCCCCCTGAGGGTCACCTGGGTGGCAATCTCCTCTATCCTCTTCGGGAGCCAGAACTCGATCCCGGGGAGGTAACGCCTCCCAAAGTCGGCGATCAGGTCCTGGAAGGCCAACAGGAGCACGGGTATCCCAATGACGGCCCCCCTCGCCTTGAAAAAGGTGCCCAGCATCAGCGAGAGGGTGATCCAGAACAACAGGTGGAATCCGTGGAGGGCGAGGCCCTTCACCAGGTCGAGGACGGGAACTATCTCCATCCCGTAGGCCATCAGCACAAGTTCGTAGACGGCTCCCTGGAGCAGAACAAGCGTCCCGAATATCCAGAGCGAGTTTATTACCAGCTTCGAGAGCACGAATGCCTCCCTCGAAAGGGGCGCCGAGAGCACCCATTCAGCGGTCCCTGACTTCTTCTCCTCGACGATGGCGCCCTGAGTGAGGATCATCGCCCCAAAGGGTGTCATCCCCCCCAATAGGGCGTAGAATATGGTCACGCTCTCGAATAGGAATTCCATTGAGGCGGGACCCTGGTTGCTGAGTTGGAGCACCATACCGTGGAGGCCGTTCACCAGCAGTATCCAGATCACGCTCTGAACGAGCCACTGCCGTGTGTTCCACCATTTGCCATTCTCCTTGCGAAGCATGTTAGGGAGGCCACTAAGCCAGCCCGACTCCCGGACCACCTGGAGTTCGCCGTCACTCGCCATTGTTGCTTCCCTCCACGATCTCCACGAAGACGTCCTCCAGCTCGTATCTCTTCCGCCCGAATTCGGTGACCGTCGCTTTCCCATCGCAGACGGCGAGCCTCATGAGCTCGTCCTCGGCGGCATCCTCGTCGGTCACAGCCACATGGAGGGTTGTCCGAAGGTCCCCGGGGACCACTGTGACCCCTGAGACCCATTCATGTGCTGAGATCCTGCTCTGAGCCTCCTCGTGGCTCCCCTTGAATGTGATACTGTAGACCGTACCCCCCGAGCCTGTGAGGAGCTCTTCGATGGAGGCTTGGGCCACGAGCTCGCCGTGGTTGAGGATCGCGACGGTGTCGCTCACCCTCTGAACGTCGTCCAGGATGTGGGTCGAGTAGAACACCGTGGCGTGCTTCCTGAGCCTCTCCATGATTTTGAGGACATCCCGCCTCCCCATAGGGTCGAGGTTCGCCGCGGGCTCGTCCAGGATCAGAAGGTCCGGGTGATGGACCTGGGCCTGAGCGATCCCCAGCCTTTGCCTCTCTCCACCGGAGAATCCCTTGATGGGGCGGTCCGCCTTGTCGGCGAGCTCCACCATCTCCAGGGTTTCCTGTACCCTCTCCTCGATCCGGTTCCGGGGTCCGGAGTAGTAGAAGCGGGTCTTGAATCGGAGGGTCTCCCTTGCGGTCATGTGCATGTAGTAGCTCGGGACCTGGGCCAGATATCCGACCTTCCGACGGATCTCAACGGAGTCTCCTGTGATATCGTGGCCGAAGACTGTTCCCCCTCCCGCTGTGGGCTTTATGAGGCCTAGGAGGAGCTTGATGGTGGTGGTCTTCCCCGCGCCGTTGGGTCCCAGGAAGCCGAATATCGAGTGCTCGTGGACTTTAAGGTCCAGGGACTTGAGGGCCGTAGTCCCGTTGTACGTCTTGCTCAATCCCTCAGTCCTTATTGCGAGGTTGCTATGCATGTTTTCCCCTTCTGTTTTTTGAGGATTAACCTCTGTTAATCGAAATCCTTCATTTATTTGCATCTACCCCACCGCAATCATGATGACTAGGGGTTGTATGATAAAGTCTCCTCAAGCCGGATACCTTGGTCTCAGCATCAATCCGTATTCGGCAAGACCGATTATCTGAATGCGTGTGCAGAGTTGTTGACGCATTCACAGTGTTTTCAATAGGTCCGCCTTGGTGATGATCCCTGTGACCTTCTCCCGCCTCTGAACGAGGATCGCCGGGTAGATCCTCAGGAGCCCGGCGATGATGGAAACCGGGGCCTCCTCCCCGACCTGGGGAAAGGGATCGTCCATGATCGTCGAGATGGGCTGCTCCCCCATTGGGTCCTCAGCGCCCCCGTTCCTCATCGTGTCGATGATGGTCCTCTCGGTGATGCTCCCCACGGGCCTCTCGCCGTCCATCACCGGGAGCTGGGAGAACCCCGTTTCCCACATGATGTCCACGGCCCTCCGGATGAGGTCGTCCCTCTGGAGGCTCACGATCTCCGTGGACATGATCTCCTCCGCCTTCGTCTCCTTCCCCCTCTCGAGGCCGTCGAGGACCTCCAGGATCGCCCTCACCTTGGAGTAGGAGGGCTCGATCTTCCTCGCCTCGAGCTTAGCGATGTAGGACTGGCTCACTCCGGCCTTCTCGCCGAGCTGGGTCTGGGTGAGCCCCAGAGCCCGGCGCCTGTGGGCGATGGTGTCGATTTCGGGGAGCATGGGCTAGATTTTAGGTTCAGCCACGATATATTCTTTTCGGAATTTTTCTATTGGCTGATATTCATCGGAGAATAGACCCGCCAGGATCATCCGCATGAAAACAGCGGCTTCCGGGGTTCAGTCACCCTTTTTAATGGAGGGGTTTCACCAATTCGAGAGGGTTCCACGCCGTGCTCCTCCACATCGGGTTCGATGACACAGACTCCCCCAGCGGAGGTTGCACAACTTACATCGCCGCACGACTCGTCGATGCGCTCAGCGGCCTTGGTGCCCGGTTCGTCGATTACCCAAACCTCCTGAGGCTGAATCCCAACGTCCCGTGGAAGACGAGGGGAAACGGGGCCGTGTGCCTCCGGGTCGAGATCGACAAATCCCGCGAGGAGGACGCACTAAGGAGTGTCCTGAACCTCGTGGAATCCTACGCAGATTTCGATTGCGACAACACTAATCCTGGTGTCGTCTTCCTGGAGGGGGTGGTTCCGACAGGCCTCATCGAGTTCTCCGAAAGAGTCGTGAAAACCGTTGTATCCCTCGACGATGCGCTAAAGCTTGCCGATGAGCACGAGGCTTCGGCGATAGGCTTCAAGAATATGAGGGGGATCATCGGGGGACTGGCCGCAGTGGGAGGGCTCCAGAGAGGCGATCACACATACGAGTTCCTATCCTACAGGTTGCCCGGGAACTGGGGAACCCCCAGGCGGGTCGACCTTGACTCCGTGGTACGCATGGACGAGGCGACCGGCGGCTCCACGTTCAACAACGTGGACCCCGAGACGGGGCGGGTCCTCATCGCGCCCAACGGGCCGGACCCCGTTCTCTATGGGATCCGCGGCGAGGACCCATCAGCGGTGAGAGAGGCGGGGCTCATGGTGGATTCTGAGCCTTTGGAGCGATGGGTGGTCTTCAGGACGAATCAGGGCACGGACGCCCACCTCGGCTCTCATGTCACAGCTTCATCCTTGAGACCATTCAGTCCCGCTATTCTTGAGGGTCTCGTATCAAGTCCCCCGAGGACCATCCAGGGGGGGCATGTGTTCGTCGGCCTCACGGACGAGACGGGAAGAGTTGACTGCGCCGCATACGAGCCCACAGGCCCTTTCAGGGAAATCGTTCGGAGGCTGATCCCCGGGGACCGTGTTCGCGCGTACGGGGGGGTCAGAGGGGAAGCATCCTCTGAAAGACCGACGTTCAACTTGGAGAAGCTTGAGGTGCTGGGGCTCGCACGGGACCTCCGCAAGGTGAACCCGAAGTGCCCCGAGTGCGGTGGAAGCATGGAGTCCATGGGGCGGGGGAAGGGATTCAGGTGTAGGAGATGCGGCTTAAGGGGCCCCAAGATGGAGAAGGCGACGGAGGAGCTGGTGCGCCAGATAGGAACTGGGCTGTTCATGCCGCCCCCGAGGGCTCAGAGGCACCTCTCGAAACCTGAGGTCAGGTACGGTAAGGAGAAGAGTGGGCCACTCCGTCTGGAGCCGGAAGCCCCGTGGCACTGGCCGTGAAAACATCTCTCCGAGCATTCAGTTAATTTAATATTATGAAACCGTGAAGGTTGCTTGTATTCTATAGGTGATTTGATTGGAGTTCGACGATGTAATCGAGACACGGCGGAGCATCCGCAAGTACAAGGGAACGCCGGTGCCTCGGGAATCTATGATGAAGATACTTGAGGCGGCGAGGGTCGCCCCCTCCGCCGCTCACCGTCAGCCGTGGCATTTCGTGGTCGTAGAGGACAAGGAGACCATCGAGAAACTCGCCGGGAGATCGAATTGGGCGGCGGAAGCCCCGGCGATGATCGTGGGGCTCGCCGATCCGGTCGTGTCCCCCAACTGGTGCCTCAACGACATGGGTATAGCCTTCGAGCACATCGTCCTGACCGCCACCAGCCTGGGGCTCGGAACATGCTGGATGGGCCAGAGCAAGCGGGACTCTGAAATAAAGGCGCTGTTGGGTATCCCCGACGAGCTCAAGGTGATAGCCCTGACCCCCCTCGGGGAACCCGACGAGGTCAAGGAGCCCAAGGAACGCAAGAGCCTGGACGAGATCGTGAGCTGGGGCAAGTACGGCGGCAAGCTAGACTAGGGGATGCTATGGCGAAGATAGAGCTGAGGGAAGGCCTGCGGCTGCAGCCCGGGCCCGCAAGTGTCGTGGTCATGGCCACCTGCCAGGGTGAGGATGGGAAGCCGAACATCATCACCCTCGGGATGTATATGCCTCTCAGCTTCAGGCCTCCCCTGGTCTGCATCGGCGTCGCCCCCCAACGGTACAGTCACCGGCTGATCGATGAGACAGGGGAGTTCGTGATCAACACTCCCCCCATCTCCCTCGAGGAGCAGATGCATTATTGCGGCACCGAGTCGGGGAGGCGCGTCGACAAGTTCGCCGAGACGGGTTTAACGCCCATCCCCTCCCTCAAGGTGGGACCCCCGAGGATCAAGGAATGCTTCAGCCACCTCGAGTGCAAAGTAGTCCAGAAACACACATGCGGCGACCACACCCTCTACGTGGGGGATGTCGTGGCGACGAGCGCAGACGAAGACGTGATGAATGGGGACGTCCTGGACATCCTGAAGGCGCAGCCGATAGTCCAGAAAAACCATATCTACTATAGTGTATGTGCAAAGTGACTCCTCTTTCCTCCATTATTGATCAGTGCTTACAATGGCACAATATGAAAAATGATGGATTATCATTGGTGCAACGCGCGCGAGCACCTTTCTGGGCTCTCTTCGCCTCCTCGATGACAGGGGCTAGCGCACGCCAAGGCTTCCTCAATACAATCCCTTGTCTGGGCTCCATTCCGGGATCTTCCAGGGGAAGGGTTCCCCCTTTATGTAGGCTTTGAGTGCTTCCTTGTAGGCGAAGAGGGCCGGTGTGCCCCCCGTGTGGAGGAATACGACGGTGTCGTCCTCGGTGAGGGTGCCGTTGCGGGCGTTATCGATGAGGGCCGCCATAGCTGGGGCCGTGTAGACGGGGTCGATGATCAGGCCCTCCGTCTCAGCGCATAGCTTGATGGCCTCCATCTTTGCCTCGGTCACGTAGCCGTAACCCTCACTATACTCAGCGAGTACGTTGATATCGTCGGGTGTGACGCGTGCGTCGATCTCGAGGAACTCCGCGGTCTCTTCTGAGAGGCTGAGGAGGAGCTGGGTCTTGCTGGCGGCGTCGCCGGATCCTGTGGAGACGCCGACAACATTGATGCCCGTGTTTAGGGCCTTCGCGCCGAGGGCCAAACCGGTCTGGGTCCCGCCTGAGCCAGTGGCATGGTAGAGATGGGTAATCATGATGCCCTGTTCAACGGACTGGGTGAGGAGCTCGAGCATGCAGCGGATGTATCCCGAGGCGCCGATGGCGTTGGAGCCCCCAACGGGGATGCAGTAGGGGTTGCGACCCTGAGCCTTCAGCTCCTCCATGACTTCCTGACGTCTCTGGGCTGAGCCCTCCTTGAGGATAGTGATGTCGGCACCGAGGAGGCGATGGAGGAGGTGGTTCCCATCCCAGCTCTCGGGGTCGTAACCATCCCGGGGGCCGCTCTTGATGAGGATTACGGGTAGGCCGACCTTGCAGGCTGCGGCGGCGGTCTGGGTGCACCAGTTGGAGTGGAACCCGGCGCCCGTAACGATGATGTCGGCCCTCTTCTGGAGGGCGTCTCCCATGAGGTACTCAAGCTTTCGGGCCTTGTTTCCTCCGAAGGCGAGGCCTGTGAGATCGTCCCTCTTGACTAGGATCCTAGGGCCTTTAAGGTGCTTAGTGAGGTTGGGGAGGGGCTGTAGGGGAGTGGGTGTGACCACTAGATCGATCCTGGGTAGGGTGTTGAGTCTCATGGGTGTGATGTGGTGCAGGATGTATTAGGATTGTACGGCTTTACTCCTCGGGTTTGGACGTACGTGCACACGCGAGAAGGACTTCATGATCGTCTCATATGCATAACAGAACCCTGTCTACTTCAGTGACCGACGACAAGAGCCTTTAACTCTAAAACTTCCCTAAACGCCTCGAGCCTCCGTTCTATACTCCTGGCTTCGGGTGCCTTTCTCCTCCTTCTAGACCGAGGGGGAGCAAGAACCTGTTATAAGTAGAGTGGCGGAGTTTTGACAGGTGTTAGCCCATGCCATTCAATGAGGACGCCGACCCCTATCTCTGGCTCGAGAATCTGGAAGACCCTAAGGTGATCGAATGGGTAACTACTCGGGACGCCGAAGCGAGGAGCGCCCTAGCCCCAACCTCAAATAGTCTCAGATCCCGCATCGAAACCTACTACGGCATACCCTTGGTCATCTCTCTCGAGGCTTCGAGAAGAGGGGTCTTCGCCCTCCTCAGGGAGGAGGGGGCATACAAGGTCAAGCTGATTCATCGAGACGGCTCGATCCGGGATCTCGTGGACTCGAGAGACCTCGGCGAGGACATCCTCATCAAACACGTTCACCCGGACCCTGGCGGCGACCGGTACGCTCTCAACTACTCCCACGCCGGTTCCGACAAGGGATACACAGACCTGATCGACGCCGACTCGGGTGAGACCCTTGACCGGCTCGAGGGAGTCACGGATGACGTGACGTGGCTGGGGGATGACCGGTACTACTACGTGAGATCCTACAGGGAGACCGCCACCCCGGATGGCGTCGAGCCCCCCACCAACAGGGTCTTCCTCAGGGACGGCGGCCGGGAGGAGATGGTTTACGGCGAGGGGGTCCCCACATCCCACTGGTTGAGCCTGGGCGAGAGCCTCGAGGGTGACAAGGCCCTCCTGGTGAAGAGCTACGGCTGGCACAGGAGCACCGCCATCGCCGGTGATCTCGAGAGCCCCGATTCCTGGGAGAAGATCTACGGAGGCGAAGACTTCAGGGCCTACCCCATCGACTACATTCGCGGCAAGTACTTTGTGGCCTCATTCGAAGGGAATGGATGGGGGCAGATCCTCTCCCTAGATGAGGCTGGGTCAGTCGAGACGGTCATCGGCGAAGGGAAGGAGTCCCTCCAGAGCGTCATCGCCACAACGGATGGCCTCGTCTCCACTTACATGATGGACGCATCCTCCCTAGTCAGGCGCCACGACATAAGGGGCCGCCTCGTCGACGAATTCGATTTCGAGACCCCGGGCTCAGTAACCTCCTTGACGACCGATGGCTCGGAGTGCTTCTTCAGATACCAGTCCTTCACCACTCCCCACAGGGTCTACCGCCTGGGAGCGGAGGGGCTTAAGCCACTCATGTCAGAGGAGGTGCCCGGCGACTTCGTCGTGGAGAACCTCTGGTCTACCTCCCGGGATGGGACCCGGGTCCACTCTTTCCTCGTCAAGAAGAAGGGCGTCACGCCTTCGAAGACCCTTCTCTATGGTTACGGAGGCTTCTCAATCCCCTTGACTCCTAGCTACTTCCCCAGTGCCATTCCCCTCCTCGAGGATGGCGGGGCCTTCGTCCAGGCCAACCTCCGGGGTGGGACAGAGTACGGGGAGGAGTGGCACCGGGCCGGCATGAGGGAGAGGAAGCAGAACGTCTTCGACGATTTCATCTCCGTCATCGAGAAGCTCCGGGAGGAGGGCTCGAGGGTCGTCGCCACCGGTAGGAGCAACGGGGGGCTCCTGGTCGGGGCAACGATGACGCAGCGCCCCGAGATCCTTGAAGGCGCCGTCATCGGGTACCCCGTGCTGGACATGGGGAGGTTCCACAAGCTCCTGATAGGCAAAGCTTGGGTCCCTGAGTACGGCGACCCGGAGGACCCGGAGGACGCCGAGTTCCTTTCACGTTACTCCCCCTACCATAACGTCAAGAGAGGCGTCGGGTATCCTCCGACGCTCCTATTCACCGGGCTCCACGACGACCGAGTCCACCCCGCCCACGCCCTCAAGTTCGCTGCCCTCTTGGAGGATTCTGGCCACAAGAGCCTGCTCCGTGTCGAGACCAAGAGCGGTCACGCGGGGGCGACCCCTGAGACCAAGATTGCAGAGGAGTCCGATGTCATGGCCTTCGTCTACCGGTCCCTCGGGATGTCCAGGGACACCTAGTTCCGGATACCAATAACACGCATTCCGAGGCTCCCCTAACGCGGGGAATTTTACTAATAAAGAAAAAGAGGGGAAATCAGGTCTCTGCCTCTCGCTCCATCTCCCACCCCGCGACCGGCGGATACGTGTTTTCCTCGGATTCGGTGGAATCCTCGACTCCCTCAGGCTCGATGTCCGACATCCTGTCGAGGGGGTCATCATTTTCCGGATCGGAGAAGAGGCCGCGGAGACTGTCGACGAAGCGTTTCAAGGGTCCAGACATGTTTCAAGACTTCCTCTTACTCGATACCTGCCTCGAGGAACCTTAAATCGCTTCTGAAGCTTAAGAACATTGGTCAGTAAGATAGATGGGAGACTAATCTGGGTTAGGCTTGAAACGAATATTCTTCAGGAAAGGTCCTCGGTGACTGATCCTGTGACTTGGCGTCAACCGAGCCAGTTCTCGATCTCGACGGCGTCCAGGAGTTCACCGTCCCAGTCGACGAGGTTGCTGTGGAGGCCAAAAACCCGGAATCCGAAGTTCTCGAGGGTCTCCTCGCCGAAGCTGATGAGGGCGTGGTGGGCTCCCCCGGGAAAGGAGCCGACATTACAGACGACGACACCCCTGTCGCCTTTCGCCTCGCCTTCGATGACCTTGACTTTGTTCCCGACGCGCGCGACGGTTTTCAAAGACGTTTATATATTCCAGCCCCTTTCAATATCGAAGCTATCAATCGGAGACGATCGTCTATGATGAGATCCAATCAATACGACGCCGCCATAACCATATTCTCTCCCGAGGGACGCCTCTACCAGGTGGAGTACGCTCTGGAGCTCGTGAAGCGGGGCGCCCCCATCGTCGGGGTCTACTCCCCGGAGGGCGTGGTCCTCGCAGCGAACGAGGCCCCGGACAGCCCCCTCGAGGACGCCAACTATTTCAGGAAGATATTCCAGTTCGACGACCACATCGGGGCGGCCATCGCCGGCCTCAGCAGCGACGCCAGGGTCCTCCTGGACCAGGGGCGTGTCTACTGCCAGAGCAACAGGCTCATCTACGACGAGGCCCCCGACGTCGAGGGGCTCGTGGGGACCCTGAGCGAGAGAATCCAGACCTACACCCAGCACGGGGGGATCCGGCCCTTCGGGGTGAGCATGGTCATCGCCGGCGTTGACGTGAACGGCCCTGCCCTTCTCACCACAGACCCCAGCGGCTCTTACAGGGGTTACAAGGCTCGGGCTCTTGGACGGAACGCGGATGAGGCGAACCAGCTTCTGGACGACAAGTACGTGGACGGGCTCTCCCTGGATGATGCCATAAAGCTCGCTATCGAGGCGGTGAACCTGGCCTCTGGAGGCGAGCTCCAGGCGGCGAGCGTCAAGGTGGCCGTCATTCCGACGGAGACCAAGATCCTGAAGAGGCTCTCCGAGGAAGCAGTCGCCAAATACATGTAGCATTCAAAGCTACTATTTCGATTCTTTTCTCAGATAACCTAGAGAGAAAAAACTCCTATGGGAGACCTTGAAGAAGGGGATGCCGCTACTCCTCGTCCGCGTCCACGATCCCAGCCGCGGTGATCGCGAACCGGATCTTCTCCTCGGGGAGGCTCGGGGAGTCTATGACCCTGGCGAGGCGGGTGTTCTGGCGCCCCCTCCTGAGGAAGACCCTGTGGGTGCAGGCGTGAGCCATGACGTGGCCCCCGGTGGGCTTGTTGGGGTCCCCGTACATGGTGTCCGGGGTGGATAACACCTGGTTGGTGAGGACGACGGAGATGTTGAAGGCCTCGGCGACCCTGAGGAGCTTGCTGAGGCAGCTGCCCAGCTTCTGCTGGCGCTCCGCGAGGGTACCCCTCCCGATGTACTCCCCCCGGAAGTGGCCGATCATGCTATCCATGATGACGAGCTTGATGCCGCTCTTCTCCACGAGTTCCGGGAGGCTGTTGATGAGGATGATCTGATGCTCGCTGTTGTAGGCCCTGGCGATGAGGATCCCCTCCAGGATCTTGGTGGAGTCAAGCCCCCTCTCCTCGGCGATCTGCATAATCCTCTCCGGCATGAAGGTGCCCTCGGTGTCGATGACGCAGACGTTGCCCCCGTATCCCCCCTCCTCGACGGGCTGCTGGGCGGTGACGGCGAGGGTGAAGCAGATCTGGGTCTTCCCGGATCCGAACTCCCCGATGAGCTCGGTGATGGCGCCGGTCTCGACGCCTCCTCCCAGGATCCTGTTGAGCTCCTGGGAGCCTGTGTTGCACTTGACCATGTGCTGGCGCATGTCCAGGATCTCGAGGGCCGGGACGAAGCCCGGGTCCACGTGCATCCGGGCGAGGCGGCAGACCTTCACCGCGGTGTCGCTCCCCATTCCCACTAGCTCCGCGATCTCCCTCGCGGGGGTCATCGCGACGGCTTGTATGGTGGTAAACCCCGCTTTCAGGAGCTTGTTCACCGTTGTGCTGGCTACACCCTTCAACATTCCGGGCTCAAGTACCTCGGCCAATCTTTCTCTCCTCAGGCGCTGAGTCGGCTCCGCCTCATATAAGAGGAACGTAGCTTCCGGTAGAGGGGAGAGGCGGGTGAAAGTGGCCCCGATGGAGTTTTAACCCGAGGGGCTCCACAGATGTCTCGTGGACCCGATCAAAGCTCTAGTGCTGGGGCTTCTCCAGGGCGTCTTGGAGTGGCTGCCCGTCTCGAGCCAGGGAAACCTCGTCCTCCTGGCGATCACCCTTCTGGGGCTCGAGCCGAGTTATGCCTTAACCTTCTCGGTTTATCTGCACGTCGGCACAGGGCTCGCCGCGCTGGTATATTTCCGGAGGGAAGTCGCTAGAATCATCATGCGGGGGTCTGAGGATGACCGAAGGCTCTTCCAGTTCTTGGCTACAGCGACTTTCGTGACGGGCGTTGTTGGTTATCCTCTTTACGCGTTCGTGGAGCTGGCCAGCCTTTACGGGCAGGCGCTGCTGGCGCTGACTGGTGTGGCGCTCCTTGCCACCGGGTTGATGCAGAAAGGTAGGGAGAGTCACGATATGCCTCCACCAAACGGCCTTGGAGTCAAAGACGGCCTCATCCTGGGCGTCGTTCAAGGTCTGGCAGTTATCCCCGGACTGTCTCGCTCCGGGGTGACGACCACGGC
>JADHWM010000022.1 GCA_016783485.1 Candidatus Bathyarchaeota archaeon
CTATTCGGGTTAGGCCTGAGAGTGCTGGTACGTTCCGGGTCTTTGTGAAAAGTATTGCTGCTGTTGGCGATGATTACGGTTACAGCGATCCGTCGTCGGGTACTCCTGATCAGCAGAACGAATACAGAACAGAATACACTATCATTGTACTACCCAACACTGAATCACCAATACCCGAAGCTGATGGGCCATATAATGGCGAAGAAGGAACACCCGTTATACTTGACGCTAGCCAATCATCAGACCCCAACAATGATATCCATTATTATGAATGGGACCTCGATGGCGATGGTTCATATGAAGAGTATACCTTAAGCATATGGATAGCAAAAACATGGAGTGACGACTTCCATGGGACTATTTATCTCAGAGTCACTGACCAAACCGGTTTGTCATCAATCGACTCAACCACAGTAACAATTCAGAACGTAGCCCCAACTGTAAACGCTGGATCAGACCTAACGGTATATGAAAATGAAGATATAACTTTCAACGGTGAATTTACTGATCCCGGTTCAGCAGACACTCATTCTATAATGTGGAATTTTGGTGAAGGATCGGTAGATACGGGTACTTTGACCCCGACTCATAGTTATACAGAAGCTGGAACATTTACTGTCAACCTCACAATTACCGATGATGACGGTGGAAGTAGCACAGATCAGATAGAGATAACTGTCCTACAAATTTCTAATCAAGCCCCTAATGCCCCTTCTAACCCCTCACCAGGCGATAGCGATAACGAAGTCAGCGTCCATACCAATCTAAGCTGGATCTCTTCAGACCCTGATGGAAACGATTTGACTCATGATGTTTATCTGGATACCGCTAATCCACCAATTCAAAATATAGCCTCAGACATTAGCCAAACTTCAATTAATCCTGATTTGGACTATAATACTCATTATTACTGGAAAGTTGTGGTAAGTGATGGTGTTGACCAGACTGAAAGCAGCATCTGGAGTTTCACAACAGTAACGTTTGAAAGCGACACACCTCAAGAAGACTGGTGGAATTCTAACTGGGATAAGAAACGACAGGTCATCCTAACTGAAAATTCAAGTAATAACCTGAGAAACTACCCAGTGAATATCACAATGGACACAGCCTCAGAAATCATCCAAGGAGAAATGAATTCTGATTGTTCAGATATAAGATTAATTAACGAAACCTCGATGGAACAATTATCTTTCTCAATACTTCAACCTAACTCAGTAAACACGATAATAACTACAAAACTCAATCTAACGGCGTCAACCCCCACTAGCGATATATTCATCTACTATAGTAATACCAACGCGCAGTCTGATACCCTTTCATTCAATGACGCATATTACGAGTTCTGGGATGATTTCGAGCAGTCTAATCTTGAAGACAAATGGGGTAGCGATAATGGCGTCGATGGTGGCTATTCAACGTTCTCAGATGGGTATTTACAGCAATACGCAGCAAGCGGTCAATGGCACTGGGTCAACATTTGGACTCTTGACGAGTTTTCATATACTCAAGGGTGGCAAATAGAGTTCGACTTCTACAATGATGATGGAAACGCGTATGCTAGAATTCTCTTCGGAGATAAAAACCGGATTTCCCAAGATTTCACATATACTGAGGAACAATGTAAAAATATTCTTCTAAGTTCTACTCAACATTACAGCAGTTATAATCAATATTTCACGACATACAATTCATCAGGACAGAATATCCACCACCATTCATGGGATCTGGGAGAAGGATGGTATTCACAGAAAATAATTTATAATTACAATGATGAGCTGATCAAGTTTTGGCTTAATGGTGATCATAAAGGAGACTTTCCAGCCACCAATCTCTTGTCTGGAAACACTGAAGATTGGAGATTTGGTCACGTTCTCCAAGGTGGTAATACAGGTTTACAACCGGTTCTGGATAATGTGAAAATTCGAGCTTGGGTAGAGTTAGAACCGACTTCGTCACTTGGAAATGAACTGTCACAAGGAGAAGCGTATAGTCTCACGGTCTCGGTTGAGGGTTCTGGTTCTACTGATCCTTCTCCGGATACCTACAGTTACAGCGATGGATCTCAAGTCCAGGTTGATGCCCTCCCTGATTCTGGCTGGGAGCTGAGTCACTGGCTCCTCGACACTGTCAACGTGGGTTCATCTGATCCGTACACGGTCACGATGAATGAGGACCACACCCTCACAGCGGTATTCAACGAGACTATGACAAGCGGAAACTGGAACGTCTCCCTCAGTGTAGAGACGGGTACCTACTCTGCTTTAAATGCGACTTTCGGCATGAAGGATGGAGCAACATCCGGCTTCGATGCGACTGCTGGAGATCTGATACTTCCACCCGGGTACTCCGGTATCGAGTCTTACTTTTATCACCAAAATAATCCGTCGAGTCCAGTTGACCTCAGAAAACTATACACAAGTCTAATGCCAATTGAATATCCTGCGAACTGGACTTTTAAGGTGCACACATTCACCGCAATTACCGGTGAAATAAATATTTCTTGGGAGACTTCTGAGGTCGCAGCTATCCCGATTGATTACAAAATCAATCTAGTGACTCCGACGGAGGATGTCAATATGCGGGAAGCAAGTCACTACACGTGGACCGCCGACGAAGAAACCACATACACATTCATGATCACATTAACGAGTGAAGTCGAGCATATCTTGCAGCTCAAAGCGGGGTGGAATATGGTTTCACTCCCGGTGATCCCCGATGACTCCACAGCCAATACGGTCATGCCCCCCGGAGTATTCTTCCAGCTTGTGACTTGGAGCGGCACAGGATACGTCACCGCATCAAATTTCGAAGCTGCACGGGGCTACTGGCTGCTAGTGCTGGAGGATGTCAACGTCACTGTTTTCGGAGAGCCTGTGAATTCATTGAGCTTAAGTCTCTCCCCTGGATGGAGCATGGTTGGAGGACCTAATAGTATTGTCCAGTCATCTGAGGCGTTCCCTGGATTCTACCAACTGGTAACGTGGACTGGAACTGGCTATACCTCAGCAACCGTGTTCGATCCGGGGAAGGGATACTGGGCACTAGTCCTCGAAGAAACTCAGGTAACATTACCCCCAGAATAGGATTAAATAACTTACCATTCATCGTGGGATTCGAACTCACGACCAACAGCTCCGCAAGCCGACGTCTTAACCTGCCTGAAAAGCCCTCCAACACTTTACGCCACCATCCAAAGAACCCGCCACAATCCACCCCGAACCCAGACACTCCTTCACGCATCCACGCAACAAAGAAACCGCATGAGGGGGGAGGGGGGGTCATACGCCCCACGTAAGGAAACACCGCAAAATACCGAAAGGAACCCCAAAAACGCTCCGAATGGATCCCATTCATACCAAAATCGCGCGCAACTATATAAACGAAAAAGGATATCCATGACACCCCACACCCATCAAGCGCAGCATCGCCACCACGCCCAACACCCAACCAAAACAAACCACAAAACAGAGAGGGCCAAGTGAACAGGATCTCACGGTTGAGATTCGAGCTCCCGTCGAGGGGTTCAAACCCCCTAAACCGCCACACTCACGCCCTTCAACCGAAAACCAAACCACCCACCACCAAAACACCCCCCCTTCACACGGAACATAAAACCCCCGAAAACCCTTATCCTAAGCCAGGCGCACAACCAGAAGAATGGTAGCCCGGGAGAGATTCGAACTCTCGTCTGAGGCTCCAGAGGCCCCCATCCTTGACCGCTAGACGACCGGGCTACACCGGATCGATACCCACAAGAACCCCATATAAGTCTAACCCGAAACACCCTCAACCCACGAAGGACTCCACCAGCCTCCGCCGATCCAGCCTCAGATCCCCCACAAGCCTCCTCGCCCCCGCCAACGCCTCCCCCGCAGCCCGCTTCCCCACACCCACGAGCCCCAGCACCCCCAGCGCCCCCTCCCGAACACCCTCATCCGCCCCACCCACCACCCTGAACAGAGAAGTATAATCATACTTCACCCCCTCCACCGACGACGCCACCCACGCAAAGCCCTCCAGCAGGGGCAGCATCCACCCCCTCAGATACACCACCGCCTCCGCACAGTTGTCCACGGCCACCATCTCCCCGACCCGGGACAGGATCCCCCCCAAGACCGGCCCCCCCGTCAAGTACTCCACATCCCGCCTCACCTTCCCGTGAATCCCCCCCAACATATCCCTATGCTCAGAGACAAACGAAGCTATCCCAGTCCAAGTCGCCTCGAACCCCTCGACCACCTCGGAAGCCTCCTCACGGCTGACACGGGAGACACCGCCCATGGCCAGGAACTCCCTATAGACACCCTCCATGCCCATCTTGACGCACGCCCTCCTCAGATTCCAGACAAACTGCCTCCTCGTCACGGGCACCCCCGCAACATCCATCAACACCACGACCGCAGACGCCAACCCCGCCCCCACATAGGCAGAGGCAGTCTCCGAATCCCCCCTGCTCAAAGCCGCGGAAGCCCTGCTCAGCTGCATCTCCGACGTGGCGAGCAGCCCATCCGTCCTCACCTCCACCCGCCTCGGACTCATGAAGACCCTCTCCACGAACCCCCTCGCCGCCCCCAGCACACCCCCGGGATCGTGGAGCACCACCGCCTCATGGAGCCTATAATCCATCTGAGGGCTCACCGGCTCCCCCACCCACCCCAAGGGAACACGACTGAGATCCACCACCAACCCGCCCCGAACCTCCACCTCACCATACTCGTAATCCAGGCCCGACCCATCCACCACAAGGACGTCAAAGTCACTCGAAGCCGCCCCCTCCCCCCTGGCCCAGCTCCCGAAGAGACCCAGAGCCACGACACCAGGATCCCCCGTCAGATCCTCCACTAACCCAGCGAAAGCCCCTCGGATCGACACAGGAAGAACCTCCATGCACGCCCCGCTAACAATCCACGGGAGGCGATTTTACCTTTTCCACCCCCAAAGGGACCCAGAAACGCCGCGCGTGTATATAGTGGGGGAGGGTTGTAACGCAATAGTCTATTCTTTCCGTGTCACGTACATACCATCGGGAGATCAGTATAGACGATATAATGTTCGACCAAAAAGCTTAAATACTACAAATGGAGGGAGAGCTACTGCTCCAAGTGACCGGAAATTCTGAGTCTTGACGACGAAGATTCGAGATGGAATTGCGTAAACCCATATGTTGAGGGATACCCATATGTCTAAAAGAAGATCACAGCTCGCCAGCGAGCTGCTTTGCTCCGAATGCGGGGGCAGCAATATTATTCATGATGATGAGTCAGGAGAGATCATCTGCGGTAACTGCGGCCTAGTCATCACCGACTCGGTGATCAACAAGGGCCCAGAGTGGAGAGCCTTCACCCAGACGGAGAAGGAGTCAAGGAGCCGGGTCGGTGTACCCCTCTCTTTCGCGGTCCACGACAAAGGACTCACCACGATGATCGGCCGGGTCGGCCGGGACGCCTTCGGCAGGAAGATCCCGCTGAAGACGAAGCTCCAGATGCTCAGGCTCCGGAAATGGCAGATCAGGTCCAGGGTCCACAGCTCCGTGGACAGGAACCTGGCCCAGGCCATGGCGGAGCTGGACAGGCTCACCGACAAGCTCCACATACCCCCCTCCATCAAGGAGAAGGCAGCGGTAATCTACCGTAAGGCCCTGGACAAGGGCCTCGTCAGGGGCCGCTCCATCTCCGCGATAGCGGCGGCTTCCCTATACGCAGCCTGCAGGACGAGCCAGACCCCCCGGACCCTCCGGGAGCTCGCAGTCCACAGCCCCATCGAAAAGAAGGACATCGCCCGGTGCTACAGGCTCCTCCTCAGGGAGCTCAACATCAGGATGCCCATCCCAGCGGCCCAGCTCAGGGTCCCCAAGATCGCAGCCAAGGTGAACGTCGGGGAGAAGACCCAGCAGGCCGCCGTCGAGATCCTCCGGGAGGCCGAGAGGCTCAAGACCACCGCGGGAAAGGACCCCATGGGCCTCGCCGCCGCCGCCCTCTACATCGCCTGCGTAATGAACGACGAGAAGAGGACCCAGAAGATGATCGCCGACGCCGCCGGGGTCACCGAGGTAACCATCCGGAACAGGTACAAGGGCCTCAAGGAAGCCCTGGACCTGAAAATCTAAGAACCTAAATAGCCCCTCAACCCCAACTTGACAGGGGGAAACCGTGTCAGAATCCGATGGGAGCCATGAGAGGATCCTGATCCTCTGCATAGACGTCGACGACGACATTGGTAAGAAAGGCGGCGTAGAGACCCCCATCTTATCCAGAAACAAGAACCTCGAGGCAGCCTCCACCCTAGCCCTCGCCGACCCCGAGGAGGCCGACGCCAACGCCATGTTCGGAGCCGTCAGGATCTATGACCGCCTCATGGAAAAGTACCCCAACGAGCTCTACCAGATCGCCACCATATCCGGATCGGCGTCAGGCGGCATCGAGGCTGACCGCAACGTCGTGAGGGAGCTGGAGAGCGTCCTGGAGTCCTTCAGGGCCACTGGGGTGATCCTAGTCAGCGACGGATACGCAGACGAGGCTGTGATCCCTCTGATTCAGTCCAGGGTCCCGATAACCTCGATCCAGCACGTCGTGGTGAAGCACAGCGAGCGCCTTGAGGAAACCTGGGCGGTGATATTCCGCTACCTGAGACAGCTGGTGGAAGACCCTTACTACTCGAGGGTGAGCCTCGGGGTGCCCGGGGTGATGCTCATCATCGTCGGGATCCTCCAGGTCTTCAACCAGCTCCAGAACGCCGGCATGATACTCACCTTCGTGATGGGCCTCGTGCTCCTCATCAAGGGCTTCGGCTGGGAGAACAAGCTTAACATAGTGAGGCTCCGCCTCCCCACCCCCGACCGCCAGATCACCGTGGCCTCCGCGAGTTTCGGGTTCATCCTGTCCCTCGTGGGAGCCACCCGGGGGATCATCAAAGCTTGGCAGTATCTCCCCAACCCAGCACCAACAACCTGGCAGAGTTGGCTCCAAGAGTCCCCGAATATGATAGGTCATTTCATGTTCGACGCGATCGACCTCATCATCCTCGGGGCCATGGTCTCCCTCATCGGGGGCGTCGCCGCTCACTACATCAGGAAGGACCCGAAGATCTGGCAGAATGTCGTCGGGATCATCGTGACATTCTGGCTCAGGTTCATCGCCATCGAGTCAGCGAGGGTTCTCATCGAGCCCGATAAGACCGTGTCTCTCTTCTCTCCCCTCGTCTTCTACGCCCTCGCGGGGGTCGTGACGACCATAACTTCGGTCTTCATCATCTACAGGTCGGACAGGAAGATCCCATTTCAGTAACACGTGAGGGTAATAATGCATGGTTTTATCAGGTGGCCAAATGATGGTGGAAGGATAACCGATGCTCCAAGGCTTCCTCTCCGCCATCGGCGTCTACAAGATATACCGCCAATGGCTCTTCGGCCAGATTAAGAAGGAGAGGATACCCGAGCACATCGGCATCATCCTGGACGGCAACAGGCGGTGGGCATCGCAGAGATCGCTCATCCCCTCTCAGGGCCACCAGGAAGGGGCAGACAAAGTACGGAAGTTCATGGAGTGGTGCCTCGACCTCGGCATCAACACCCTCACCCTCTACGCTTTCTCCACTGAAAACTTCAAACGGTCCAAGGAGGAGGTGGACGAGCTCATGAAAATCTACGAGGAGAACCTCAAGGAGCTCGTCTACTCTGACGCCATCCACGAGAACAAGGTGAACATCCGGGCCATCGGCAGGATCAACCTCCTCCCCGAGAGGATCAGATCGATCATCGATGAGGTGGAGCACGCCACAAAGGACTATGACCAGTTCTACATCAACTTCGCCCTCGCATACGGGGGGAGGGCAGAGATAGTCGACGCGATGAGGGAGATTGCGACCCTCGTGGGGAAGGGGGAGATCGACCCGGAGAGCATCGACGAGGACCTCATCGAGAAGCACCTCTACACCTCCCATCTCCCCCAGCCCGACCCCGACCTCATCATCAGGACCTCGGGGGAGGCCCGCCTCAGCAACTTCCTGATCTGGCAGGGAGCCTACAGCGAACTCTTCATCGTCGACGTCTACTGGCCCGACTTCAGGGAGATCGACCTCGCCAGGGCCATCAGGAGCTACCAGAACCGGCACAGGAGATACGGGAAATAGAGGATCAGACGCGCATCGCGTCCAAGCCAGTATCGTAATATGTGAGCCTCTCAGGACCTGAAGACGTCACCAGGACGGTGTCCTCGATCCTCACGCCGCCGAATCCTTTGATGTAGATTCCAGGCTCATTGGAGACAACGTTCCCTATAGTCAGAGTGTCCCCGCTCCTCTTGCTGAGGGAGGGGGGCTCGTGGACCTCGAGGCCCACCCCGTGGCCGAGGCCGTGAATAAAGTCCTCCCCGTATCCGGCCTTCGTGATGATGTCCCTGGCGATTCGGTCGACATCGATTCCTTTGGCGCTCTCCCTGATCTCCGGGAGGGCCGCCTCGTTGGCCTCTAGGACCGTCTCGTAGATCGTCCTCTGCTTCTCGGAGGGGGAGCCCACGATAAAAGTCCGGGTGATGTCGGAGCAATACCCCCTGTATGTGGCGCCCATATCGATGGTGACGAAATCGCCTCTCCGGATCTTCCTCTCGGAGACACCTGCGTGGGGGTAGGCCGAGCGGGGCCCCGAGGCGACTATGAATGGAAACGAGATGTCGTCCGCCCCTCCCATCCTCATCGCGTTTGCCGCTGCTGCGGCGACCTCGTGTTCCTTCACCCCCGCGACGAGGAACTCTCTGATCGCCTCCATCCCGATGTCCGAGAGCTCTCCAGCCCGTTTCATGAACTTTTGCTCCGAGGCGTCCTTCACTCTCCTCATCGCCCAGACGAGATCCGGGTTCTCTTTTAACTCCACCTCTCCAAGCTTCTCTTCGAGCGCTTTGTGTTCCCCAAGGGAGAGCTCATCGAAGCTGATCTTCTCGGGAGCTATCTGGTTCAGTCTCTCCAAGATCTTTTCGTCTTTATCCTTCCTCGTGTACGGTTCCACATCGCAGCCCTGGGCGTTGTCCTGGGCTACGTACAGGTTGAGGCGAGATGTGAGGAGGAGGGGGCGAGTATCCGGGGCGATGATGAGGACTCCGCCACTGATGGAGCTGGTGTAGTAGAAGATGTTGGGTTCTCGCGTGACGATGTATGCGTCGAGCCCTGTATCCTCCAAGGATTTCGATAATCTCTCCGTTCTCATCAGGATCCGCTCGAAGTTTGTCTTCAACGGTATTTAATGTGGGTGTTCACGTGGTTTTTTTTAGGCTCCCGAGGGCTTCGGAAAGGGCTTCGAAGTGGTGTAATCTCCATAATCCCGTTATAATACTCGATAATACCGTATAAGATCCCCCATTTCGCGAACGTCAGTTTTGAATTGTTTAAAGGAATAGTGAAATCCACAAGCGGACGTCCCCGTTGGATTTAATCCAAAATAGGAATTAAGGGTAGAATGGAAAATACCGGAGGATGAGGAGAAAAAATGGTGTATATCAACAGAATTATGTTCAGGAACTTCAAGTCCTTCAGCGGAAGCTTGAAGCTCAGCTTCCAGCAGGGATTCAATGTAATCACTGGGCCCAACGGCAGCGGGAAGAGCAACATCATCGACGCTATCCAGTTCGTCTTCGGGGAGCTGGGATCCAAGCGCATGAGGGTTCCCGACCTGTCGGGCCTTATTTTTGACGGCGCGGGAGATGACGGCGCGAAGCCCCAGTACGCCCAGGTCACCATATATTTCAACAACACCGACAGAGCCCTCGCCGTCGACAGGAACACGGTGAGCGTCGGGAGGAGAGTAGACCGGGATGGTAAAAGCAAGTACTACCTCAACGGGAAGCAGACATCGAGACGGGCCCTCCTCGAACTCCTCATGATGGCGGGGATCAGCCCCGGAGGCTACAACATGGTCCTCCAGGGATTCGCGACCCGCCTCAGCGACCTGACACCCCCGGAGAGGATGAACGCCCTCGAGGACCTCGTCGGGATAACCGAGTACGACGAGAAGAAGGCCGAGGCCCAGGTCAGACTCAACGAGGCTGAGAGGAAGATCGAGGTCGCCTCGGCGAAGGGGGATGAGGTCCGCCGCAGAGTGATGGGGCTCGAGCGGGAGAGGAACGATGCGATCAGGTCCCGCCTCCTGGAGCGGGAGGAGAAGCGCCTCGAAGCCTTCCGGCTCTCAGACCAGATCAACAGGATCGAATCAAACATCGGGGAGACGAAGGGAAAGATCGCCGAGAACGGCGCAGAGATCGAGCGGATCGTCGAGGAGAGGGAGAAGCTCCTCGCGGGGAGGGAGGAGGCGAGGGAGCGCCTCGAGGAGTTCACCAACGAGGCCTCCGAGAAGGGCAACACAAGGCTCCCGATCCTGAAGTCGGAGCTCGTCGAGAAACAGGCCGTGAGGAGAGGCCTCGAGAGCCGTCTGAGGGAACTCGAATCCAGAAAGATCGCCACCCATAGGAACATCGAGGCGAAGCTCGGTGAGATCGAGAGATCAAAGGTCGAGAAGAGAGAGAAGCAGAAGACCCTCAGGGAGCTGACGAGGAAGTCTAAACGGATCGACGCCAGGATCGCAAAGAAGGAGGAGAGCCTCAAGAATCAGACCGCTGAGATCGAGACCCAGAAGGAGCTCGCCGAATATAATCTCAAGAGGATCGAGCAGCTCACCGAGGACCTCGTACCGATGCAGGAGAGCCTCAGCGGCCTAGAGATCGAGATCAACAAGCAGAACGTCACCTCCGCTACCATCCAGGGCAGAGTCGACGACTTGGAGAGGAAGAAGAGAGACACCCTCGCCTCCACGTCGAAGTTGGGGGAGAAGATAGGGGAGTACGAGGCCCTCAAGGTCGATGAGGCCGAGAAGCTCGAGGAGATGCTCGGGAACATCGAGGGTCAGGTGGGGCGACAGAAGGGGATTCGGGACACCATCCTGGGGGCCAACAAGCTCGCCAAGGAAGCTGAGCTCACCATAACACAGTTCGCAGCGAAGAGGGACCTCTGGGGGAACATCGTTACAGAGGAGAAGGCCCAGGCTCGGATCATCGAGATGGCGGAGGCCGGAGCCCTGCAGGGGTATCACGGACAGCTCAGGTCCCTAGTGAAGATCGACCTAAAATATCAGAAGGCGGCGAACACGGCCGCCAGTGGCTGGAGCACCGCATTGGTTGTCGCCGACGTGGATACGGCGTTCCAATGCATCGAGAGCCTCAAGAAGAACAGGCTCGGGATGACCCGGTTCATACCCCTGAAAGACATCAGGGCTCCAGGGCCACTCCCAGAGATCAAAGAATCGGGAGTCGAGGGCTATATGCCCGAGCTCATCAGATTCGACGAGGAGTACCGCACCGCCGTCTACCTTGTCTGGGGGGACACCTATGTCGCCAAGGACAGGAAATCGGCGATCTCCCTGGCCAGCAAGGGATATCGATCCGTGACCCTGGCCGGGGACCTCTTCGAGCCCAAGGGGGGGCTCCTGGGAGGGCACTGGAGGCGCCCCCCGGATTTCACCAAGCTCATCCCCAGCGACGAGTCCATCGACGGTCTCTCCACGACGATCAAGGCTTTGAGGAAGAGCCTCTCCTCGAAGATGGTAGATCTCAAAAAATCGGGTGGGAGCCTCAGGGAGTTCACCGGTTATATCGATCACTTCAACAAGAACATCGACGGCATCGACCGGCAGATCCGGGACACCGTCGAGACTATCGAAAGATACAAGAGGAACATCATCACCATAGACGGGAACATCGCCAGGCTCATCGAGGAGAAGGAGAGGGAGCTAGGTCTCGTCGTGGCCCTCGAGGAGAGGAAGGCGAGAACCCTCCATGAGATCGAGCGGGCGAAGAAGGAGATCAACGAGTTCAGGGACCTGGGGAAGCCCTCCGAGGTCGTCAAGCTCGAGAGGTCTTATGATACCATGGTCAGGGAGACCGCTGAACTCCGGAAAGAGAGGTCCCAGATCCAGATCGAAATCTCGATTCAGACGAACCACATCGACGGATTCCTCAACCTGAAGACCTCGGACATCGAGGACCAGATCGAGGGCTGGAAAGGAGAGATCAAGGTCTTCGAAGAGAACATGAAGGAGACCTCTGCGAGGCTCGCCGGGGAGGGATCGGAGATCGAGGAACTCCAGGGGGTCCTCAACGGCATAACCTCCGAGGTGGAGGCGACGGGCAAGGTCCTCGAGCAGCACAGGAGAGTCGTCAACGGGATCGAACGAAATATTGAGAGGCTCGACCAGAGGAGGGTGAACATCGAGAGGAGGACGATGTCCTTCGAAGTCGAGCTCGAGAAGCTCCGGCTCCAGAGCGAGCAGCGCTTCGAGGGTCTGGCGAGGCTGGGCTTCGAGGATATACTACAGACCGAGGGGGTCAACCTCGCCCAGGTGGAGAGGACCCTCCAGAGGATCGGGCGGGAGAAGCGTAGCCTCGGGATGGTGAACCAGCTCGCAATCGAGGCCTATGAGGAGGACGCCTACAACTACAAGATGCTCAGCGTCAGGATCAACGAGCTCGAGGAGGAGAAGGGCTCCATCCTGAGGTTCATCGATGAGGTGGAGAGGGAGAAGACCGAGCAATTCATGACGGCTTACAA
This sequence comes from Candidatus Bathyarchaeota archaeon, assembly GCA_016783485.1. GTDB lineage: Archaea > Thermoproteota > Bathyarchaeia > TCS64 > TCS64. The sequence goes on from JADHWM010000022.1 coordinate 12,586, forward strand.
CGATATCTGCGAGAACTTCTCGGTCCTCTTCGAGAAGCTCACGGGCGGAGGCGACGGGCGCTTAGAGCTCCAGAACCCCGAGAGCCCATTCTCCGGGGGCGTCGACCTCTACGTCCAGTTCCCCGGCAAGCCCATGAGGCTCGCCGCTGGGGCTAGCGGCGGAGAGAGATCGGTGGCCGCGATTGCCTACCTCCTCGCGATCCAGAGATTCCTGAAGGCCCCGTTCTACCTCTTCGACGAGATAGACGCCCACCTCGACGACCTGAACACTGCGAGGCTGGCGGACGTACTGAAGGAGAACGCGATGGACGCCCAGTTCCTTATGGTGAGCCTCAAGGACGTCATGGTCCATAACGCTGACAAGATCTACGGGGTCTTCGCCCAGCAGGGGAGGAGCAGGGTCGTGTCGCTGCCGATGAAGGTGGAGGTGCCGGTGTAAGTTGCCGAGTAAGAAGCCTTACTATCTCCGTGAGCCCTGGGAGATCCTCTTCAAGGACAAGAAGCTGGGGAGGACCAGCCCCTGGAGTATCGATCTGGTGTACATCCTCACCACACTCCTGGAGGAGATGAACAAGGTCGGCATCGACTTCAGGATCGCCGGGACGGCTATCAACTCCTCGGTGATCATCTACCAGAAGAAGGCCGAGCTTCTCCTCAAGATAGAGGAGCCCAGGAAGCCCCAGATTGCTAGGCCCGACATCTACATCCCGCCTGCCCTGAATCTACCGTTCAGGTTTGAGTTCACTACGACGAGCGTCACAGACCTCATCACGGCCCTGGAGAGGGCCCTCACGGAGGAGAGGAGGTCGACCCTCCCTCGGGTCCCCGTGATTCCGGTTCAGATACCCGACTTTCTCGACATGGAGCAGTACCTCCTCGAGGTGGAGGAACGGGCGGAGGGGCTCTATGAGCGCCTAGTGGAGATGGGGGGAGGACCCTTCAGCATCTACGACCTCGTCGAGGACTGGATCCCCATAGAGGTGGTCCGGGTATTCATGATGCTGCTGTTCCTGGCCCAGGGGCTTAAGGTGGACCTCTACCAGGACGAGGAAGAGACCGACATAATGGTCAATATCAGAGAGTTGAACGAAGATGAGCGACCAACAGAACAACAAACGCCTGGCGATGCTTGAGGCAGCCCTCTACGCAGCCGGGCGCCCGGTGGACATGGAGAGCATGAAGGTAGTCGTCAGAACGAAATCCGACAAGGTGATAGCCCGGCTGATCCGGGAGCTCTCTCTACGGTACGATGCGCGTAGGAGCGCCCTAGAGGTCAAAGTTCTGCCAGGGAACCGGGCAGTCATGAGGCTTAATCAGAGGTACGATCAGTCGGTGAAGAGGTTCACCACGAAGCCCCTCCTCACGATGGGTCCCCTGAAGACACTGTCCTACGTCGCCTACCATCAGCCCGTACTCCAGTCCCAGGTCGTGGTGGACAGAGGAAACCACGTCTACGCCCACTTGAAGAGGATGGAGGACATGGGTCTCATCACCCGGGAGAGAAACGAGAACAGGGCGTATGTGATCGAGACCACTCCGTTCTTCGCGGACTACTTTGGGTTCGGCACGGATCCCTCGAACACGAGGATACAGCTAAGGAGGATATTTAATCAGATAAAGATCCACAGACTCGACAACGGGGAAGAGGAGAGCGCCGGGAAGAAGGCCCTCGACCTGGTCTTCGACGGGAGTACCCTCGTCGAGTCAATGGACAAGCTCCCCTAGGGACAGCGGAGAATTTTCCTTGGAAGGGGATCCCTAGAGGGATTCCACACATTTTTATACCTCTCCTCGGTCTAAGCCTAAAGAAAGGGCTGAACCCTTTTACACTGAGGAAAACGAGTTGGCCTGGCAGAGCGGAATCACGAAGCGGAAAAAGACGGGCGGAAAGAAGAGAGCCTACAGATCCAAGAGGCGCAGGGACGCAGGGAGCGGCCCACTGGAGTCTGAACTGGGCGATACCATCAGGAGGGTGGAGTCCGGAAAGAGCCGTCACACCAAGGTGAAGCTTTTCGCGGACAACGTTGTCAACGTCTCCGACCCATCTAAGGGGACCACTGAGAGGCTCGATATCCAGGCCGTCGTGGAGAACCCCGCCAACGTAGACTACAACAGGCGGGGAGTGATAACCAAGGGAGCCATCGTGCGCACCGAGAGGGGGCTCGCAAAGATCGTCTCACGCCCCGGTCAGCACGGCGTCTTCAACGCAGTCCTCGTGGAAGAGGAGTAGCACTATCCTCAAGAGTTGAGGCCCGATTGAGGAGGAAAGGCAGACTAGTCTTCTGGCCAGCCTACTTCGATTCCGAGAACACTCGGGGAGACGGCAGGAGGGTGCCCAAGGGGCTGGCCCTTCGGGGGGTCCAGGTGGATGAGCTCTACAGGGCGGCCGAGGACTTGGAACTGAACCCTGAGCTGAAACCTGGGACGGCCTTCTCGAAGAAGCCATGGGACAGGACGGGATCCGTCCTCGTCGACAAGGCAAAGTCGAAGACACTCATCACCGCTGACCTCGCGGCTCGGATACGCTCCAACAGGTCCAAGAGATAAACGGGTTCGCTCACTCGTTAAAAGACAAAGGTGTTCCGAAAAGTGGTTGCACGCAAACGGGAGTCCATGAAAAAGGGTAATCGGATCGGCTCGGTGATGCACATCTCCAGGGCCAGCGGGAATCTGATCCTCGAGTCGAGCCGGAACGCCAAGATCGGGGAGACGGTGACCGACTCCAAGGGGAAGAGGGTGGGAGTGGTCTTCGACGTCTTTGGCCCCGTAGATAGCCCCTACGCCTCCGTCAGGACGAGGATCAAGAACCCTGAGCGCCTGATCGGCGCTGAACTGTTCTCGGGGCAGATGAAAAAGTAGCTCCTACGGCCTCCCATAAAGGGGTTCAGGGGGGTATAGGTCTGTCTCCCATTTCAGCGCTCGATTTTTCCCTGGATGAAGTCTTCCACTAGATTTTTCGCGACGGCGTCGCTGATCTGAAACGGAGGATGCTTGAAGGCGTAGGACGAGATGCTGGTGAGGGGGCCGGATATTCCCCTGTCGAGGGCTAGCTTCACCGCCCGTACGACATCTATGACCACGCCGCCGCTGTTGGGTGAATCGTTCACCACCAGCTTGATGTCCAGGGTGACGGGGAGGTCCCCGAAGCCCTTGCCGTTGACCCTGATGTAGCAGATCTTGTGGTCCTCGAGGAAGGGGACGTAGTCGCTGGGCCCGATCCTGGTGGGGACCTCGTAGGGTATCATGCTCGTGACGGCCTCGGTCTTGCTCACTCGCTTCGTGTGGAGCCGGTTCTCCACGGTCATGTTGAGGAAGTCGGTGTTCCCACCGATGTTGAGCTGGTATGTGGATTCGACGTGGACTCCCCGATCGAAGAACAAACCCGCAACAGCCCTGTGGAGGATCGTGGCCCCTATCTGGCTCTTGATGTCGTCCCCCGCGACGGGAAGGCCGGCGTCCACGAATCTCTCGGCCCACTCGGGGACCGAGGCGATAAACGCGGGGATGCAGTTGACGAAGGCGCAGCCGGCATCAAGGGCCGCCTGGACGTAGATCTGGGTGGCCTCACCGCTGCCAACCGGGAGGTAGTTGACGAGCATGTCAGCCTCGGACTCCTTAAGGACCTCCGCGACGTCGACGGGCTCATGGTCCTCGACGAAGAAAGACTCCCTCATGTGGGGGGCGACGCCGTCGGAGACGGGGCCCGGCTGGACCTTCACCCCGGTCGCGGGGACTTCGGAGTACTTTGCGCAGAGATTGGGCTCCGCGAAGATTGCCTCCGAGATGTCCCTGCCGATCTTCTTGCTGTTCACGTCGAAAGCGGCGACGAACTCGATGTCCTCGATGAAGTAGCCGCCAAAGTCGACGTGCATTAGGCCGGGGATCTCCCCCTCCTTCTGGTTCCTGTAGTACTCGACCCCCTGTATAAGGGCCGAGGCGCAGCTCCCTAGTCCCGCTATTGCGACCTTGATCTTTCCCAATTCGATACCTTCGTTGGACTTTCAGTTAGGTTATCATTTCTGTTATTAAAGTGTCTCTCCGGAAAGACGCCTTTATTTCTCTAGGATTGATTCACCTGAAAGACGAAGGGATCATAAACAAACGAGTATCCCGGTTCAAGCCTTAGCATTTTTTATGTATTTCCGGATGCCGTCCTCGTCCCGGACCATCTTGATCTCGTCTTTGTTGAATAGGGATCTGAGGAGCTTGAAGGTCCTCTTCTCCTTGAGCTCCATCACTTCAGCCACCTCGCTCAGGCTCATGGGCTTCTCATCGATGTGCACAAGTATCTGTTTCTTCAGCTTAGCTGTTGACACGTCGGATCACTTTGTATATAACGCGTAGGCTAAATAATTTAATGTTTGTAGAGGTATGCGACGACCATAACATGGTCGTTATAGAGACAATCAGATTTGAGGACCTCATCTTCATTGTATTATGATTTGAGAAACAAGTATGTTCCACAATTGGAGATTATTACTTCCCGGGGGGTTCATTAATAAAATCCATTCTAATATAGTCCACAGGATCTAGATTGAGTCGGATCATAAGCAGAGTTTCTAAGCCTGTGAGACGTAAAGGCGCTGAAAGATATCTCCAGTTGAACTTGCTCAGCTTCGCAGCCTCCGTGACATTCACCAGATTCTTCTTGGAGCTGACGGGTTACCCGCAGCTCGGGAACGAGACCCTCCACATTGCCCACGTCCTATATGGGGGAGTTCTCCTGTACATCGGTAGCCTAATCCCCCTCATCTATGCGAACAGATGGGCGTACACGTGGAGCAGCGTGATATCGGGCGTGGGGGTCGGGCTGTTCATAGACGAGGTCGGTAAATTCATCACCCAGAACAACGACTATTTTTTCCCCGCCGCAGCCCCCATAATCTACGCGTTTTTCCTGACATCGGTCTTGATCTATAGCAGGGTGACCAAAGAGACCCCGTTGGACACGAGAACTGAGTTCTACGCAGTCCTAGAGTCGCTGGAGGAGGCTATAGACCATGACATGGATCCAGAAGAGCACGACGAGCTCAGGAAGAGGCTGAAACGTATCAAAGAAAAGGCGCAGAACACCGATCTCGGACTGCTAGCTGATCAGATCCTGGAGTTCGTCGACTCGGAGGCCATCCATATCGCCCCCGATGAACCAAGCCTGTACGATACGGCCATCGACCGGTTCACCGATTTTGAGGGAAGATGGCTGAGCCAGAGTAGACTCAGAGTATTCCTCATAGGGGGAGTGTTGCTCATAGGGTTGGCTGCGTCGATCCGACTCATTTATTATCTCGGTGTGTGGGGTGACCCATTGGCATTCAGGAACCTGCTCCAGGAGAGGCTTGCGAATTTACCGGTTGTCACAAGCATGTCACTGTTCTTGGCGACCGTCCAAGTAGGGATGGAGGGGATCGTGGGGTTGATCTTGCTGCTTAGTGCGGCCCTCTTGATTATTGGCAAGGAAAAGGCAGGATTAGGGCTGGGCTCAATTGGGCTGCTAATCTATCTAGTGGGAGTTAACTTGATACAGTTCTATATTGACCAGTTTTCGACGGTGGCGAAAGCCCTCATCCAGTTCGTGGTTCTTCAAACTCTGTACTACTATCAGAGGCGTTTCCGAATCAGATAAGGACGGGCGCTAATGCTCTGGTCTCATTTCTGTAAACAACTGATAGAGATCAACTTGGAGTGGATCCATTCAAGTAATGATAAATACGATGAAAGTACCACCAGATAGGATTCAGGGGGAAAGATTGGATGAAGAAAGAAGACGTGAGTGTCATCGCCATAGCTGGCTCCCACGGGATCATGCACGCCTACCTGGTACTCCTCCCAGCATTGATACCCCTGTTGAAGGGAGAGCTGGGCAATTATGGGACCCTGGGGCTCCTGGCGTCCCTCGTCTTCCTCTTCTACGGCTGGGGGTCGTTCCCCGTGGGATTCCTCGCGGACCGGATCTCCAAGAAACTCCTGATATCGGCCTCCATGGCTCTGTGCGGAGTCTCGGCAATCCTCGTAAGCCTCTCCCACTCCCTCCCCATCACGGCCCTCGCGTTGATACTCCTCGGGATAGGCGCAAGCCTCTACCATCCCCCGGGGTACGCATCAATGGCCTTGCTGTCCAAGGAGATGCGGGGTCGCTACATGGGGATCCAGGGACTCGGCGGCGACCTGGGGATGGCGATCTCCTTCTTCACCACCACAGCCATCGGATCATACCTGGGCTGGCGGAACGCCTTCCTGGCTTGGGGGGCGCTGGGGATCGTGATGGCAGTCGTGGACATGGGAACCATCATAGACGAGACCATTCAGGTGTACCCCTCCGTGGCCCGCCTGGGCTACCTGGAGACCCTTAGGAAGATGTTCACCACGGATCACCTGAGGAACTTGCTGTTGGTCTCGGTCATCGTGGTCTGCAGTGGGGCCCTCTGGAACGGTGTCTCAGCGTTCATCCTAGTCTACATCAACGAGGTGAAGGGGGTTAGCCTCCTCATCGCAGGGGGGCTCTCCACCTTCAAATACACCATCGGGGCCTTCGGGAACATCCTTGGGGGGGAGCTCTCGGACAAGCTGGGTCGGCGCAAGATTCTCCTCTTTGGCTTTGGGCTGTTCACCGTCTCCCTGCTGGCCCTCACCATAGCCCCCGGGAACCTCGCGCTGATGTTCCTGATGGTCGCGGTTCTCGGGTTCAGCTTCTTCATCACCCAGTCCCCGATGAACGCCCTCATAGGGGACGTGAGCCACAGAGACACCGTTGGGGTCACCTACGGGGTCAACTTCTCTATCAAATACGGCATCGGGAGCTTCGCCCCGGCCATCGCCGGTTTCCTGGCAGCCCAGTACTCCATGGACTACGTTTTCTATTTTTTCGCCGTCATCTCAGCGGTGGCCTTCGGCGTCTCCTTGATGGTCAAGGATATCGATAAGTAGAGTCAACTCCGACTATCGGAAGTTCATTCTTTTAAGGAGACTCCAGAGATAGATGTGAGATATCATGGCAGAAAGATTCATCGAGAAACGCCTCGCGTCAATGAAGGGGCGATCACACGCCAGAGTCGTCGCGACGGCGAGGGGGATGGACGGGGTGATCAACTTGGCCGGGGGAGACCCCGACTTCGATACTCCGGGCCACATCACAGACGCCCTCAAGAAAGCGATTGCGGAGGGGAAAACCCATTACCCCCCACCTCACGGCCTCCCCGATTTGCGGAGCGCCATCGCCGAATACCACGGCAAACACGACGTCGACTGGGAAGCCGGGGATGTCACGGTCACAGCCGGGAGCGGTGTGTCCCTCTTCGCTTCCACGGCGGGCACCGTGAACCCTGGGGAAGAGGTCGTCCTCTTGGAGCCCTATTTCATGGCCTACTCCGACCTCGTCGAGTACATCGGCGCCAGGGAGGTGGGGGTCCCATTGGACGAGGATGAGGGCTTCCGCCTCGATATCGAAGCGTTGAACGAGAGGGTTACAGGGAAGACCAAGATGATAGTCCTATGCAACCCCAACAACCCTTCCGGGACCGTCTTCACCAAGGAGGAGCTGAAGGGGATAGCAGACGTGGCGATAGACGAGGACCTCCTCGTCCTCAGCGACGAGGTCTACTGCGAGTTCGTCTGGGACGGGAGAGAGCATACGACCATCGCCTCTCTCCCGGGGATGAGGGAGAGGACCATCATCAGCAGCAGCTTCTCCAAGACCTTCGCCATGACAGGGTGGCGCCTCGGATACGTCATCGCCGAGAAGAACCTCACATCCAGGATCCAGAAGATCCCCCTAGGCTACAGGACCAACACTTTCGTCCAGATAGCGGGAGTCGCGGCCATGCAGGGATCGTGGGAACCAGTGAAAGCCATGGCAGAGGAGTACGACAGGAGACGCAGATTCATGGTGCCCCGTCTCTCTGAGATCGAGGGGATCAACTGCCACAACCCGGAGGGAGCGTTCTACCTGTTCCCCAACATCGGGGGACCGAGCATGGGCTCAGAGGAGTTCTGCGAGTCGCTGCTCAAGGAGAAGAAGATTTTGGCCCGGCCAGGAACCGCCTTCGGGGTCACGGGGGAGAGCCATATGAGGATTCCCCTCATTAAACCTGTCGAGGTTCTCGAGGAGATAGCCCAGTCAATCGAGGAGCATGCGAGAAAGATCACCGGTTGATATATTCACGCCTCCTTAATCCCCTCTCTACACCCAAAAAAAGATAATAACCAAGAGAGCATCTCAACATGAACCGGTGAAATTTATGCCAACATTCAACGCAGAACAGCTCAGAACAATCGGGACATCTATCTTCTCGGGGCTGGGCGTCCCCGTGGAAGACGCCGAACTCGTCTCCGACCTCCTCGTCGAGGCAAACCTCACGGGGTTCGACAGCCACGGGATGATCAGGCTCCCCATCTACTCTCGGGGGATTAAGATGGGGGCCGTGAAGCCCGGGGCAGAGATGAGGATCGTTGAGGAGACCCCTACCTCGGCCGTCATCGACGGGGGGTGGAACCTGGGCCAAGTGGTGGCCAAGTACGCTATGGAGGTCTGCATCGAGAAGGCGAGGAACGGCGTCGTGGGCCTTGTCACGGTTAGGAACAGCATGCACGTGGGGCGGTGCAACGTCTACGCTGAGATGGCGATGAAGGAAGGCATGCTGGGGTTAATGTCGGTGAACTCCGCGAGCTACGTCGCCCCCTTCGGGGGCAAGTCTAAGCAGCTGGGGACTAATCCACTATGCTTCGCGATCCCGGCGGGGGAAGAGCCTCCGATGGTGCTGGACATGGCCACCTCGGTCTGGGCCCGGGGGAAGATCATGGTCTACATGGCCCGAGGGGAAGAGCTCCCAGAGGGGATCTTCATGGACCCCGACGGGAACCCCACCACGGACCCCGACTGGTACACCCAAGGCGGCGTGCTGAGGACCCTCGGGGCCATCGCGGGGTACAAGGGATTCGGTCTCTCCCTCCTCGTCGAGATCCTCACCGGGATACTCACCGAGGCTGGGACCTCCAACAGCGACGAGTACAGGTCCAGGCCCTTCTACGGGGGAAACGGGATCTTCATGATGGTTATCGACATCGGGAAGATCACCGATCTGGGCAGATTCAAAAGTAAGGTGGACGATCTTCTCAGGAAGGTCAAAGAGTCCCCTACGGCCCCTGGCTTCGAGGATATCCTGATCCCGGGGGAGCCCGAGAGGCGGAGCAGGGAGAGGCGGCTGCGGGACGGTATCCACGTCGAGGACAGGACGTGGGGGGATATCGTGGTCCTGGCGGAGGAGCTGGGGGTCCCCATCCCGGAGCCTATAGGGTAGACTCCGTGCGTGCGGCGGGTTTCAGTTGATTTTCGAGTAGAGCTTCGAGGCTTCCGCGTAGAACTTGGTTTCCTTGAGCCTCGCCTCGTCCCCGATGGACTCCTCGAGCCTCTCATCGTAGCCGATCGCTCCCAGATATTGGGCTCCGTCGTTTTCCACTTTGAGGCTCACGTAATCTGTGGGCTCTCTGGTCATGTTTTCGACGACGCCGATGATTGGGATCTGGAGCTTCTTCAGTAGGGCCAGCTGTTTCCTGACGGTTTCATAGGCTACCTTGGAGGGTGTGGTCACGACGAGGAAGCGGATGCCCTCTATGAAGCGGATGACATCGAGGGTGGCGTCTCCGAGGCCGGGGGGCATGTCGATGATGAGGCGGTCGAGGTCTCCCCAGCGGGTAATTGCGAGGAGCTCGGTGATGGCGTCGGATACGTCGGCGCCCCTCAGGGGGGTGGGTTTGTCGAGGGCGAAGAATGTGATGGACATGTAGTTGATGCCGTGGGTGACGGGGGGGATGATTCCGTACTCCTCCTCGGGGAAGAGGCCGTCGATCCCGAGGATGACGTGGGTGGCGGGGCTGGTGAAGTCCAGGTCCAGGAGCCCGACGCTGTGGCCTTTCTCCGCGAGGTGGAGGGCGAGGGTGGAGGCCACCATGCTCTTCCCGACTCCCCCTTTCCCGCTGGAGACGGCGATGATCCCATCCACTCCCTCGAGGCGGCGGCCGATGAGGCCGGGGCGGGGGTCAGTCATCGGGTTTCACGCCCGTGATGGATGCGAGGAGGACCCCTCGGCCCTCGAGGATCTGGAAGTCGGGGCTGCCGCAGCTGGGGCAGCTGATGTAGGCGTGAGCGACCTCGGGGACGAAGTGGATCGCCTCGGACTCTGCCTCTCCGACGCCCTGGGGGTTGAACGTCCATTCCTCGTCGCAGATCCTGCACTTTAGTTTTCCCGGGATGGTCTCCAGGGTGTATTTGGCGTCCTTCATCAGGGGGGTCCTGAGCTGCTCCAGAGCGAATTGGAGGATATCGTGCTCTATCTGCTGGAGCTCCCCGATCCGGACGACGATCTCGGTGATCTTCTCGAGGCCCTGCTCCTCGGCTATTCCCGTGGCCGTCTGGATCACTCCTTCCGCAAGCGCCCACTCGTGCATGGGGTGTTCTTGGACTCCCTGAATATTTCTCTTACCCTCGCAGGGGGTGGGGCGTGGGAAGCGTAAGAGGTAAATGTGGCGGTGTAAGTCCTTCCTCGGGATGAGTTCGAGCCGTTACTTGGAGATTCTCGAAGAGTCCGGGTTGAACCTCCTCGTTTTCAGCGGGGGGGAGATCGTGTTCTCGAGCGGGAGCAGGGGGATTATGCCCCTCATCGAGGCTATCGACGGTCTGGATAGGGGGGGCTTTGGAGAGCTCGTCACCGCCGACCGCATCGTGGGAAGGGCCGCGGCCCTGCTGAACATCCATCTGGGGGTCAGCGAGGTCCACGCCATGCTCATCAGCGCGGGGGCGAAGGAGATGTTGCATAAGTATGGGATCGTTTTCCAGTTCAGGGAGGAGACCGATGCCATCAAGCTGAAGGATGGGGTCATCTTCTGCCCTTTCGAGAGGCTGGTCCAGGGCATCTCGGATCCCGAAGAGGCGTATGTTAAAGTTAAGGCCAAGCTCGGCGAGATGTAGGCATTCCCTATTTTGATAGCCTTCTTCGTTGCTTCATGTTATGCATCCTATCGGGGGTTCTTTTCGGCGATTTACGTCGTGGACAGCTGGGGCAGGGAGCCCTCCTGTTCTTTGGGTAAGTTTTATGTGTGGTTAGATTCTCATATCTGAGATTCAAGTGAAGGGCGAGCTCCATCTGATGGACGAGCTCCACAGGTTCGTGGGGATGATCGGCGACGAAGGGCTCCGGGAGAAAGTGGTCAGTCTCCTGGAGGACCCCGAGATCGAGCTAGGGGGGCCGATGCTGGACTTCGACGAGGCTCCCGGGGGCGCATACGTTCACCACGCCTACGAGGGGGGGCTCCTGGAGCACACCGTCGCTATGGTTCACATCTGTGTGACCATGTGCGACCTCGTGGAGAGGGTCTACGGGGGGGAGGTGGACAGGGACGTCGTGCTGGCGGGGGCCCTCGTCCATGACGTGATGAAGTGCTATGCGTATTCGAGTGTAGGCGGGGGATTCTTCAGGACATCGGCCCTGGGGGAGCGGGTGGATCACCTGACTCTGCTTGTCTCGGAGCTCCTGAAGCGGGGTTTCCCCTTGGATGTGGTGCACGTCGCCGCCTCTCACCACGGGGATCAGAGTCCTACCAGGCCTAAGACTCTGGAGGCGCTTATCGTGAGCATTGCGGATCTCGCGGATTCGGAGTTCAGCCGTAGGTCTCTTCGGGCGGCGGAGTATCTGGTCAGGGAGACGACGGGGCGGCGGAGGAAGTTCGGTTCGGCGAGGGAGGCTTTGGAGGTCCTGGGTTTGAAGGCCCGGGATGGATGGGACGGGGTTCGTAGCTTTAACTCGAAAGGTAAATAGGTTTGGACGCCTGTTTTCATTGGGCCGTGGTGACAGAGTGGTTATCGTGCTGGTCTCGAAAACCAGTGGCCTTTGTGCCTCGAGGGTTCGAATCCCTCCCGCGGCGCCACTTGTCTGTGTGGTTTGGGGTGGGGGTTTTCTGGGGTTATGGCCGGTGGGTGGTCATACGGGTTCCGGGGGGTTATGTTTGCTACCGCTTATGGCGGTTTTTGGGTATGAATAAGTGCTCCTTTTGGTATGAACGGGATCGATTCGGAGCGTTTTTCGGGTTCCTTTAGGTCATTGGGGCGTTCTTCTCACTCTGATGCATGACCCCCCCCTCCCCCCTCTGGTGTGTTCTGGGTGTTTTTCTTGGAATTGCTTAGGTTTTTGACTGGAATCGGATGCTGACGGGGTCGTTTTGCGGTTTCTTTTGTCGTTTGGCTTGAGGTTCACGGGTGGATTGTGTGACCCCTCTCCCTCTTTTTTGGAGATATGTTTTTGGTCTTCTTTTTGTGGGTGGGGTCTTGGATTCGTTTGGCTGGGGTACGAGCCCTATGGGTACATGTGGCCCTTCCTGAGGGATGAGGGGCATTTCGTCGCGAATCTGCAGGCGAGGCAGACGGGGAAGACCTTCAACGGTATGGCGAAGCTCCTCTGGATCGGGTTCAGGTACCCGGGGAGCGAGATACTGGTGACTGCGCCGAAGTTTGATCAGGCGAAGAATGTGGCTTTCAAGGCGCTGGGGGAGCACCTGGAGAGGATGAGGGGGTTGGAGATTACATAGTCGAAGATATGAAGAGAGGGGGGCTCCGCAATGTTACTGGTGTTAATTTCACCGACTCCAGCAAGGAGGCTCTGGCTACCTGCCTGAAGGAGCAGATGAGGAGCGCCGTCTGCCCCATGTGCGGGTGGAAGGGCTATGTCGACGCACTCTCCGGGGAGTGGAGGACTTCATGCCCCGAAGGTTGCGTGAACGAGGAGGGCAGCAAGGCGAGTCTGAGGCCGTTGCTACACATTCCTTTCGACCCTGACCTCTTCTATGAACTCAATGTGGAACGGTACGAACTCTCCAAGTCAGGGAAGCTACTTTATAATCATCCTCAAGGAACCCACGACGACCGGTTCTGGGCCCTCGCCCTCGCAGCCTACGCCGCAGTGCAGCCTACCGCCAGCAAGCCCGAGGCTAAGACCACTTCATTTTGAATAAACGAAGCCGCAATGGAAAGTTCATTCGTTTATGATGGGTTAATATTATTGAATTATTTTCTTTTTACGAAACAATTTTGTATCTTGTATCTAGAAATGTTAAGCCATTCAACAACTTGATGACACGTGATAAAATAGTTCACATGCAGTAAACTTATAAAGGATCTTGACGGTTAAAAAAGTGGGATGGTCACAAAAGAAGAAGCGAGCGGGAGTGCCAGAGAGGAAATGGACCGACAGTCCAAGTCGGCGGTTAGTCCATCGCGGGTTCGAATCCCGCCCCCCGCACCAGTAAATAATGATTTATCCCGGGATAAAAAACTAATGGATTCCGAAAACGAAGTGGTTGAACCAAAGGTTGATACTGATGCTGAAGAAGGATCCGATGAACCAGAATATGATTACGATGCATTTCTGTCAATCATTAAATATCTAAAAGTCTTGGTTGAAGCATATCCTATCCCCATCAATCAAACTGAGATAGCAAAGAGAGCTGGCGTCTCAAAGGCTCTAATTAGTAAAAAACGTAAACTTATCCAAGAATTTTGTGATCTAAAGACGATGGCATATGAGAAAAAATATTTGATAAAAGAGGATGATGGCATTAATAGAGAACTTTTTTTGGGTTCTTTGTTATATGATGATTTTACCTTTTTACAATCTCTATTAAAAAGTGAATATTTAGATTCAAAGATTTCATTTAGCGAGTTATATGAAACTTTATCTGATAATTTTAACGAATATAAATTTGATCAATATTATACTGAGGAGGATGTTGAATGGATATATTCATATTTAAAAAATAGAATCATTAATTACGATCATAATGCTCAGGATATAGATTACGAAGATTGGATCTTCACTTTTATTGATCATAATATATTTGGGGGTAGTTTTATTGGATGGATGATATTAGAAAAGCTATATCTTTTAAATGAATATGTTCTTGATAGCGATTTTTCATCATTTAAAAATGCAGATTTTTTAAAAGTTCTAGACATTAGAAATAAGTCATATTATTATACATTAGATAATATACATATACATCAAAAAATATGTGAGAAATTCATCAATGAATTAAATATTAATGATGAAAAGGAATATAATTCAGCAATAGCAGGATCCAAGATTATCTCAAAATATTTGTTGAATTATATTTTTACTTCCTTAACAAAAAGGATATACGAAATAGCTGAAAACAATGGTGTTGCATTAGATGAACAATACCGAGAAATAACAAGAAGCTTCGAAAAATAAATTACATGAACGTCTAAAGCACATATAAAAACCGAAATGGTTGATTTTCCCGTCTTATTCCCGCGCTCAAGCCACCCTGAGGCCACATCAACGGAGATCGATTCTGGGCCCTCGCCCTCGCAGCTTTCGCAGCAGAGTAGAATCCAGCACAGCGCCATAGGCCCCATACCCCTATGCTCTAGGATCGCAATTCCCATCGTAGCAATTGCATCCTACATCAAACACGCCGTTCTAAACTGTAGTATTATATTTACAATTAATCATAGTCCAATCAAGAACAGTCCGAGACAGGGACGATCCTAGAGCACCTACGTTTGCCAATGGGCTGAACCACCATGAGATTGACAAGGAAGAACGCGATCATCCTTTCCTGCATAATCCTAGCCGCCCTAGCGCTATACCTGACGAAGCCCATTTACGCCAGCCTCGAGGGGACACTATCATTAGAGTACTTCCCCCTTGAGCAGATGACCGACCCCTACGGCTCCACAGCGATTACCTCATCGCGCGGGCCCAGCTTCGGCCGCGCCTACACTGTCAAAGCCCCCAGATCGGACGGCGGGATCAGGATCATCTACCTGTCCAACCCAGCGGGCCGGATCTTCGGGAACAACACGAGACCGGCCGGAAGAATCTTACAGGGCTGCGAAGTCGGTGACACAATACGGGTGAGGGGCCTCACCTACTATAGGACAGGATCCACACCCCACAGCTCATGGATGCCCAGAAGATACAGGGTAATGATACTCCAATCCGTCGAGAAAATGAATTAACCATAACTGTTCCACAAAAAACGTTCGCGGCGACCGCTTTTTTCCTCGCCCTCGCAGCCTACGCCGCAATGCAACCGGTCGCCAGCAGGCCCGGGGCAAAGACTGCTTGAGTTGACTAATAATCATGACTCTTGTGATGAACTCAGACTTCGCAGCGAACTATGAATCGTGCACGCACTCTTCTCAAATCTCTATGTTCAGCAGTTCCTCGATGTCGGTATCCTCAGTGTCCTCAGGCTCTAGAATCACGCTACCACCATGAGAGAGGAACAAAGCGTTTCCGTGTGCCCTCATAAGAGGCATGATAACCTCAGTATAACCCGTATCCACAATCGTCTTGATATTATAGGCACAGAGAGCCTCAAATGGAAAATCAAGGAATCTGTGAAGCGCATACTCATACCTCATCAGATCTCTAACCATATCATTCACGAAGAAGCATGTAGTATCCCCTGAAACACGGAGACCCATCCCCCTCATAGTATAGCCCTCGTATGCGCTCTTCCATTTGCCGATTATCCTCATTGCATCTGCGCGTCCGTCTTCAAAGTACCAACCGTCATAACTTTTTATCTGGAGTCTTCCCTCTTTTTCCCTGTCATCGACGGGCATCAAATATTTCAGGGCGTCCCTTATCTGATCGGGAGTCTCCGCGGAGCAGATGTAAATTGCAGCATTGTTGTTTTCGAGGCTTTTATTCAGATATTGGGAAAGGAGAAGATGTTTACTCTCAAGTGAATCGTAGAAGAAGATGTTATGGTCTCTGGGCTTAGTTCGACCGATGAATTTGAGAACCCCATTTGATAAAGTAGCCTTCATCGCTTACGCTTATGTAAACCTAAAGGCGAGTTTTTATCTCTTTCTTACCCGTGTCGGAGGTGACAAAGAACCCTGAACTCCACTCGTTCAAGCAATTCAGTAGCTATTCAAAACCTAACACAACTAAATACCACCCCCATAAACACCCCATACGCGCGCCACCGATTCTGGGCTAGTCCTCGCAGCCTACGCCGCGGATCAAATACAGCCGATGAGCGGTCCTATCGCAAGAACAGTTCAGCGCGCATCACCGCTCAAGACTTGCGCGCGGGGGCGCTATATGGGTCTCCACTTCCATCCTTCCCCACTTTCCACGACGTAACCTAGACCGGGAAAGGGAAAGTGGGTGGCCATCACCAGCGCCTTCTCCGATGCGGCCTTGCCGAAGAGCCTAAGCCTGGACGCCGTAACCTCCTCGGAATCGAAGGCGACGGACGAACACCAATCCGGCTGCTCCAGGTGAACGGGGTGTAACGCCGTGTCCGAGATGTGCAGCAGCTGGGCTCCGTCGGAGACCACGGAGACCGCGATGTGGCCCGGCGTATGCCCTGGAGCCGAGATAGCGCGTACTCCGGGGGTGACCTCCACCTCGCGTTCGATGAGTTCGAGTCGATCGGATATGGGATGGAGGGCGTTTGTTGCGACCTTGACCAGTATTTCCTTGCCGTGATCGTCTATCCCGAGTCCCGACAGATCGGGTTCCGAGGTCCAGAAATCCCATTCGCCTTTCCACATGACGTATCTTGCGTTCGGGAAGGCCGGCCGGCCCGAGTCATCGACGGTGCCGCCGATGTGATCCGGGTGCCCATGCGTGAGGATGACCGTGTCTATGTCCTCAGGGGAGACCCCCTCCGACTCAAGGTTGGGAATCAGTCTGCCCGTGGTGGGGGCTATGGTGCCTGCCCCCGTGTCGACGAGCACATGGTCCCGCCCGTCGCTGATGACCAGGCAGATGTAGGGGCTGACATATTCCCGCCATTGCTCTGGGACAACGTCATAGTCCCTGAGGACGCGTCTCAAGCGGTCTTCCGGTGCGTTGACGAAGAAATTGATGAAGACGTTCTGGGTAGGCTGGGGGTAGGAAAAGGTTCCGTCGCTGATGGCGATGCATTCGTAACTCCCTACATCGAACCGATGACTCTCTGAGCTCATGATCGTCCACGCGCTAGAAAGGGCGCATCACCGATTAAGCTTTACTTGAATGTACACACTTGCACCAGCATACGAATGATGACCGGTTCTGGGCCCTCGCCCTCGCAGCCTACGCCGCAGAGCAGCCGGTCGCCAGCAGACCAGAGGCAAGGACAGCGTGAAGTTGTCGAAGGGGTTACCCCGTGCACCTTTGTCTAAAATGTTCCAGGATTATGGTTTCCCCAAAGTTATAGATCCGCGCGGGCCCTTTCAATAATTATAGGTTTTAGGGCCGATGAGATGCTTTTCAACCAGCCGCTTCCCCCACACACGAGTAGACCAAACTCAAAACTCACATGATCGCCGTCAACAGAGAAGAACCCATGCCTCA
>JADHWM010000087.1 GCA_016783485.1 Candidatus Bathyarchaeota archaeon
CCCCCCGAGGTCACGGGAGTTAGACGCAGGCGGGTGAATATGAGCCACCTGCAGCCCCTCGATGAGGTCGTTGAAATAAGCAGGAACGCCTCCGACGAAGAGATTGCCGAGTTATTGCCCTAGCTATAATTTATTTTTAATAAGCTGTTTAATATCTTATCGCTTTTGCTTTAAAATTCAGGTTCTCATCTCGATCTTGGGAGCTGCTCCGGAATCTTGGCCATTCATCAGGCTTGAGGTGATGAGGTGAAGGATGGAGAGGAGGTTCTCGTCGTCGGAGAATACCGCTGCCTCTAGGGGATCGTCCCCGTTGATGTCGGTGACCTTGGCCAGGATGAAGCTCTTGTGATCCGAGTCGACGAACAGGAGAGGGGAGGATATATCCACCTTTCTGACGTCGAAGAGGTAAGATAGCTCTCTGGCAAGAGGGTTCGCCTTGGGGTCGAGGGGGGAGAAGATCCTCACGTCAACCCCGATGTTTTGCATCTGATCGAGTAGATTCGGGGCTGAGTTGAAGAAGAGTGTGAGGCCGTCTGCGCTCGCTACGACCTCGAGGGTCTCCTTGGCCTGGCTCACAATCTCGTGGAACTTACCTATAATGTCGTCGTCGCTGTCGATGTACCACAATGTCTTCTGCTGGGGGGACGCCTCTTTCATGCTCGTTTCATGGGTATCCGTCAGGGATTCTAGGATCTGGGAGAAGTCGAGGGCTTTGTTGAGGTTTCTCTTCACGGTGGAGCCGAACGCATTCAATGGAGAGATGGGGGTGAAACATTTGGGGACCCCGGGAATCTCGATGACTAGACCGTATTCGATTAGTTTCTTCAGGGTTCCGTAGACCTTGGTCCTGGGAACTTTGCAGTTGATGCTGAGCTTCCTTGCTCTGGAGCTGCCGAGGCCGATCAGGCTTAGATATACCTTTGCCTCGTATTCTGAGAGGCCGGCGTATTCCACGATTTTAGGCCAGGTAATCTGTAGATCCGATATGTTCGGATCTTGTTTTCCACGCACTGTTTTAGATGTCTTGAAGGATCTTCGCTTGAAGTTGTTCTCCTTTTCTTTGAGAAAGAGTATACGGGTGTTGACGTTTTCAGCAGTCATGTGCAATCACTCATCGTAGGGGTTTCTTGTCGGTCGGTTGCGAGGTGTGTCCCAATTGTACCCCCGGACAAGATACATGCAGAGTTTAGATTTGCATTTTTTCGAATATGAAAACCGATCTTTGGATACTTGAAATGTTTGAAGATACAAATTGTACGTGCAAACCGTACCTGAAAATTGTTCTATTTAGTACCTTCAGAATATATTGTATCTTAAATATCCGATACTTCATTTACATAATATCAAGATTTCAGAGGGGAATGGATCATAGATGATATCCGAGGGCAGCTAAAGGCCCTATCTAAACGCCATTCATTGGAAATGATCAGCATACTCCTCGATGGGCCAAAGCACATAGCTCAACTCTCAAATGATCTCGGAATTCCTTACACAACCGCTCAGCAAAGAGTAGCGGAACTTAAGAGAGAAAAGCTGCTGAACGTCATCCCCGACGTCGATGATGCCTCGAACAGGGCAATTAAACGCGTGCACCTCACGAACTTCAGGGTGGAGCTCACACCGAGGACAATACGCAACATTGTCAGCAAAGAACAGGCCACGGGTACGTTTTCAGGCTAAGTCGTGTACTTTTTCTCGGAAAGATACCTGTCCCTGTTATCGGGGAGCACCGTGGCGACCCTTCTCCCGGGGCCCATCTCTGCGGCAACCTTCAGGGCATGATAGACGTTGGCGCCCGAGGAGATCCCGCAGAATAGCCCCTCCTCCTTGACCAGTCTGTCTGACATCTCGATCGCGTTCCGGTTGGTCACCTTGACGACCTCGTCCACGATGCCGCTCTCCATCATCTCCTCGATGATGCCCCCCGTGATCTCGTCGCTGAAACCCGGCATCCTATAGTGCCCCTCGCTGATGGGATAGTTGGCCGATGCGGGCTCGACGCCCACGATACGGACATCCGGATTCTCCCCTTTGAGGGCCTTGGCGACACCGTAGAGTGTGCCCCCGACTCCGATGGAAGCGACGAAGGCGTCCACCCTGCCCTCCATTTGATAGTAAATTTCCAGTCCGGTCTTGTAATGCGCTCTCGTGTTGGCGGGGTTACTGAACTGGCGGGCCCACCAGGTCTTAGGTCGGGTCCTCTCGAGTTCCAGACATCTCTGCCTCGTCCCGATCTCAACCTCGGCCCCCGCGACGCTCTCGTCCTCGGAGATGGACTCAAGCTCAAGCTGGTGGACCTCGGCGCCGTAGCACTCCATGAGGCGTATCCTCTCGAGGGTCATGCCTTCCGGCATGTAGATCTCCACCTTGTACCCCAGGTAGCCCCCCACAAAGCTCACCGCGGTCCCCGTGTTCCCGGTGCTCGCCTCGATGATCGTGTACCCGGGTTTCAGCTTCCCCTCCGCCTCGGCCTCCCTGATCATCTCGAGGACGATTCTGTCCTTCAGGCTCCCGCTGGGGTTTAGGTTCTCGCATTTGACGTAAACATCAGCCATTCCCTCATTTGTGACTCTGTTGAGCTTAACCATGGGCGTGTTCCCGATGAGATCCAGGACGCTGTCGACAACCCTCAAACCAGTTCCCAGCCCTAATATGTTGATGAGCGGATAATAGTTTCCACCTCTCGCAAGGATTATTACGGCCTGTATTGTAGTGGTTGAGAGGCATGAGCCAGGATGATGCCTGAAGGGAGCCCGAGCGAGTTCACCAAGACGCTGTACGGTTGCGAGCCAGAGGATATCTCGGAGGTCGTGATCCTGACACCATTTGATTCAACTCTTGAGGATCTCAAGGGGAAAGCGGATAATGTGAAGGAGTTCAGGGGGTTCATCGCGGGATTCACGGGGCAATTCAATGGCTCGCGGGGTACGGTGCTCAACTCTAGGATTGGGAGTCCTGCGGCCAGCGACTGCACATACTATCTCAGGTTCACCCCATGCAGGAGCATCATCTACACGGGTCTGATAGGGGCCTTCCAACCAGAGATCAGAGTGGGCGACATCATAGTCCCGACGGCCGCCATCAGAGGCGAGGGGGCGTCTAAATACTTTGTTGATGAAGCTTATCCAGCTGTCGCCGATTTCAGGCTCCTCAGGACCATCTCAGCCGTCCTCGAAAATGCTTTCAAGGCTACCGAAACGGGGCTACACTATGGCCCTATTTATACCACCGATGCCTTTGCAGCGGAGACGAAGGAGTTCCTCGAGGAGTGGAGTGCGAGAAGGCTGCTGGGTATCGAGATGGAGACCTCAGCGATCTACGTCCTCGCAAGCCTTTACGGGATTAAAGCTGCATCGATCCATATCGTAAGCGACAACCCCGTCGTGAAAAAGAGCTTCTTCGACAAGCTAGGTGAGGAGGACATCGAAAAACGTGAGAAGTGTTACGATCTTCTTCTTGATGTCCTGGTGGAGCTCGTTGCTAAAATAAGATAGCTAGTTCAGCTATTGAGTTTCTTCACTAGTCGTGCTACCCTGGCCCCGAGCTTCCTGCAGTTCTCCTTATCCTTCTCGTCGGGGGCTCCCACCGAAGCTGCACCATAATGGTTACTCCCAGATGTGCCCTGGACCACCATCCCGTGGATGAACAGGGCCTCGTTCAATGCGATTATCGTAGTCTCAGCTCCAGTGTGAGACCCACCAGCGCTAGCGAAGGCGCCCCCCACTTTACCGTCGAGTTTCCCGTGATATTTTACAGACTCGTCGATGTACTGTTTCATCTTCGCAGATGGAAGCCCATAGTACACTGGTGATCCGAGGATCACACCGTCGACCATCGGGAGATCGTCGATGGAGGCTTCATCCACTCTTTTAACCTCCACGTCGATCCCCTCGTCTTCGACGCCCTCCGAGACTGCATTCGCCATTGCTTCAGTGTTACCGGATTTCGAGTCGTAGACGATAAGAACCTTCAAACAGTCACCTCCGAGAAGATACCGAAATCAAGGAAGTTTGTCCTCTGCGTCTTTCGTAGCATAGACTCCCAGGATTTGCCCGAAGTAGAGGACGTGGTAGTCCCTGTTGGGATAGACGTCTTCCTCGATTTCGTCTGGGAGAGCTCCGGGCTTCACCTCGGTCTTGAATGCAATCTTACACTCGTAGTGCACTGGGCACTCCTCGATATAGGGCGCCTCAACCTGGAGACCCTTCTTAGCCGTGAGTCCGAGCTCTTTGAACTTATCGTAGTCTCTACCGGACTTTGTCCCGCAGAAATCTAGAGCTTCGGCCATCCCCTTCGAGGGGAGGCAGACGGTGAAGCTGTGGGACTCCTCCAAGAGCTTGTAGGTGTGCCTGGAGAGCCTGACCGCGACGATGAAGAAAGGCTTCCTCCACATGGTCCCGACGAGCCCCCAGCCGATGGTCATCGCGTTGACTGGCCCATCCTTCCCCTTTGCCACGAGGAATAGACCATCTCTCCGCATGAGGTCGTGGGTCTCGTCCCCGAACTGGAAGTCTCCAACTTTCTCTCTTGCCATTCAGATCGAGTTAGAATAGGATGATATCGTGTAAAACATTTTCCGGCTCAGATGCATCTTAAGCACGTAAATCCTCGATACTTGTTACTTCTACTTCCTCTTAACGGTCACAGAAGCAAAATCAGGTATCACCATGATTTCAGGCCGGAGTTCAGCGTGCCAAGGGACAATCAGTCTTCCGGTGAAATCAGCGAAATCGGCGATCTCGAAGATATTGACGGGAATACAGCGGATCATCCACGCTTCCATGAAAGTGTCATCGATAACAGGCGTGGCTCGGAGTTGAGCCTTCCTCTCTTTAGACGTCTACAACTAAAGTTGTTCGGGTACACTTACATCGGCCATCGTCGACAGCCCGGTTGGAAAGGACCTTTACCCTTCTATGCATTCAAATGCGGAGTCCACGGCCTCGTCGAAGATTACCCTCACGGATACAACAAGCGCCTCGATTGTCCATTATGCATTAGAGAGGACGAACTCATCAGAATCTTCGATGAAAGAGAATGAGAAACAAAAGTATTTGTTGGGATTCTCAGATGATGTAGCCGCTTTCGATTCTCTCGAAATCCCTGACCCGCTCCAGCTCCATCTCTTCTCCGATGGACTCGAAAGCCTCAGGGTTAAGGTTGACCCAGGGACCCGAGACTGAGGCGTCGGTGACGGGATGGTCGCTCCCGAAGTTGTCCATGCAGATCCGGTATGTTAGGCCCCGCACCCGTCTCTCATCCATGTAGCCCAGGGTGTGGAGGTATTCGTGGAGGAGGATTGAGAACGCGTATGCTTTCCACTTTGTCCTCGTGTCAGCGGCTGCCTTCAAGAGTTTACGGTTTAAGACGATGTCGTTGGTACCCATGGGGTGGAACGCCCCCACGTTCATGGGGAGGTTGCCCAGGTAGAGCATCAGGCCTACCCTGTGCTCTTTAAGCGTATTTTTCACGGCCTTTTTTACAAGGGAGAAGATATCCCCGTAGGATTTGGCCCTCTCGAGTTCGTTTATGAGCAGCATCGTGCCTGATTTCACTGGACTGACTCGACGGATTTGACTCCGGGCACCTTCTTCTTGAGGTAGTTCTCGATGCCCATTTTGAGGGTCATCTGGGACATTGGGCATCCGGCGCAGTGGCCTAAGAGCCTCACCTTGACAACCCCGTCCTCTATGTCGACGAGTTCGACGTCTCCTCCGTCTACCTGGAGGCTGGGGCGAACTTCCTCGAGTGCTTGAGAAACTTCGGTTTTCAAATATACACCTCTCTGAAAGGGATCGACTACAGTATATAAATGTTTAAACATCTTTTGTAAGTTTTTATGCCTTCTTTTGCTTTTTTACGGTGTTTATGATGTATTGTGCTTTACACGGGGTATTATGCTATATCGTGCATGATTTGTATATGAGTTGCTGGTGTGATTCAGATTGGTCTTCCTGCTCAGACTTGTGATATGGATCTCCCCGGCCTCAACAATAGATTGAAAAACGCGGACCCTGCTCACCGAACCGTATACATCCTCGATAAATGTCTATTTGGTAGAGCTTGAAATGATTGATAGGGGTAAACTAGCAGCCTCAGTCTCACCTAGATCTGTGATAGGAAAACTAATCAGACGTAGCTTAACTTTTAAGGGGAAGAGGCAGGAAACAAGTTTTCGTCCTCAGCGAAAGGGCCAGAAAGGCAATAAAACAAATATCCAATAGAGATACAGTTCACCAAAGTATACTTGGTGCATAGTCTATATTTTTTCCAAAAACATTTTAACTTGAATATATTGATCAGGTCTGATGAAACCGTGATGATGACTCACATAAAAGAAATTGATCCTGAAACTCATGATCTAATCCTACAGGAGCTCAACAGAATAGAGAACGGTGTTGAGCTTATACCCTCTGAAAACTTCGTATCCAGAGCAGTTCTGCAAGCCATGGGCTCTGTTTTCACCAATAAATACTCCGAAGGATACCCCAAGAGAAGGTATTATGGCGGACAGGAATTTGTGGACGCTATCGAAAAAATAGCTATCGACAGGGCAAAAAAACTGTTTGGAGCCGAGCACGTTAATGTGCAGCCCTACTCTGGTTCTCCGGCTAACCAGGCAGTTTTCTTCGCTCTCCTAAATTTGGGTGATAAATTCATGGGGTTGGATATGAGCTGTGGCGGACATCTGACCCATGGAAGCCCAGTCAATTTCTCGGGCATTCAATACAAGGCCATCCCATACGCTGTTGATAAAGACACAGAATTGATCGATATGGATGAGGTCCGAAAGATAGCCCTGAAAGAAAGACCAAAGATGATAATTTCCAGTCTCACAGCATATCCTAGAAAGTTATATTTTGAAGAGTTCCAGGAAATTTGTGAAGAGGTGGATGCGTATCATCTCTCTGACATAAGTCATATTGCGGGCTTGATAGTTGGAGGGGTTCACGATTCGCCCTTTCCTTTCACGGATGTCGTGACAACGACCTCTCATAAGACGCTTAGAGGGCCCAGAGGCGCCATCATCATGTGCAAGAAAGAGGACAGGCTTCATGATAAATATCACAGCCACACCGACAAGAACCTTGCACGATTAATCGACAGTGCGGTATTCCCTGGTCTCCAAGGAGGCCCCCATGACCATACGACGGCGGCGAAGGCAGTTGCCTTTGAAGAAGCTATGAAACCTGAATTCAAGGACTATGCAAATCAGATCGTGAAAAATGCGAAAGCCATGGCTGACGAGTTGATGGCCCAGGGGGTTAAGCTGGTGACGGATGGGACTGATAATCACTTGATGCTCATAGATCTGAGGCCTAAAGGACTCGGGGGTAAGGGAAAGCAGCTTCAGAGCGCCATGGATAAAGCCAATATCACATTGAATAAGAACTCCGTACCCTTCCAGGAGGCGAGTCCCTTCAACCCATCAGGATTGCGTCTAGGAACGCCAGCAGTTACTACGCGTGGCATGAAAGAAGATGAGATGAAATTTATCGCGCAGTGCATAGCTAAAGTCATTGATAACTATAAAGACAAGGCTATCCTGGAGAAAATTAGGAAAGAAATAATGGAGATGGTTGGAGCTTTCCCCATATATCCCGACTTTACCATGTTAGAGTGATTAAATTTCCTTATTTTTTTATTATCTAAGTTTTATTTTTAAATAAAGTAACTCCTCGTAAGCGGTGATGCGCCCCCCCCTCCGGAAAATCAGCGAACAGTGCCCTTACCCGTCGCGCGCAGGCCCTTTCAATAATTATAGGTTTTAGGGCCGATGAGATGCTTTTCAACCAGCCGCTTCCCCCACACACGAGTAGACCAAACTCAAAACTCACATGATCGCCGTCAACAGAGAAGAACCCATGCCTCAC
>JADHWM010000088.1 GCA_016783485.1 Candidatus Bathyarchaeota archaeon
ATATCAACAGAACAACGGAGAGAACGCCCAGCGAGATGAGGAACGCGAACTCGGGGCCGAACCTGTCGATGAGGGCCCGGGGCATCAAGTTGATCTCCCGGAGGTGAGGCGGGTAATCCGTGGCCAGGACGTAGTTCCATCTGGCGTTGAGCGCCCACTGGAACGCGAAGAGGCCCATGGCAATAAACAAGTCAAGGCTCATACTGCCTTCCCTCCACGTATAAGTGTGGATGCTCACTAACAAAAACGTATCAGAAAAGCGGTGGATACCCACTCGTCAACATGCCCTTCGATGAACCTCAACGGGTCGTGTCGAGGCTGACGCTGCCGACCCCCATCCTGATGTCCAGCCTCAGGCTGGGGCTTTGGGAGGACTCGTAGGCGTCGTTGGTGTAGACTCCTCCCAATGAGAAACCTCTGCTCCGGGTCTGGAGGAAGCCCCCGTGGGCGCTCACGCTGGCGAGCCCCTCCACCGAGACCCTGGTGGGCACGGTCTCGTCCACGGTGATCCTGAAGCTCCCGACCCCTCCCCCGATGTCCACCCTCGCGTCCCGGTCGAGGCTCTTCCCGGTGAAGCCGAGCCTCACCTCCCCGACCCCGCCCTCCACCTTCATCCTGTCGAAGTTGGCGTTGAGGAGGCCGCTGACGTCGAGGTCCCCGGCCCCCGCGGAGAGCTTCAGGAGCCTGAGGGCCTCGGGGTTGGGGGCATCGAAGCTCAGGGAGTTGTTGCTCACCCCCGCCTGGAGGGTGAGGTCCGTGAGGGGGAGGCCCCCGAGGTCCCAGTCCCCCATGCTCACACCGCATTTGACATCCATGGAGAAGGGCTTCCCGTCCCCCAGCTTGAGGTCCCAGCGGTTCACGGGGTTCGACCTGACCCGGACCACGAACCTCTCCTCCTGGACGATCCTCACCCTGTCCCCCTGGACCCGGACCACCGGGGCGAGCTCGGAGTCGTCGTACTCCACCGTCCCCTCCACGAATTTTTCGGATACGCCTCTGGAGACGTTGATCCGCCCCGCGGAGCGGACCACGATCTCGAGCCTCGCCGAGCCCCCATCCGGATAGGGGATGTCCAGGGTCTCTACCTGGATCGCCTGGATGGTGTCCCCCACGGGCGTGCCGCACGCTGAGCAGAATAAGTCTTCGGCTCCCAGCTCTTTGCCACACTTGCTGCAAAAAGGCATAACGATCCTTTCCCAGGAATTGAGACTCGGACCCCGTCAAATAAGGTCTTCCAGTGCTTGCTCCGGAACCCGATGGATAGTTTTTAGAACATGATGGACTCAGATGCTTTTGATCTATTATGAGGATTGCGGTGGCGAGCTTCTCCCACGAGACGTGCACACTCTGCCCCAGGCCGACGACGGTCGACGATTTCGAGCGGGGCGGGGTCTACCACGGGGAGGAGGTTCTGGATAGAGTAAGGGGCATCCCCACATACATGAATGGGTTCATCAAGGCGGCCGAGGAAGAGTCCGACGTGGAGCTCGTCGGGGTCCTCAGCGCGGCGAAGAGCTGGGGCGGCTCATCGGGGAGCTGGCTGACCCAGGAGTGCTTCGACAAGTACTCCCTGGGCATCGAGGAGGCGCTCAAGAAGGCTGGGAAGCTGGACGGGCTCCTCCTGGCCCTCCACGGGGGAATGGCGGCGACGGGGGTCCCGAGACCCGAGGCGGAGATAGTCCGGAGAGCCCGCAGGGCGGTGGGGGACATCCCCATCTTCGTGACCTTCGACATGCACGGCAACGAGGACCAGGAGATCGTGGACGCCGCGGACGGGGTCTTCAGCATCAAGACCTTCCCCCACATCGACTCGGAGGAGACCGGATTGGCCGCGGCCAAGTGCCTCTTCGAGACGGTCCGGGGGGATTTCAAGCCCACCATGGCACTGAGGAAGCCGGGGGTCATCTCCCCGGGTGTCTTCCAGCACACCGGCTCCCACCCCATGAAGGACATCATAGCGAGGGCGAAGGAGTGGGAGGAGAAGGAGCCCACCGCCCGATGGGTGTCATCTATGCCCGGGTTTCCCTACGCGGACGTCCCCGATGCGGGGTTCACCGTGATAGTCCTCACCAACGACGACCAGGAGCTCGCGGAGAGAATCGCTGACGACATGACGGACCTCGTCTGGAGCCTCCGGGTTCCCCTCGCGAGCAGGAAGCTCCCCAAGCCCAAGGAGGGAGTCGAGAAGGTCCTTAAACTCGTCGCAAAAGGGAAGACCCCCGTCATCATCGCGGATCACAGCGACCGCACGGGGGACGGTACCCACGTCCTGGAGCAGCTCCTCAAGCAGGGGGCGAAGAACTTCGGCATCTCCACCATCAAAGACCCCAAGGCGGTCCTGGAGGTCATGGACGAGGCCGAGGTGGGGGACACCGTGACGGTGAAGGTCGGGGGGTACGAATACCTCTCGGGGAACCCTTTGGAGCTCACCGGGCGGGTCGAGTTCCTGGGGGACGGGGACTATATCAAGGCGGGGCCCATGGGCAAGGGCAGCATGACCCTCCTGGGGCCCACAGCCGTTCTGGACCTGGGGGACAACAACCATGTGGTGATAAGCTCAACCCTCCACCAGGTCACAGACCACGCAGGCTTCACGGCCTTCGGCATCGACTTCGACAGTCTCGAGATCATGTCTCTCAAGTCGAGGGTCCACTTCAGGGCCTTCTACGAGACCGTCGCGGGGTCTATCGTGGAGATCGACTCCCCTGGACTCGGGATAGCGGACCTCACCACTATCGACTACAAGAACGTCCCCAAGGACATCTATCCCTTCGTCGAGGAGCGGCCCGGCTGACCCTCCTTCAATTCGACCCGCATGATTTAAGATGAGAACTGAAAGTGGGGTTGAGGTTCAGAGTTGACGCTGTGGGAGTCCATCCAGAGAGAGATCGACGAGGCTAACAGGAGAGCCATCGAGATCATCAAGCCCAGCGAGCAGGAGACGGAGAGGGGCCTCCGAGTCCACGGGGAGGCCATCGTGTTCGACTTCGGCCCCCCGGGGGGCCCCCTCATCTACTCCGATAGGCTCACCGCGAAGATCAACCAGCTCTACGACGAGGGGCGCCTCAGGCAGACCTACGCCCGCTCAAGGGGACCCGCCGACAGGATATCCAGGTACTACCCCCCCGAGAAGCACCTAAGGTTCGACGGCCTCCCGGGGCGCCTCAGATACGAGGCGGTGAAGGAGCACGCATACGACCCCGAGGCAAAGGAGGCCTACAAGCGGGCATGGGGGATCGCGGGGGTTACCGTGATGAGCACCGGTGGAGGCGGTTCGAGTCTGGAGGGCTACGACTTCCACAAGTACAAGATGGAGACCCTCAGGGACGTGCTGGTCCCCGTGACATGCGCCGAGGACGTGAGGCAAGCGAAGGCGGAGGGGAGGCACGGCATCGTCTGGAACACCCAGGACCCGAAGCCCTTCTTCAAGAGCGGCGATCTGGACCAGGACCTTGACCGCCTCGACCTCTTCCACCGCCTCGGGCTCAGAGAGGTTCAGCTCACATACAACCTCAACAACCTTGTGGGGGCCGGCTGCACCGAGAGGTACGACTTCGGCCTCACCCGATTCGGGCTGAAGGTGCTGGAGAGGCTCAACGAGCTCCGTATCCTCGTCAACGTCAGCCACTGCGGGCGCCAGACCACCCTCGACGCCTGCGAGGCCTCGGAGGCTCCCGTGGTCGCGAACCACGCGAGCTGCGAGGAGGTCTACGCCCATCCCAGGGCGAAATCCGACGAGGAGATCCACGCCGTCGCCGAATCCGGGGGCTACGTGGGCATCTGCAGGGTGCCCCACTTCATAGGGTGGAACGCCACCATCAAGGACCTCCTGGACCACATCGATTACGCCGTCGAACTCGTCGGGGCCGACCACGTGGGAATCGGGACGGACCAGGGCTGGGCTGCTCCCATCCCCCGGGGGATCCACGAGGAGTACGCGAAGATCAAAGCCGAGTACATACCGGCCTCCCAGATGCCCCCGGACGCCCCCATGCCCACGAGGGACAACTACGCGGGGTGGTGGTCGGGGTTCAGGCCTGAGCATTTCCCCTACGCCACGGACGAGCGTAACTTCGGCTCCCTCAGCTGGATCAACTGGCCATACTACACCGTGGGCCTGGTATCCCGGGGCTACTCGGACCAGGAGATAACCAAGATCCTCGGGGGGAACTTCCTCAGGGTCTTCGAGAAAGTGGTGGGTTGAGCTCCAGGGCGCAGTAACGGGTTATTCGCACCCTTCTTCTCCCCGTTCCGGAGCGGGATCCTTCCGAAGCGAACGAGTATTTATTTAACCCATGAGTGTTGATTATCGGATGCAATCCATGAAGGTTCTAGTCCTATACGGTGGATCCCAGAGCGCCAACGGCGTCGAGCTCCGAGAGACCGCAGCCAGGCTGGGACACGAAGTCACCTCCGGGAGCATCATGGACGTCTCCTCAGAGATCTCCAACGAGGCCTCCCGGTTCTGGCTCGACCGCGACGAGATCACCGACGTGGACGTCTGCTTCGTCCGGAGCTTCGGCCCCGGGACCTGCGAGCAGCTCACCCGGCGCATCAGCATGATCGAGCACATGGAGCTCTCGGGGATCAGGGTGGTGAACCCCACCTACAGCTTCAGGAGGGCCCGGGACAAGTATTCGACCCAGTATGCCCTCTCCGGGGCGGGGTTGCCCATCGCGACCACCTACACCACGGAGAGCATGGAGAGGGCCTACAGGCGGAGCCGGGAGATGGGGGTCTCAGTCTACAAGCCCATCCTCAGCAGCATGGGGAAGGGGAGCCTCAAGTTCGACGACCCGGAGATCGCCTACAACGCCTTCAAGATGCTGAGCAGGGTGGGGATGCCCCTCATCGTCCAGGAGTACCTCGAGAACCCCGGGAGAGACCTAAGAGTCTTCGTGGTGGGGAGCGAGGTCGTGGCCACGGCCTACAAGTACGGGGGGCCTGGAGAGTGGAAGACCAACGTGGCCCAGGGAGGAAAGATGGTGGACGAGCCCGTGCCAGAGGAGATCCTCGACCTCGGGGTCAGAGCCGCCGAGGCACTGGGGCTAGACTACTCAGGGGTCGACATCATGGAGACACCGCGAGGCCCTGTGGTCCTGGAGGCGAACGGCTCCCCGGGATGGCAGGCACTCAAGGCCGTGACGGGGGTCGACATCGCGGAGAAGATCGTCCTTCACGCCACGGAAGGGATCCGAGTTGGCTGAAAGCGTCTCGAGGACCACGGTGAAGATCGTTGTTGAGGGTTTGGGAGAGGCCAAAGGGGAGATCGTGAGAATCCTCGCCCCCCTCACCGTCGGGGCGATCCTCGGCAAGCTACCGCTAAAAGGGAGGGCCCACGTCAGGGGCGGGGGGCTCTCTATGATCCTGGGGATCCGGCGGGGGGCGGAGAAGGCGGTGGGCTCGGTGAAGGCAGGGGACATCGCGTACTGGCCGATGCAGGACTCCCTCGTCATCTATTTCCAGGACTCGAAGCCCTACGGGCCCGTCAACAAGTTGGGGACGGTCTCCGAGAACCTCGAACTATTTCAGGGTCTCAAAGGCGGAGCCAGGATCAGAATCGAGAAAATATAACCTGTCTCGAGTTCAGGGATAGCTCATGCACTTGGGTTTTTACTATCTTGCTATAGGGCGAGGGAGTAGATCTTAAGGTCTATCGTGTAATCCAGCAACAACCCTTTTCTTGAAGCATTATTAAGTGCCCCCTTTTTATCCTTTAAGAGGTTGTAACAGATGAAAATAGATGGGCGCTAATGATGATGGTGAAAAGATTTTAAAAAAATCTGAAACTGGTTGGAATGCAGCATTATCGAAGGACGTTAAAGGCTCCTTAATATTAACAAATAAGAGATTAATGATTGAAGATTCTAGCAATTCTTATTTTCTTAAGGATATTATTAATATTGATTTTCTCCCACTAAATAGAATACAAATCACGTTAAGAGATAAAACTATCAAATTACTATTTGCTAAACGAAGCATAAGCCATGGCATAGATCAGTTTGCTTCCGTTATTTTTGAAACTCCTTTTGAGGCTGGTTCATGGCAAGAAGAAGTCGCATCTTATACAGCTCATTGGGCCTCGGTATTAACAACGGCGCTTCTACTATATGGCGAACCACCAACATATGAAGATCAGAAGGCCTGGTGTGGTCACTGTAAAAAATATGTAGATGTTGAATGGACCGATACTCCAGTGTGGAAGTTAGTCTGTCCTGAATGCAATCAGAAAGGGATGACTACTCTTAGTCCGAAAGACAGGCTCAAGGATAAAGGGAACGTAGATATGTAAAATGTGCACTTGCGTTTTTGCTGTCTCGCTATTGAGTGAGGGCGTAGACCTTGAGGTGAAGGTAGGACACTCGTTAACTACAAATGAGTGTAATTACTCATTATATTTAGACTCGGAATGGATTTGAACAAGCTCTCCAACTTTTTAACCAAATATTTCAAAGGGTTACATTATCCAAAAATCAGCGAGGGAGAAGGTAGAATACTCGTAGAAGAAATTGTGGCGGGTGTAGAAGTCTTGTTGAAAAAACCTGAAATCTCATACGATGATTGGTGGGATGAACTTCACGTTTTATGTGATGATTGGACTGAATAATTTATAATCGCTATGATGATCCATTATTGAACCTGAACACACATCGATACGCGAGCGTTTGTGGAATGAGCTCCAACGCCTATTTAGGTATTAGGCGCAGTCAGGCTGTAGACCTTGAGGTTGCGGCTCCTGGAGGCGAGGGTGACCACTTTCTGCTCCCTGAGGTCCTCGAGGAGCTTCTTCGCTGTGCTCACCTTCAGGTTGTAGTGGATCGCGAGCCCGGTGGGGGTGATGGCCTTCATCTTCCCCAGCTGCTCCATGAGCTCTTCGCTGCTCATCTCGGGGATGTCCAGGGCGCCGATGGTCTTCTCGAACTTCCCCTTCTCCTTCCCTTTCTCCTGGGCCTCCTCCTTATCCTTCCGCCTCTGCTGCCTCTCGATCTGCTTCATGCTTCTTTTCGCGGGCATGGCGTTTCACATTCTGTATCGGCGAGTCACTGATAAACGTGACGCCAAGGGCCATTGGGCACTCAACCAGTACGAAACAAGGTTTAGATAAAGCCCCCCGAATGTACTAGTGAGCGCTTTGTACGTCGAGGTCATGATCGATAAGGCCCTGAGGCTGCTGGAGTCAGGCCGGGTGGAGCGCCTAGACGGTGACAGGTACAACGTGATCGGTAACCACGGGACCTACAGCGTCGTCGCGAGGGACGGGAAGGTGACGTGCACCTGCGCAGGGTTCCAGTCCAGGAGGCGGTGCTCCCACTCCTCCGCCGTCACGATCCTCCGATCCCGTCGTAGAGGGAAAAGCTGATTTTCGAGCGATCCATTCCTAGTCCACACCCTGGAACCGGGGGCGATCCGCCCCGCAGACCGGGCAGCTATCCGGGGCCCCTCCGTCGGCGACGTAGCCGCAGACAGTGCAGATCTGGTACGTGGTGCTCCTCTCCCAGATGCCGTGGTCCATCGCCTCCTCGACGTAAGCCTTGTGGACGTTGTCTGCCGTGCGTTTTTTCATCAGTGTCCTTTAAACGTGAGGGCCGGATGTGGAAAAATGTTTATAAGTTACCTTTCGGTAATTACCGTTCAGTAACTTACCGAATGGTAAGGAGAATCTTCGGCGATGCTGAAACTGAAGCTCGAGGAGGACGGCAAGGTCCTGTGGGAGATACCCCTCCAGGCGAGGGCCTGGGACAGGCGCTCCCTGAGGCGGGAGTTCGACGAGGTCGAGAGGGACACGGCCCGTTTCGAGGCCACATTCAACGCCCTCGCAAACAACGGCAGGATGCGGATGATGCGGATCTTCTTCAGGGACATGG